>JAUPKF010000005.1 GCA_030837625.1 Patescibacteria group bacterium | reverse complement strand
CTTTGGCTCGCAGTCTTGGCATTTGAGGGTTGGTTGTATACATATTTGGAAACGTTAGTTTTAACCGGTTATTCTACACCGGAAAACGTTTCCAAGCTATTGGGCTATTACGTTCGATTTGACATATTTAGCTTCTTGTGACAGTATTACAGTACAGAAAAGTAACAACTTATGCGTAAAATCGATCTAAAAAACGTGGTCTGGAAAGAGGGTAAATACTATGTTGCCCAGTGTTTGAATGTGGATGTTTCCAGTTTCGGAAAGAACAGAAAAGAAGCGTTGGCGGCGCTAGATGAAGCCCTGGAGTTGTATTTCGAAGACATCAAGGTTCCGAAAGTGACGAAAATCGAGCGGCCGGAACTTATCAGAATGTCGATCTGTCATGCCTAAACTCTATTCCTCTTCAAATATCATCAAAGTCCTTGAAAAACAGGGCTTTGTTTTTGTTTCCCAGAAAGGCAGTCACACGAAATACAGAAAAACCGGCAGCCCGACTCTGACCGTAATTGTTCCAGCCGGCAAAAGAGAAATTCCTTTCGGAACTTTCAGATCTATTTTACGCCAATCCAACTTGACCGAGAATGATTTTCGACGGAAGTAGTTTTGCAGTGTCGCATATTTTGGTACGTACCATAGAGGCTTCTATAGAAGCCTCTATTTTATAGAACACGGGAAGTTTTTTTATTGAAGGATTGTAGTATGTTTGGTTCAATGGAAACTATTCATCAAAATTCAAAAAAGTCGCTTGGCACTAAAGAAACCGCCTATTTGGGCGGAGGGTGTTTTTGGTGTACGGAGGCGGTTTTTGCAAGAATTAAAGGAATTGTTTCCGTCACGCCGGGTTATGCCGGCGGCGTGAGAGAAAATCCGACTTACGAAGAAGTTTCCGGTGGCGCGACCGGGCACGCGGAAGTGGTGAAGGTTGAGTATGATCCGGCGCTTATTTCTTATGAAACCATTTTGAATATTTTTTTCGCCACGCATAACCCGACGACGCCAAACAGACAGGGAATGGATGTCGGAACGCAATATCGATCAGTGATTTTTTTCGAGGATGATTGGCAAAAAGAAGCGGCGGAAAAGTTTGTCCGCAACTTGGAAGCGGAGCGTATTTTTGAAAATACGATTGTCACGGAAATAAAACTGCTGGAAAAATTTTACGAAGCGGAAAGCTATCACAAAAAATATTTCGAGAAAAATTCCCAAGCCGCCTACTGCCAAACCGTAATCTCCCCTAAAATCGCCAAACTGCGAAGAAGGTTTAAAGATTGGATGAAATGAGAAACTTGGTTGTGCGATATATTCAAAGAGTGTCATCCCGAGCGAAGTTCCAATGTAATCATTGGAACGCAGTCGAGGGATCTGATAGTGACAGTCGTTAAACTTACTGTTTATAGAAAATTAAGCGATAATTGTCAGTAGATTCCTCGACTTCGCTACGCTCCGCTCGGAATGACACGGCAGTAAAAACTAGCTCTTCGTTTTAATTTAAAGAACGCTTCCCGAACACGAATTTTTTGCGCATAAAAAAGTTCCAGTTCAGAACCAGGACAACGGCGACAAGTTTTGCCGCCATAACAGGCAGGTGAAACTTGCCGGACAAAACCCAAAGAATCAGCTCTGTCCAAAGAAGCCCGCCCAAACCCACGGCCGCAAAAAGGAGAAACTCCTTTTTCATTTTTCCCTGGCTCTCAAAAACGATGGCGATGTTTATGGTAAAGTTGGTTATGACGCCGAACAAAAATCCCAGCGCGGCCGCGGCCAAGTAATTAATGTGCAACAGGTGATACAAAACAAAAAGAACCGCCAAGTCGACCAAAGTGGCCGTTCCACCGGCGATGAGGTAGCGGAAAAACTGCAAAGAAGCTTTGTCGGTTTTTTCCGAAACGAGTTTTTTGAAATGTTTGATCGCCAATTCGCGCGCCGGCATCATAAATTTATTTACTAAACATATCTTCTTTTTTAATTACCTTTACGAAATTAACCTCTCTTCCGCCGATGATCACTTCAAACTTGGGGTTTTCTTCGGCGTAAAGATTTTCGAAATTGACAAAATCCTCGATACTCTCTTTGGCCCGTTTTTTTTCTTCGTCAACAATTTTTATCCCTTGGGAAAGTTTCACTGTGCGGGATTTTCGGTCGGTGGAAACCACGAAATATTTGATATCGTTTTCCGAGAAAGTTTTTCTTTTGAAATCAATGAAACATCGCCCGACAAACGCTTCGCAAACCGCTCCTTTGTCGGACCAGATCGTCATTTCGCCCGCGCCAGGCAGGCTGTTGAGATAGTAGGCGGCTTCCAAACTTCCTTCGCCCATTCCTTTCAAATTGACGACATTGTCTTTGGGCAAAATTTCCGAAGCGTACGCCAGGAAATGGGGTTTTATGAAATAAAGACTCGAAATCAAAACAATGATGGAAAAAACATAGCCGCTCCAAAGGGGCAGGATTTTTGCAACTTTTTCGCTTTCAAAAAAATGCTTGAGTCCGATTGCTGCCGCCATGAAAGCTAGAGGATAAACCATAATCTGGTAGCGGACTGTTGTGGTGACTTCGTTTATGGCCGAGCCCAGATAAAACATTAAGGCGAAGATTATAATGTAGACAACCGTTATCAGGTCGCGGTTCAAGTCTTTGTTTTTTAGGACATAAAATACCGATAATAGAAGGGAGAGAAGAACCAGCGGGGAAATGCTGAAAAGGAAACTGTAAAGGTCGGCAGTGACGGCGCCGGAATATTTTACCAGGATATTTCCCTCGCCGATGCCCTTGGGAGAAGCGATAAGTCCCTGGATATCAAAAATATTGGCGCCGGCATAAACATGAAGAAAAACCAGCAATGTCAGCAGGACGAAAATTGCCCCGATGATTTTTGCCAGGCTGTTTTTGTATTTCACGAAAAATCCAAATGTTTTTTGGGAGAAGTATCCCTTGAGAGCCAAAACGTCCAATCCAAGAATCGCAACTACCGCGGCGTAAAGCGGCCAGGTGGAAGAAAAAACTTCATGCGCCAAGGTGTATTTCATCAAAAGAGAAAACTTTACCCAAGCGGCCGGGAAAAAGATGAAGGCTGTCAGCAAGGCGACAGAGAAAAGCGTGAGATAATTCACAGACGCCTGTTTCAGGTATTTTTTGATATCAGTCGAGTTATGGGCATAGAAAATATATTCCAAGAGAAAAAGCAGGAAAAAATAGACGAACAGTACATTGGCCACGAATTTGGAAATTACGGAAAAACCCAAGAGGACGCCGGAAAGAATCAAGTATTTTTTTTCACCAGTCTTGAAGAACACAAAAAGATTCAGAGTGGAAAGGGCGGTCAGGATCCAAAGCACGGAATCGGTGTTGATGATCAACGAGATGCCCAAAAGCACGGGAGAAAGTCCCATAAAAATGGCGGAAAAACGCGCCGCGCTTTCTCCGGAAAGCTTTTTAATCAAAAAGTAAAAAAAAGGCAAGGAAAGAAGGGTGAAAAGAAACATCGGCAAACGCAAGAAAAAATACATTTGGCGGATTTGTTCCACTTGCTCCGGCGTTTTTTCCCGATAGCGCAATTTTTCGAAATCCCGCGGATCATCCTTGATGAACGGCAAGCCGGCGCCGCTGACAATCGCCGTCCCTATGCCGGGCTTGTCGCAAAGATGGGTGCTTTTCCATTTACCGTCAGCCACGGCGTTCCAAAATTTCGGCACCCGGTCATAAAACCAATACGGCTCGTCCACGCCGGAAAAATCTTTGAGCCGGGAAAAGCCGAAAAAGAAGCTGGAGGCGATTATGATGGCGAAAATTGATACGGTTACTATTTTTTCTTTGGACATAGCGTAAAATTCAGGAAATTATTGCGGAATCACTGACAAGGCTTTGATAATTTTTATGAAATTAGTCGGACGGTTGTCGATGTTCAGGCGAAACTCAGCGGGATTGTCGGGAAAATAAATTTCTTTCGGCTTTATTCCCCCTGAAAAAACAGCCTTTCTCTCCGCGCCCCAAGCCAGCGACTTGTTTTGGCGGCCAGCCGAAATCATAAAATAATCAACTTGGGTGTTTTTCACTCCCTTTTCTTTCAGGCTATCATTGCACTTTCCGACAAAATATTCGCAAACGGCTCCCTTATCGGCCCAAATCGACAAATTTTTGGCGTCAGGCAAGTTGTTGAGATATTGGGCGGCTTCCCAACTGCCATCGCCCATGTCCCGGAAGTTTAGCACGTATTTTTTGGGCAGTAAATCAGACGCGTAAGAAAGGTAAAACGGTTGGATGGATTTTAGTGAAAAAATCGAAAAGACAAAAAGCGCAGCTAGCAAGAGATAAAAGTTAAATTCCGTCAGATATTTTTTGAGAAATTTTGAATTTATTGCCTGGACGATGCCGATGGCGGCGATTATGCAGGCTAGCGGATAAAGGACGATCTGGTAGCGGACAGTCGGGCCGACTCCGTTTAGAGCAGATCCGGCGTAATAAATTAGCATAAAAAACAAAAGGGTGAAAATGCAGTAAGTTTCCCAGGATTTTTTCTGCCAAAAATTTCCTAGCAAAGTCAAGATAAAAAACAAAGCCGCCAAAGGAGTCAAACCGAAAAGCAGGGGATAGAATGATGAAAGCATTGATTTCTCAAAATCGGAATTTCCCGGAAAGTTGAAAAGAGGCTGAAAATCAAAAAGTTCCATTCCGGAATAAGTGTTATAAAGGGCGTAACCGATCAAATAAAAAGCGGCGGCGTAAACAAATCCGGAAAAGAAACGGCGGTAGCGGTTTAGAAAATTGCAAATCGGAGCGCTTAGCCAATTTCTCAAAAGATATGTTTCCGCGGCTAAAACCAGAATTACCGCGAAAAATTCCCGCCAAACCCGGTGAAAAGCTTTGCTAAATATGGTGGCGTTAAGGAGCATTTTGGGCTTGACCCAAACGGCGGGAAACAGCGCGGCCACGACCGCTAGGGAAATCAGAACCATTATCCCATAATCGGCCAAGGCTTTTTTGAAATAAGTCCGCGGATCTTTTTCGGTTTTGCCATCAAAAACATACTTCAGATAGATCAGGAGTAAAAAGAAAGGGAAGAGAACATTGACCACGTATTTAGTGATAATGCCCAGCCCCAGAAGAACGCCGCTTAGGTAGAGATATTTTTTGTTGTTTTCTTTTTGGTAAACCAAAAAACTCAATATATTCAAAGGCAAAAGGACGCGCAAAATTGCATCCGTATTGACCATCAGGGAAATTCCCAGAAGCACTGGAGACAGCCCGATGAAAATCAAAGAAAGCAAGGCGGTTTTTCGGCCGGCCAATTTCTTGATCAAAAAATAAAAAATCGGGAGAGTTAGCAGAGTAAAGAAAAAAACCGGCAAACGCAAATAATAATACAAATCGGTTATTTTTTGGATTTGCTCAGGAGTTTTTTGTTGGTAATGCAATTTTTCCAACTCCTTGGGATTGTCGGAAAAAATCAGCCCGATGCCGGAAACTGCCGCCAATGTCACGCCGGGTTTGTCGCAAAGGTCGGTTTTTTTCCATTTGCCTTCCTTGACCGCTTTCCATAGTTGCGGCACCCGGCCATACGACCAAAGCGGCTCGTCGATGCCGGCGAATGTTTTCAAACGGGGCAAACCGAAATAAAGATTGGCGGAAACGACCGCCAAGAGAACTATAATAAAAGCCGCTCTTTTTTTCATTCGAATGGGAGCTACGCGTCCAGCCCACGGCAGTCTGATTTTTGAAAAAATAACTCGAACGACGCTTTTTCTTTCCAAAATTTCCCCTCAATCGACGGCTACCAATGGAAAATTTTGGAGAAAAAGCGTCGTTCTTAAACAGCGATTTTTTCAAAAATCAGGCTGCCGGGCAAAACGCGTAAGTCTCTAGAGAATTGAATTTCTAAACCGATTGGTGTTATAATAAAATTATAATTGTTAAGCGTTTTTAAATCAAGGTGCGGGCGCGTAGAAAGATTCTCATATTCACCGCTTTTATTTCAGGAGCTTGTCTGTTGGCAGGCTCGGTCTTTTTGGTTTATAAATTCAAAACTGCCGACGGACGAAAAACGGAAACAACCCAAAAAGAAGAAGTTAAGAAAGATGTAAAAATAGGCTGGATATCCGATGTTCATGCCGGCAAAGAAAAACCTGACAAAGACAGGGGTTTCCCTTCGTTTCCTAAGGAATACAAGAAATACTTGGAAAAAGTTTTTTCCGAAATGAAAAATGAAGAAATTAACACGGTCATAAACACCGGCGACACCACTAACCGCAGCGACCAAAAGATAGCGGGGAAAGTTATCGAACTGACTAAAGCGATGGGCATAAATATGATAATTGTCAAAGGGAACCATGACGGACCGCAAACATCGGCAGCGCTCGGCCTTACGCAATATTACTATTATTACGATCTGGGCGATGTGAGAATAATTGTATTGGATGATACTTTTGAAAGCGAAAAAATGGAAAACTATTGGGAAAGCGAATACGCGAATTATGATGAATACCAGGGGTTCATAAATCAGGCGCAGCTGGAGTGGCTGAAAGAAACCCTGAAAACTGATAAGAAAGTAATAGTTGCCATGCATATTCCCGTATTCACCGCAGAGGACGTTGGCGGGCAATTCTTGCCCAGATACGCGGAGTTTGAAAAAATTATCAGGGAAAGCGGGAAAGTGAAGCTGGTTATTTCCGGCCACGACCATGCTTATTGGGAGCGCGAATATAACGGGATCAGATACAAAAGCTTATATCCGTTGACCCAAAAAACGCGCAAAGGCACTTATGCCATAATCAATTTAGCCGATTTTTCCGTGGAATATAGAATAGGAAACGAATAGCTTTCGCGCCATAAAAAAATTTAAAAAATCAAACATGGCTTTTGTCAGAAGCTTATTTGCAAAAATAAGAGGTAGCCGTAAATCAGCTATGTTTTTTTTGTTTTTTATAATCTTCATCGGCGCTTTTTTGCGCTCGTATCATTTTTCCGATTGGTTGCGGTTTAACATGGACCAGTCGCGCGATGCCATTTTTATAAAAGACTTGAGCGATAAAAATGAACTTCCCGCATTCGGACCGAAAGCTGGGGGAACGGAATTCAGGCTGGGGCCGGCTTTCTATTATTTTCAATACGCTTCGGCTAAAATTTTCGGCGCCGAGCCGGAAAAATTGGCTTATCCGGACTTGCTTTTCTCCATGCTGGCGATGATCTTATTTTATTTTCTGGCTAAAGCTTATTTTCAAACGCCGATCGCGTTGTCCCTAACGTGGCTTTACGCTATTTCGTATTTTGCCGTCAAGTTTTCCCGTTTCGCCTGGAACCCCAACTCCACGCCTTTTTTTGTGATGCTTTTTATCTATTCGATTTACAGATCGGCTTTCGCTATTGGAAAAGGAAAATACATCTGGGCGGCTTTGGCGGGCGCGGCGCTGGGGATAAGCGTCCAGTTGCACACCTCGCTTTTGATAATAATGCCAGTTTTCGCTGTCTTTGCCCTGATTTATTTTATTAAAAACAAAAAAACAACTTTTGTTTCCGCCGCCATTCTTGTACTTGCGGCGTTGTTCGTCAACACCCCGCAAATTATCAGCGAAATTAAAACCGGCGGAGCCAACACGAGCCAGTTGCTTCGGGGCGCCACGAACAAAAACGAAAGGAACGCGAATTTTTCAAGAAATTTGGCGCTAAATTTTTCCTGCCATATCAAATCCAACGCCCATATTTTGACTTCCTTGGGAAACGAAGACGAATGCGATTACAAATCCGATTTGAAAACCGCGCAAAAACTGGACGGCAAGAAAATGCCCTTGCCGCAAAAAGCGTTTTTTATTATTTTTGCCGCCGTCGCCGCAATGTTTTCTTTGGGCGGATATTATTTGCTGGCAAAAAACTTCAAAAAAGAAAAAGAAGAGCGAAAAAAAATATTCTTGGCGGTTTTGTCCGGTTACGCCGCGTTGTCTTTTTTGTTTTATCTCGCTTGGGCGACAGAACTTTCTATTCGATTCTTCTTGCCGTTGTCTTTTCTGCCATTTCTGCTTTTGGGATTTTGGCTGGAATTTTTTTCAGGAAAATTCAAAAAAGGTTTTTTAATCACGGCGGTTATTGTCGCCGCGATTTCGCTTTTCAATCTGCAAAAAGTAGGCCATACTTACAGAAATATGGCTCGAGGCGGAAGTGAAATTAACGGGGACTTTGACTATCTGACTTTGGGAGAAGGAAAGTATATCGTAAATTTTACGCGAGAAAACTTTGAGAGTAACTCCGTTTACGCAGATGCCCAAGCTGGCTATCTTTTCAAATTTTTTCGTCCGTTGCGATTTTTGGCGCGAGGATCCGGCTTGGAAATAATCTCCCTGGAAAAAGAAACGCGATTGGAGCCCGGCACGCAAGTGCTCTACATAAAGAGCGCCGACCGCGGCTGTGAAATTTCGGATAAATTTCTGGAAAAATATACTATTGATAATTGCGACGTCTACCGCCAATTTTCCATATTCGCTTTAAGAACGAAATAATGCGTTTTATTTTTCAAAAAAAAGCTTTTCTAGCGGCATTTTTAGGCATATTAGCCTTAGGATGTTTCTTGAGAACTTACAATTTTTCCGACTGGCTTCATTTCGAGCTTGACCAGGCGCGAGACGCTGATGTGGTTTTTTCAGCGGCGGAGGGGAGTATTTCCGAATTGCCGCTTCTCGGTCCGCGCGCCCGCGGAACTTTCCTCCGGCTCGGCCCGGCTTACTACTATTTGGAATACGCCAGCGCCAAAATTTTCGGCAACACTCCGCCCGGAATGGCGGTCGGGGTTTTGCTTTTGGCAATTTTTTCCCTTCCGCTTATGTATCTTTTTTTCCGCCGGTATTTCGACAAAAAAATCTCCTTGGCGCTTTTCGCCATTTCGAACTTTTCCATTTTTCTCATTATGTATTCCCGCTTTGCCTGGAATCCTAATCCTTTGGTATTTTTTGTTCCCTTGGCTCTGTATTCCACATTGCGAGCGGTGGACGAAAAAGAATCCCGGCGGGGAATTTGGCTGGCGGCGGCTCTGACGTCGCTTTCCATTTCCACCCAGTTGCATTTTTTGGCGTTCATCGCCCTGCCTCTTGTTTTTTTGATATTTTTTATTTTCAAGCGTCCAAAAATCAGCCTTAAATTTTGGATGTTGGCAATTTCGATAGCGTTGCTCTTTTATATTCCGGTTTTCCTGAATGAATATCAAACCGGCGGAGATAATACCGAAGAATTTCTAAAAACCATCAGCGGAAAATCGGAGGATAGTTCCGTAAGTCTTGTGAATAAAATATTTTTTAACATAAAAGAACACTCCGCCGGATATTTTTTGATTCTTTCGGGGCGGGACGGCAATAGTCTCTTGGGATTGAACCTTAACGGACTGGCTGCCCGATATCGCGACTGCGGCGAGAATTGCCCCCAGGATTATTATTTGGGATTTTTTAGCGCGGCTTTTGTGTTTTTTGGTTTTTTGATTTTGGTTTTGAATTTCAAAAAAGAAACCGATCCGCGCCGAAAAGATTTCTTGCTTCTTAACGGGCTTTGGTTTTCTGCCATTTTCTTGCTTTTTATCCCGCTAGCGATGGAGCTTTCTCCGCGCTATTTTCTTATATCGGCTTTTTTGCCGTTTGTGTTTTTGGGATTGATTCTTGAAACAATTCCCCGAAAAATGAAACCGATTTGGGTGATATCGGCCGTTGTTTTTATTTTGGCGGTTTCCAACGGCTTGGAAGTCAAAAAACGCTTTGGCGAATTGGCGATGGCACATAAAATAAACTTGGAAACCGATTTAGATCTGCTGCTTAAGGAAAAAACGCGGGTAACGTACCGGCAGGAAAAAATGATCGAAAAATATATGCTCCAATCGCAAACAGAAAACGGTCAGGCGATTTTCTTTTCGGGAGACGCGCGTTACGTGCCGGCGCTGGAGTTTCTGCTGAAAGAAGACGAAGCGGTTTTTGACGATAAGATTCCGCGCGACCATATCTACCGGCAGGCCAATTATTTTTGGGTGGATTTTACGCGCAGTGATGGATCATATTCTTTGGGGAAAAAAGAAACGCCGCTCTATGATATAGCCGGCGTCAAAAATTTTGGAACGCTTTCCGTCTTAACATTGCTTCCGAAAGAAGGTGAAATAACCGATGAAACGCCAAATCTGGAACAGCCCCCGAAGAAACACCGCAGCGGCGCGCCAAAAAGATATCTATGGGAAGAAATTTTTGATTGATAAAATTTATTTTTTTAGGTATTATATAAACTATGAACTATCTCAAAAACAACAAACTTTTGGCGGTTTCTTTTTCGGTTTTGATGATTGCGGCGATTTGGGTCAGGACATATCAACATAACGATTGGCTGTATTTCAAGATGGACCAGGCGCGCGATACTTTTATGGTAGGAAACGCCGTTAAGAACGGGCCGGAACATTTGCCGCTTTTGGGGCCGCGAGCCGGAGCCACGGATGTTTCCGCCGGATTTTTGCGCCTGGGCCCGATTTTTTACTATTTCCAATACGCCGCCGGGGCAATTTTCAATTCAACCGAACCGGAAGTTTTCGCTTATCCGGACTTGTTTTTTTCAATCCTGACCATACCGCTGCTCTATCTATTTTTGCGGCTGTATTTTGAAAAAAGAAACTCTTTTTTGGTAACATCGATGTACGCCTTTTCCTTCCTGGTTATTCAATATTCTCGTTTTGCTTGGAATCCCAATTCTTTGCTATTTTTTACGCTGCTAAGCTTCTACGGACTTTTGAAAATGTTAAAAGCTGATAGTTTCAAGCAACAGGCTGCTTGGGCGGTTGTTTGGGCGCTGGGGACGGCTATTGGCAGCCAACTGCACTTTTTGGGGCTTTTTTGTCTCTTGATTATTTCCGGGCTGGTTTTGTTTACACATTTTCAGCTTTGGCATCCAAAAGGGATAAGGCGGGCAATGGAAACATTCTCTTTTAAAAAAACGCTTTGGCTTTCCGGCGCTTTTCTGGCTGTTTTCCTTTTGATTTATTCACCGGTTATTATTAGCGACGTGATGCGAAAAGGGGAAAATACGAAAAATTTTATTCAAGCTTTTTCAACCAAACCCAATAAAAAATCCCTGTCCACGAAAATTTCCCGGTCTTTTGATAAGCAAATTAAGCATTATTGCCTGATCACTACCGCTGAGTGCTATAAGGGGAAAACAAAGGATAATGCCGAATTCGGCCTGCTCACCGCGCTGATAATGCTTTCCGGCTTGCTGTTAACCGCCAGACAGTTGAAAAATGAAAAAGACGGCGCCAGAAAGGATTTCTTGCGGCTTTTAGCGGCTTGGTTCGGGATTTTTTTTCTGCTGGCGATTCCGCTTTATTCTTCATTGCGACCACGCTTTTTTATTTCCGTCTTTCCGATTCCTTTCATATTTTTAGGACTGGTATTCCAGTTTCTAGACGAAAAATTTTCTTCCAAAGGAAAATACGCGGCGTTGATCATTACGGCGGCCATTATCGGTTTGAATATCAAAGGAACGGCCGCCTGGTTTAAGGAGCAGGCCGATTCGCAAAACAAAAACATTTCCATTGACCGAACGTTAATTTTGAAAAACCAGGACGGCGTAACGCTCGGGCAACTGGAAAAGGCGGCGGATTTTATTTATGAAAAGAAAATAACCGGGGCAAACATTCATTTCTACGTCAAACCGGAGCATGTCCAGCCGATAAGATACCTGCTTTTTCAAAAAAACGATCCGGATTTGAAATATTTCCCATTGAAAGACCAAAACGATCCGAACGGACAATATTTCGCTGTTTTCCCCGCGGAAAAAAACCTCAAATTTTTGGAAGATAAATTCAAGGGAAAATTGAAAGTAATCGATTCGAAAGAGCTTGGGCAGATAAAAGTACAGGAAGTAGAATTTTTGGAAAGTTCCAAAAAAGAAGATTTTCGCTTCAATGAAGATAAGGGCGCGACTGACAGGGTTTTTTGGAAGGACGTCTTCAACACAAAAAATGATTCCGGCGCCATTGAGATTGACGCGGCCGAATAATGAAAACATATTGCTTGGTCATTATAGGGGTTTTTTTATTGCTTCCCTTCAAAATTCGCGGAGAGTCTTATGATGTTTATGTAAATAAAAATTATATAGGAGAAGAGGATGGGAGCCGCGAGCGTCCTTTCCGAAGCATTGCCAAAGCTTTGGAATTTTCGCCTTCCGGAAAAATATTTATTTACGCCGGGCTTTATGAAGAAAGCGTTATTCTTAAGGATTCAGCGGAACTATTTGGAGAAAGCCGCAAGGAAGTTGCCCTAAACGGCGCCTTGACGATGGAGGGAAAGAATTTAGTCAAAGACATTACCGTGGAAGGAGGCAATATCGCCATTGACGTGGCCAAAGGCGCCAAAGCGGCGGTGGAAAACTGCATTGTTAAAAAATCAAGAAGTATTGGAATAAATGTGGCTGCCGGCAAGGGAAAAATTACTGTTAAAAAAACTGACTTGTATGATAATGAACGCAAGGCTATGTATATCCAGGCGGGCAATGAAGTGGAGATAGAGGACAGCAACATATTTGACAACGGAGAAGAGGGAATTGATATTCGGGCGGGAGTCATCGGCAGCGTCAGGGGAAATAAGATTTACGGCAACAAAGAGAGTGGGATTGAATTCATCGTCGGTAGCTCGGAATTGGAAATATCAGGCAACACGATAAGAAACAACCGCGCTAGCGGAATTGCCGCCCAGTTTTATCAGGAGTCTAATCGCGCCGGAAAAATAAGAATAGCGGAAAACCAGATTAGCGGAAACAATAATTATGGATTTACCTGCGCTTTACCCAGCGGAGGAGAGCCAACTTTTTGGTATTGGAAAGACTCTATAAATTTGGAAAACAATACCATCGAAGCAAACGGCACGGATCCGATAAACGCGTTTTGCCATATTGCCGAGGCAGTGGATGATAACGAGAATACCGACAACGCGATAACCGACCAGCCGGTTGAAAACCGGCAAGAAGACGCGCACCTCCTGATGCTGGGAGAAGAAAACAGACCGATTGAAGTTGATATTACCCAAGAAAAAGCCGATAAAGAGAAAGCTTTGGCGGAAAGAGCCGACGAGATAGAATTTTTATTTAAAGAGTCTTCTCGGAGAGCAACGGCAGATTTGGAAAATTTGACAAAGAGAAACAAGCTAGCACTGTTCTTGTTTGGAGTCGGGGAGTATCCGACTGGCATTATGAAAAAGGAAATTGAGAAAGACAGCGTCTGGTTGAAAGAAGTAAAAGATCTTTTATCGCAATCGGAATTGGAGGAACAAAGACAATCACTCACGGCGCTTTCTCAGGAGATAGAGAATAAAATCAAGTATTATGAAAATATTTTGGGCAAGGAAATATCCAGAACCGCCCTGGTAAGAAAGCTGGCTTTTCTATGGGTTTTTCTTCTTTGATTTACTTTTAGATAAGATGGATTTTTTGAGGAACATCAGATCCTCTTTTTTTATTTCTCCCGCAGCAAAGAGGATGGAAAAATAGGCGAGAGTAAAGATAAGCGACCAAAGAATAAAAATGTAATTGTCAGCCGGGGAAAAAAGAGACGCGGCGTATATCGCGCCGGAAGCGAAGATGATCTTAGTAAGGCTTTTGAAACCCACCAACACGCCAAAATATTTGCCGATGTAATAAAGCATAACGAGCATTATGAGAAACGAAACGGCGGTGGTGGCAATGGCCGAACCGACAATGCCGTATTGCTTTATAAGAATGTAATTCAAAACAGTATTAGCGACGAGGCCGAACGTGGCTATCCACATCGGAATCTTGGTGTGTCCCGCACCATTCATCACAAAGCTCATCACGTAGAAAATTGTGAGGAATCCGACACCGAAAACCAAAATTGACATCGGGACAGCCGCTTCCAGGAAGTTTTGGCCGTAAAATAATTTTATAAGCGGCAAGCTATAAACCGACATCAAAACAACGATGGGGGAAAGCAAAACCAGCATCAGGCGGAGCGACTGGGAAATGACTTTATGAGTATCTTTGTGATTATTCTCCGAAGTAGTTTTGGAAACGACCGGCAAAAGAATAACCGTTAAGGCGTAAAAGAGATAGTAGGGAAAGCGTCCCAGCGTCAAAGAAGCGTTATATACCCCGGTCAAATAATCATTTTGAATTATGCCCTTGACCAGATATAGATCAATACTGATCAAAAGTTCGTACGCCAAAAAGAAAACAATTATCTGCCAGGCGTAGGAGATTAGTTTTTTCCAATCGAAAGAGGATTGCGCGACATCCTGTAGGGGCGATTCATGAATCGCCCCTACAGGGGCGGGTTGTAATTCTTTTGATATTTTAAACCTATCAATTCCCGCCGCCAGCAAGAACACAGCCAGCGGCGCGGCGATGTAGCCCATAACCGAGCCTTCCAATCGAAAAAAGAAAGCCAAGGAAATTATGAAAATCACCCGAAAAAGGGAGCGGGAAATTTTCAGGAAAGATTGGACGCCGAATTTGTGCAGCCCGGTGTAGTAGGAAAAATAGAAAGAAGCGGCGGCGAAAGCGGGGATGATAAGCGTAGACAGCCGGAAAAGGGGAGTGAGCGTCGGATCGCCCAAAATCTTGGCGATAAGCGGCGCGGAAAAGAAAAATATTAGAGTTATGGCACCAATAAGAATGCTTTGCAAAATAATAGCCTGGCGTTTGATTACCTTTATCAGCGCCGGCTGGGTTTCAAAAATCTCGCTGAGATATTTACTCATCGCCGTCGGAATGCCGTTTCCGATAAGGATAATGACCATCGTGGTCAGCGTCACTACCAATCCAAAACGGCCGTAATCCGCCGGACCCAAAATCCGCCCCACGACCACGTGGACCAAAAAACTGGTAACATTAAAAACAATTTCGGAAATTGTTACTAGTATGGCTGATTTGGCGAGAGTACTTGACATAATTTGAACTATATTTTAGACTACTATGTTATATTAATGGCGAAACTTTTGATGTTCTTTTTATTCCAAGGAGGTAAGCAACAATGGATCATATTCATACTGAAGTAAAAGAATTGATATACACAGGGACGTGCCTTGATAAACCAGGGCTTTATAAGATGATACTTGTCGATGACCTGAAAATAAGTGGCCATCATAGCGTCGATGTGTGGAGAAAAACTGGACGTTCAACTACGGAGAACGAACGAGAATTTGAAATCGTAAGGGAAAGAGACGGGAAACGGCTATTCAAGCCGTCTTGGACTTTAGTAATCGGTCTTAAATAACTAGCGTCGGTTCAAGTCTCCAGACTTGAACCGCGCAGTTCTTAAAAACAAGCCGCTTTCAGAACCTTTTCGGTTCAGGTCAGAGACCTGAACCGACTTTTTTTATCAAATTTTTAATATCTTCAAAAATAACATTTTTATCTCTACTCCCATCCACAACTTTCAATCCCCATTCGTCAATTTTAGCGTCGTATAATTCTTTTTTCTTTTTGAGATATTCCAATCCCTGATCTGGCACGCGCTCGCGCCGCATAATGGTTTCCGGGGAAGTTTGGATGTAAATGGCCAGACCGGGTTTCTCTATGTCATTCCCGCGCAGGCGGGAATCTAGTGTAAAAAATTTAAGTCCCGAGACTGGATCCCCGTTTTCACGGGGATGACATAAATACTCGATATTCACCACGCTGTCATGAAAATATCTATCGCTCAAAATATAATCATAATTTTTGTTACGCAACTGGTTACGTAACAACTTAAACCGCCAAATGTCAATCCGTAAGAATAATTTCCGCAAAAATATTTGCCAGGCGTTGGCACGTGTCACGCTTTTTTCTTGATAGACTTTGCACTTTCCCAAAAGCTTGCATATCAAACAATATTTATTCCTGAAATCAGTGATTTTTTTCGCCAAACCAAATTGGATCGCGTGAAAATAAAAAACTCTGGAACCTTTTTGCTCCAAATAATCTTGCAATAACTTTATTTGTGTCGACTTTCCGCTTCCGTCTAATCCTGAAATTGTGATAAGCTTCATGATATTCTTTACGAATTACTAATCTCTTACTAATATACGAATGTACGAATTCCGATTAGTATATTCGTACTTGATTCGTAATTAGTAAAGGATTCAGTACATCAAAACCGCCACCGGTTCCATTTTCGCCACGACATGCGCGATGCCGTTGGCTTCGACTCCTTCCATAACTTTATCGATATTTTTGTAGCGGGCACTGTCCTGGTTGACCACGATGGATGATCGGGCATTGTAGAGCCGTACGCCCTTGGTCTCCATTTTGGCGAACAATTCTTCCTTAGTGGAAATGTATTTCTCCTTTTGATTGGTTCCTTTGCCGGTGCCGTGCGGGGCGGAGTAGAAACTTTCTTCATTTTTGTCCGTGCCGACGCAAAGATAGGCCGGGGTGCTCATAGAAGATGGAATAAAAACGGGTTCGCCGGTTTCTTCGTAAACAGGATGATGGGACATTTTGCCCGGACCATACGCTCTCGAGGTATTACTTCGATGAACAAACACATTTTTGCCAAAATGCTCTTCCTCAGTTATTGAGATATGGGGCATATCGTAGATCAAATCCATTTCCGGGTCTTTGCCGATAATCTTTTTTGTTGCTTCTGAAATATTATGAGTAATGACGGCGCGATTAGCCGTACCAAAGTTCGAAGCGGCCGCCCGGGCGTTCATATACAATTCTCCGTCAGCTCCTTTGGCGGCATATTTTAAAAGAGAATTATCACCACACATATGACTTTTTATAATTTTTTGCATTTTTTTATAGGTATCTTTCTTTTGGGAGTTGAAGGTCATTTTTCCAAGAGTTACCATAAGAGCTTGCGATAAATGTTCTCGTTTTTTCGCGGTATGGGTGTACATCGTGTATTGACCGAGAATTCCCGATCCGGTGTGGATCATAAAAAGATACTGACCCTTTTTTACTCCGAATTTTTCAGCCAGTTGAGGATCAATAATTTCACCTACTTTCATAAGATCCAAAAAGTGATTCCCCGCCGCTCCCAGAATTCCCAGGCGATATTTGGCGAAAAACAAATAAAGTTTGGGGATAACATCAAAAATATCTTGCCGTGTCATTTCTTTGGAGAAGAAATTTCCGCCATTCTGAGTATTCTCAAGTTCTTTTTTAGTTTTGATTCCGAGATGTTCGATTATGGCGGAAGTTCCTTTGCGGCAAATATCGACCACGACGTCAAAAGGAATCCTGGTGCCGACAAATTTTTTAGTAGGAACAACTTTTACCAGCTCTTGAAATAATTTGTCAACTTTTTCCGAAGACAAATCTTTTTCCGTTAAGTTAGTTCTAACTAAGCGCATTCCGCAGTTCGGATCCGAATCGTTAACTTGGGGTAAAATATAGTTTTCCGAAACAACCGTGGTGCCGGAGGCGTTTTTCCGGCCGGGTTTCGAGCAAACATCCGGCATAGCGACCAAACTGCGAAAGAGGGTATTTTCATTGGAAGCGACGTCTTCCATTTTGGCAAAAGTGTCGTCTTGTGGGAGTAGCTCATCGCTCATAAAAAAAACCGCCGGAACTTTCATTTTGTCCGTTTTTAGTTCTTTCTTATGATCGGATAAAGTTGTTAGGTTGTATTGAGACATAAACAGTCCAAAATCTCAAATTATAAGCACCAAATTCCAAATAAATCCAAAATTACAATTTCCAAAACTCAAAACCAATTTGGAAATTCGATATTTGAATTTTGAATTTATTTGTGATTTGTAATTTGTGATTTGTAATTTTTTTACAGTGTTTCGTAAATATCATTGTAAATCCCCGCGACTTTTTTGATATCAAAATTCTCTTTCGCGTACTTTCTGGCTTCGCGGCCGATCTCCGCGCGTTTTTCGGGGTGGGCGTATAGATCCAGAATTGCTTGCGCCAGAGCCGCTGCATTGCCTTTTTCTATTGTAACAGAATTTTTCTCGTTTGCGAACTCGCGCAGAATTGGAATGTCGGACAGAATCACGGGTTTTTCGCAAGCCATCGCTTCAATGACAGCCAGCGGCACGTCGAATTTCCCATGCATATTTTCCACCGGGAAAACGCTCACGTCGCAAAGGCTGTAGATGTCTTTCATTTGATACGCTCCGTCATCATGAAACGCTACGCGATCAAGCAAATTATGTTTTTTTAATTTTTTAATTATCTCATCCTTCTTGGCAGCGTCTTTTTCGTTTTTGATCCGTACGGCCAAAGACAACCTGGCTTCGGGAATTTTTTTGGCGACTTCAACGAAACTATCAATCACCGCATCAATGGCGCCCAGGCGGACGTATTCGCCGGTAGAATTTATTACGAAGTCGGACTTCGTAAGGTTATATTCATTGAGAAGCTTTTCATTTTTCTCGGCGTTGGCATATTCAGAAAGATCGATTCCCGGATAGACTCTTTCGGCATTTTGAAATCCGAGCTCGTTTAATTTATTTTTGGAATAATCAGAATAGGTGATGATTAAATCAGAAAACATCAGTTTCTTTATATCCTCATCCGACCACAAATCTTCGCGCAGCGTGGCGACGGTTTGAACTGTTTTGGTATTTTTTGAACTTAAAAAATTTTTTATCAAGAACGAATTTAATCTGGTAGGAGTGAAAAAATAATGATTAATGTCAAACTGTCCGCGAGTTTTCCACTGAAAATACAACGCTCTTAATTTTTGTTCCAAATTAAAATCAGCGATTTTTGATGTTGTGTAAACCGGATGCCGGCGGACATTTTGAGGCAGTTCCGGCAAATTTTCTTTTGTTCCCATTAAATTCACGTCCAAACCAGCCGGCAAATTTTTAGCCAGCGAGTACGCAAAATTTTTCGACCCCTCGTCCCAAGGCGGAGCGATAGGGCGGGTGACTAAAAGTATTTTTTTCATAAATTCTTGTATATTTCCTTTTTCTCTTCTTCACTTGAAACTTGGATGGTAATTTTTCCCGAATCCGCTTGGGTAGAGCCAAGCTCTATTTGGGAGCCTTTTTCTATTTTTACACTATCTTCTTTCAATTTCTGATTACCGGATAAAATTACATAATGAAAATCGGTTTTGTCGCTGTGATTTTCAATGACAAAATCCAAACTGCCGCCTTTTGGATCGGCAAAATAAACCGCCCACCAGCTTTTTTGGTAGTCAGGGTCGGTGTATTTTTCGGCAACGGAAAAAAGCCAGATGGAACTGGCAAGGAAAAGGACGATTACAAAAATTATGATATTTCTTTGTTGCACTCCCGTTGTCATTTTCTATAAAAAATATTTATTTCATCATTCACATAAACCTCATCAAACTCATCCAATTTCTGAAATTGCGCGCTGTCGTAGCGCGGGTTGACCATCACGAAATTGACGCCGGTTTCGGAAAAACATTTTTGGGAATCGGCGGAAGCCGGACTGCCGATCATCCAGAGAGTGCACATCTCGCGAGGGTTAAGCGGATCTTCGTAGCGCTTGAAATATCCGCGGGACAGGGGATACTTATATTCTCTCATGAAAAACAATTTTATCCAGGAGTCGGCCGTGATGTAGTTATGATCTTTGAGAAGCATATTGGAAACAGAAGATTTTTCCGCCAGATATTTCGAGGCGGAGAAGGTCTGGACGGTTTCCTCTCCGGCGTTTTGCGTTTTGAAAGCGCCGGCCGAATCATCCAGTCCAGGAGCGAAGGAAAAAATAACGAAAAGCAAAAGCGCGCCGGAAAAGAGCGCTTGCGGAACGCGGGAAGAAATTTTTTCGCCAAAAAGCTTTGAGTTGGAATTAAAAGTGCAGTACAAAGCATAAGCGGAAAGTATCGCCAAGGGATAGCTCAAGTAATTTCCGATCCGGGCGCTGGGGATATCGACAAACAACCAGTTGGGTTTCATCGACATTATAAAAAGCGTAACCAACCAGGACACGATCAGTGCGTATCCTAAATTTTTTCTATCTTTATCGAATTCGCGCGGGTATAAATAAGTCAAGACTAGAAACAGCAATCCTATCAACCCCAAAACAAAACGCGGCTCCCCGACGGTGAGCTTTATATTTTCCAGCGTAAGCCCGGTGCGGGTGGACTTCACCGCCGTGCCGACCGCCGTGTCCACCGCTTCCGGATTGACGTAAGTGGGCGTGAAAATAAAAAAGAAAAACACCAAGCCTAAAACAAAAGTGCCGATGACAGCCGGTGAAAATACGACAGGCCGCGCGCGGTTGAGTATTTCCTTAATGTTTTTAAAATTAATCAGAATAAAGAAGGGGACAAAGAATAATAAAACAAAAAGAAAGATGAAAGAAGTCAAGTGGTGGGTGTAGAAAAGACCAAATGTGGTGAAAATAGCGAGGGATAAGAATTTCCTGCTGTCACATAACGATTTACCGTAGGGGTTTGATTTATCAAGCCCTTTTGGTTTTTCGGGTTCAATAAATTGAACCCCTACATTCAGGAACTCAAGCGCTCGATAATAAAAATAAAAAGCCAGGGGCATAAAATAGTTTCCCATCACGTTTCCGATTACGCCGCCGCTGACAAACTTGGCTTGCGGCGAAGACACGGCGTAAAGCGCGCCTAAAAAGAACAAAGATAAAATGGCGACAGTCTTATTCTTGAAAATACGCAAAACCAAAATAAAGACAGTCAAGATGCTTAAAATATTTATCAGATATAAAACAATCGCCGGAAAAGCCGAGAAAAAATCGGCGCCGCTTATCAGACTTATGACGCCAAAAATGATATGTTCGCCGATGATAAAATCCGGCATTCCTTCATAAGTCGGAAGTTGATGATTCTGAGCCAGCCATTTCGCCCAATACATATGATGTCCCATATCGGTGGCGGTCGGCGCGATCGTGCCGGAAAGGTAGGCGGTTTTAATGAAAACCGTCAAGAATAGCAAGAGCAAGATGAGAATGAATTGGTTTTTGGAAAAATGAAATAAGTTATTCACTCCGCTATCGCGTCGTGAACCGGCGCTACGGATGCCGGACATACGAATCAATGTTCCAGAGCTTCTTCTTTCCTTGTCGGAGTCTCCTGAAAGGGACTCCGACGGCTCGGCGGCTTGTCGGAGTCCTCTTCGAGAGACTCCGGCAAGGATAAAGCATATCAGAACAAAAACTCCGATTCCAACAATTGCCGACGTTTGCGTGATGGGAATATTCAGCCGGGAATAAAGAAAAAAAATAAAATCGACGCTGACGATACTCAAGCCAAAAGAAACAATAAATTTTTCCAGCGGTTCTAAAGCGTTATTCTTCTTAAAAACTACTCCAAGCAAAAAATATCCCGGCAAAAACAGGACAAAAGCGGCTGAAATATAAAATAATATCTGACTTAATATGCTATCTGGCATAACAATATCCTAGCACAAAAAGGCAAATAAAAAAAGCTTTTCAAGCTCTTTTGCATCTACTAAAAAACAACTAGCTAAAAAGCATAATAATACTTATTTATGGATAGCTGTGAGACCCGCCCGCGCACAGGACATAAACAATGTCATCACTGGTAGCATGGGGAGCACCGACATTACCCATCCAGTTGTAGTTGTTTACTTTATTGGGTCCAAAAGAAACAATTGCTCTAACTTGCCTGCCATAATATCCCTCACATCCTTTCTGTTTTAGCCCACTGTTGCACATATAATCCGGATCAAAGTAATAATTTGTTCCCCAGGGATCCCGGGGAAAAGAATTTAAATAAGGACCCGCCCAGTTATCAAACACGTCGCGAGGATCATCCCTATATACTCCTCCGGCATCTTTGGATCTATTTTCGTCGTCGTCACATTCATCAACATCAAGAAAACCGGCCGCACAAACATTAAAATATATCTCCCTATTTTCCGTGCAATCAACTTCCGCCAAAGGATGTCCCCCCAGACTTTTCCCCGTATCTAATTCCAACTCGGCAATCAAGTTTGTCAGTGTCTTCAACTGCATCTGGGCTTCGGCGTATTCCGCTTTGGTAAGCGAACGTTTCAGGCTCACCAAAATTACGCTGGACAGGATGGCGATTATCGCGATCACAACCAAAACCTCAATCAGGGAAACCCCGTTGAGTTTGTTTTTCGAGATAGAATTCTTGTTTTTTTGTTTTTTCATCTGATTTCAATCTGTGATAGGTAAACCATATTCTGGATTCTTCAAAGCTTCCGGCGGAATGTCCGGACCGGCGAGCATAGACTTGGTGAAAATGAACAGTATCGTTAAAAGAAAAACGAAAGATGCGATAACCGCCAATGCCTGTTTTTTGTTTTTAACCTTTCCTTCGGAGTTTTCCACCACCCAATTCAAAAAGGCGGAATTACCAAGAGGGAAACGCCTGGCTTCCAACTCTTCCTGGGTAAAAAAGTGGATTCTCGGATCTATGGATTCAATATTCGCGTTTTCTGTGTTTGTATTTTTTTGGTAGATGTCCATTTAACTTGTTTTCTATTTATGAAAAACGGCGTGCATCGAGAATGAAAATGGTTTTTATGGGTAGATATTATTTGCTGTTCCGCACAGAACATATACGATATCGTCGCTGCTAGTAAAAGGACTGTCGACGGTGCCGGACCAATTGTAATTGCAAACTTTGTTAGGTCCAAAGGAAACAATCGCCCTGACCACTTTGCCATAGTAGCCCTCACAACCCTTTTGTTTGAGAGAACTGCCGCAATAGTAGTCAAAATCATAATAGTAACTTGTTCCCCATGGATCCAGCGGCAAAGACTCTGCATAAGGCCCTCTCCAATTAGGAAATGTAGCGCGGGGATCACTATAAGTAGCTCCTCCTTCTATTGCTACTCCTGACCCTACGCAGCCACCAGATCCACTTACGTCATCAAACAAGCCGGCAGCGCAATGGTTAAGGGGAAAACCCGGTTGTGGCGTGGGGTGGCATTGAGTTTCAGGCAAAGCTAAACCGGCTGGGCTTTTTCCTGTATCTATTTCCAATTCAGCAATCAAGTTCGTCAGTGTCTTCAGCTGCATTTGAGCATGAGCGTACTCCGCTCGGGTGAGCGAGCGTTTGAGATTGACCAAAATCACGCTGGACAAAATAGCGATTATCGCGATCACAATCAAGACTTCAATCAATGAAACTCCACTGAGCTTGTTTTTTGTTTGATTAAATGCCATAAATAAAATCTTTTTGTTTTTACTAATCTGCCATCGGCAAACCGTACTCCGGATTTTTCAAGGCTTCCGGCGGGATATCCGGACCGGCGAGCATAGATTTGGTAAAAATAAATAATACAGTCAAAAGAAAAACGAAAGATCCGATAACTGCCAAAGCTTGTTTTTTATTTTTGACCTTCCCTTCAGAATTTTCCACCACCCAATTCAAAAAGGCGGAATTGCCAAGAGGGAAGCGCCTGGCTTCCAATTCTTCTTGGGTGAAAAAGTGGATTCTCGGATCTATGGATTCAATATTCGCGTTTTCTGTGTTTGTATTTTTTTGGTAGATGTCCATTGGCTATTATAGTATGCCATAATTAAAACTTAATGGCAATTGATTGAGGCGACCTGGCTTGACCTCCAGGGTCTGCGACTGCGGACCCTGGAGGTCTGTTCCGAGTGTTTTTTTATTTTGAAACTGTTTTTTGAATTTCTTCCAAATACCTTCGGGAAATTTTTTCCCAAGAATAATTTTCAATGACATATTTTCTGGCTTCTTCGCCGAAGTCACGGCGATACGCTTCATCTTTCAGCAGATCGTTAATTTTTTTCACGTATCCGTCGGCATCGTACGGTTCAACCAAGAATCCGTTTTGCCCGTCTTTGATTGCGTCTTTCAAACCTTCCAAATTCGACGCGATAACCGGCAGCTTGCACGATGCCGCCTCGATAGCCACCAATCCAAAACCTTCCATCGTCCCTTCGACTTTTATATTGGGTTTAACATACAAATCGGCCGTGTTGTATAGAACTTTTAAATCTTCATCACTGACCTTTCCCAGTATTTTAACCTTAGGTTCCAATTTCTTGGAAGCGATTATTTTTTCAATATCCTTTCTTTTTTCTCCGTCTCCCGCCACAAGATAAATAATATCTTCGCCGAGAAGCGGCACAACGTTTTCGCAAAACCAGTCAATGCCTTTGTGAACAGCCAGGCGTCCCGTGGATAGTATGATTTTTCTATTCTCTAACTTTTCGCCGACAATTTTTTCCAATTCCTCGCGCTTGTGAAATTCGATAAATTTTTCCGTGTCGACCCCGTTAGGAATGAAAACAAATTTGTCTTTCGGAATGCCTCTTCTTGCCCCGGCTTCTATTGTTTCATTTCCGACAGCGATAAGCTTGTCCATTTTTCCCGCAAAAAAACCGACCCAGAGCTTTTGGTATATTTTCATCGGATAAGTCAAATCCAACCCGTGGGTGACGCAAACAACGGGTTTCCGGGAAAATAATTTCAATTTCCATCCAACGGCGCCGAGAACCGCATCACCTAAAAGAATAGCGTCGTACTTTTTACATAAAAACAGCGCTTTTAGAAAAGCGTAGGGAAGAAAAAAAGGCAGAAATTTTTTTCCGCGAGTATTGGCTATTGTTTTTACCTCGGCGATTTTAGGAAGCCACACGGAAAGTTCATAATTTTGGTTTTCCAGCCCTCCAGTAACCGGCGGATACGCCCGACTTATAAAAAGAATTTTCAGTTTACCGTTTGTCATATTTATCCTTCTTCCATTGATACATAAATTCCTCCGTCAGTTGGCGGGATGATTTAACCATATCGGCGATAAGGGCGAAGATTAGCAGCTGAATGCCGAAAAACATCGTTATGGAAGAAAAGACGATATAGTTGAGATATGGACGAATTTTGAAGTCTTGAAAGTAGTTGAAGAAAAATATGGCGAAACCGATAATACCCAAAGACACGAAAAAAATTCCCGGCCATCCGAAGAATTTCAGCGGCCGCACGTCGCGAATGGCTTTTAAAATTATTTTGAAAGAATTATTGACGAACTTGAAAATGGATTTGGTGATTTTAGCCTCGCGGTTGTCGAAATATGTCACGTCCACCGGCACCCACTGGATTTTCAAATTTTTTCCAATAGCGTCGATAATAGTTTCCTGGGTATAAGTGAAAAAGATATTGGTCAAATTAAGGCGAAGCATGGTTTCACGGTTGTGCGCCCGAAATCCGCAAGTCAAATCGTTGGTGCGGTAGTTCAGAAAAAAACCAATTACTCTGGCCGCGAATTTGTTGAGAGTTTTTCGAATCCAAGGAATATTTTTAGCTTCTTTTTCGCCAAACCGGTTGGCAATCACCATATCCGATTTTCCATTGAGAATCGGTTCCAATAGCTTGGGAATATCGTCAGGATTAAACTGCCCGTCCGCGTCGATATTGACCATCAGATCCGCGCCGCGAGCGAGAGAACTTTCCACTGCTTGCTTGAAAGAATAGGCCAAACGGCGGTTGGGTTTGTAGGAAATGATAATATCGGCGCCGGCATTTTTGGCGATCTCGGCGGTTTTGTCGTCCGAGCCGTCATCCACCAGCTGGATGAGTTTTTCGGTGATGACGGAACCTTTTCCGGACGAATAAAAATCCAGCCCGAAACTTTTTTTGATTCTTTGGACGGTTTCTCCAATTTTTTCTTCCTCGTTATAAGCGGGGATATTGACGATTAATTTCATAAGATTACCCGATACGAATCTACGAATGTATCCGAATTCACGAATCGACAAATAAAAATTCGTAGATTCGCATTCATTCGTAGATTCGAATCGGTACTATTTCTTTTTAATTATCACCTTCGGATCGACGCAATTGAAATTACATTCGGCGTTGTTGGTTCCTTCTTGGACAAGATTCTTTCCGCATTCTTTCAAGCGTTCCTCGCACTTTTTCTTGCTTTCGGTAAAATAACTTTGGTTGATTTCATAGCCGAAATAATCCAAAACAAAAACAGCCAAAAAGAAAATGACTACGGCGGAAATGAGAAATTTTACCAAATGAAACATAGCGCTTTTTCGGGTTTTTCCAGCTATCCGTATAATAGCCTATTTTTGGCTTTGAGTAAACCCCCACACCAATCTCAACTAAGAATGCTCTAAATAGTAAAAACTTGAGCGAAGCGACTTCGTCTTAGTTTTTACTGAATAGAAAAAATTATTAAAGATTGGTGTGAGGGTAAACCCCGTGCCTGTGGATGACACAAAACGATTTGGGTTATATAATAATGGTATGAAGAAAAAAGCAATCACCATCGGCATCAATGCGTCCTTCGTCCGAAAACCCAACTCCGGCATTGGGCAAGTGACGGCTAATTTCCTGCGGAAATTAGCCGAGTATAAAGTAGAAAGTAGAAAGTATAAAGCGAATCTGGAATTTATTTTATATTTGGAAGAAGATTTACCGAGGGGATTTAAATTGCCGAAGAATTTTACCAAGAAAATATTTTTGCCGATTTACAAACGCGACGATTTGATTCGAAAAATTTGGTGGGAAAAGTTTTCTTTGCCAAGGCAAGTTGAAAAAGAAGGCTGCGATGTTTTTTTGAGCCTTTATCAATGTCCGACTATTTTGAAAAATATTCAGCATGTTACGCTGGTACACGATATTATCCCCAAGATTTTTCCGGATTATCTGGACAACGCCAGAAAAGAGTTATATTGGCGGCTGACGGAACAGGCGATCAGGAAAGCGGATAAGATTCTCACTGTTTCGAGACATACCGAAAAAGATTTGGCCAAGCATTTGGGAATATCGCCGGACAAAGTTTCTCCCAACTATATCGACGTTGACGAAACGTATAAAAAAACAGTTTCCGCAAAAGAAAGCGCGCGGGTTCTCAAAAAATATAAATTAAAACCGGGATATATTTTGGCCGGCGGGGGATATGAAATACGCAAAAATGTGGGAAATGCGGTCAGGGCTTATAAAATCCTTCTGGATAAAAATAAGTCATTGCATTTTGTTTCCGAATTGCCTAAACTCGTGATTTATGGAAAAATCTTGCCGTCAACCCTTTCTTTGGCGCTGGATATAAAAAAACTTTTACAGGAACTCAACCTGACCGAGCACGTGAAGCTTCTTGATACAGTTCCTCAAAAAGATATGCCGGCTTTGTTTTCCAGCGCGTCGCTGTTTGTTTATCCGTCGTTCTATGAAGGATTCGGTATACCTCCGCTCGAAGCAATGAACGCCGGCACGCCGGTTATCGTTTCGAAAATTTCCTCGCTTCCGGAAGTCTGCTCCGACGCGGCGCTCTATTGCCGCGCCGACGATCCGAAAGACATCGCTATGGTGATGAAAAATATCTTATTAAATAAAGATCTGCGCGAAACCCTCACTCGCCGCGGAAAAGAAAGAGCTAAGCATTTTTCCTGGGAGAAATTTACAGAGAAGATTATAAACACATGCATCAGCTCCAACAATTTATCAACTCTCTAAACAAACCGAAAAATTATTTGCTTCTGGCGAACGTCTTTTTGGTTTTCTTTTTGATATTGCTTAATAATTTGAAAATCATACCCTTGCGAACGGGGGATTTTGCGTTTTTTGCGATTTTGACGCTGGCACTGGCGATGTACCGGCCGGGATGGGCGTTTTTGTTTTTTATCGGAACTATTCCTTTGGAGAATATCAATCTGGCGCCGACAGAACTCGGCATCGATATCCGGCCGTACCAATTCATCGGCGCGCTGACAATCGCGGCATTCTTAATCCGGATGGCGACCAAAAGATTGAATTTCAAACTGGCGAAATTGAACTTGGCGGATTATTTGGTTATTATCTTGGTTTTTTCAGGATTTGTCAGTGCGCTTGCCGTAGGAGCAATTCATGAATTGCTCCTACGGCTGTCTGTAATTCTCGCGTCTTTCGCGCTGCTGTACTTTCTCGCGCGAAACTATATTCAAAGCGTAGGAGATTTGAAAAAAGTCTTGCCGTTTTTCCTAAGCTCAAGCGTGATCGTAACTTTCTACGGCATTTGGCAAAATTGGGCTTTCACGCATAATTTATCCGATTTCGAAGTGATGCCCGGCCGGCCGAACGCGACATTCACCGAAGCAGACTGGCTGGGAGGATATCTGGTTTTGCTTATTAGTGTTGTTTATGCTTATATATATTCTTGTCATTCCGAGCGAAGCGGAGCGAAGTCGAGGAATCTACCGACGGCCGCCGATGACATTACTATAAATCGTGAATCTTATGATTATAATAGCCAGATCCCTCGACTTCGTCCCGATGAGTACATCAGGACTTCGCTCGGGATGACACGGCTTTTTGCCTTATACTTTCTACTTGCTACTTTATACATAATACTCATCCTCACCGTTTCCCGATCCGCCTGGTTGGGCGCTTTCGCGGCGACGTTTATATTTTTATTTATTGCGTTTACGGATTTGAAGTTTGATCATAGAAACTGGCGCTGGAAAGAAACATTCTTTCTCAAGCTGAAAATACTGGCTTCTTTGGCAATAAGCCTCGCTGTAATTTATGTTTTCAATCTAACCAATTTCCAACTATTCAATCGCGCCCAAAGCACAGGAACGGGATTGCAGAAGATTACAATTTCGTGTCCTCCCTATGATTGGGTTTGTGAAATTCCAGATGTAATCGAAGATATAAAAGAGCTGGAGAAGTGCGAATGCAAGCAGATTAATCTGGAGGACATAGAAAAAAGCGGGGGAATTATTTTAGAGGTTTATCGAAAGGATCCGAACGTAAAAATAAGAAGCCAAATTTACCAAAAATCCTGGGCGGAAATAAAAAAGCATCCGATTTTGGGAATCGGATGGGGGAATATCGGATCAATTTTGGGAACCGACGAACGTGGCGCGTCGTTCAATTCATCCAACATTTTTCTGGAAACCTGGTTGGGAGCGGGCATTATCGGTTTTGCATCCATAATCGTCTTGTTCTCGTATATACTTTTAAATTCGATAAAAAACTATTTTTTCGCCCAAGACCAGGAAAACAAGGTTTTTTATTTGTTTCTGATTATTTCCTGGTTTGCCATAATCATTCCGAATTTATTCAACGCCGGAATATTTTTGGGATTTTTATGGGTCTGGCTGGCAGTTGCACAAGTTTCAGCCGAAGGCTGATCTGCCTATGGCGGAAAAAGTTAAAAGTGCAAAGTTAAAAGCTATCGAAAAATAAAAAACGCCCCGGCTTGCTTGGAAGCCCGGGGCGGATCGCGCGGTTTGGTGAAGAAGATCATTATTCCTCCTCCTTTTGCTGAAAGTTAATCGAGTCGTCGGAAATACAGGGCATTACCCCCCTGCATTTGCCGAGATAACACCGCCCGCCATCAAATGATTTGTGCGGACAGTTATCCAGATTTCCGAATGCCTCTTCTTTGGAGGCAACCACTGGTGGCGTCATTTCTTTGTCCTCCTTCTTCTCTAGTTTTGCTTTCATAATCACCACCTCGCACGAATTTCCACTATACTATATAATCAAACCTATGTCAACCATCGGCATCGACATAAGACTAATCGGCAAAAAAAGGACCGGTGATGAAGCGGTATTTTTCAACTTGGTAAAGAACCTGGCTATTATCGATAAAAATAATATTTACAAGCTGCTTACCGACATGACTGATCCGGAAATGTTAAAGAAGATAAAAAATGACCTGGAAATTGCGAACAGTAGCAATTTTGAAATAATTTCGCTCCCGACAAAAAACAAGTTCACTTGGAACTTTTGGACGTTGCCGCGATATCTTCGCTCGCATTCAAACGTGGAAATTTATCTAACCCAGTACATTCTGCCGTTTTTTGTTCCGAGCCGCGTGAAACTCATTACAATAATCCATGATATTTCTTTCAAGGTTTTCCCACAGTTCATAAAAAAAAGCGACTTGTTTTTTCTCAACCAACTGATTCCTGTGAGTCTCAAGCGGGCGGATAAGATTATCGGCGTATCGAAATTCACTCGCGATGAAATAATCAAACATTATAAAATCGCGCCGGAGAAAGTTGACTGGTTTTATAACGCGGTTTCCGATGATTTTTTGGCGCAAGACATTTCGGGAGAAAAAATAAAAAGCGTGCGAGAAAAATACAGCTTGCCGGAAAAATATATTCTATACATTGGCACGCTCCAGCCGAGAAAAAATATCCCTACGCTAGTAGGGGCGGTTCCTGCCGCATTGGCGGGCAGGCATGAACCGCCTCCGCCTCTACGGGATCGGAATATCAAACTGGTCATTGCTGGCGGCAAGGGGCATAATTATGACGCACGTATCGATGAAACGATAGAAAAATATGATTTAGAAAAAAGAATAATTATGCCTGGATTTATCGACGAAGAGGACAAAGCCGCGGTTATAGCCGGAGCGGAAATCTTTTGTTTCCCATCCTTTTATGAAGGCTTCGGCATCCCGATTTTGGAAGCTATGTCTGTCGGGACTCCGGTAATCGCGTCAAACATCGCTCCGCATAGAGAGATAACCGGGGAAGCGGCATTGCTTTTTGAACCCCGCGACACGACGGAATTGGCGCGAAAAATTTCCGAGGCTTTAAATAATAATGAATTGCGGGGAAAACTGATCGAAACAGGAAAGATCCAATCAAAGAAATTCTCCTGGCAAAAGACCGCCCAAAAAATGCTGGAGATATTCGAGAAAGTTGCGATTGACAAAGAATCCAGTTGAAGTAAAATAGTAATATTGCCAAGGCTCGCGCTTGGCGGTGTTTGTTGGTTATAATTTAAAAAATAATTATCAAAAAAGATGGCTTATTTCGAAAGGGGTTTTAATAAAACTCCAAGCGCCGGCGCCGGCGCGAGTGTCCGTTTCTATAAAAAAAAGTGGTTTAAGATCGCCATGATTTTTGTCGCTATTATTGCGATAAGCGGAGGAGTTTTTGCTTGGAAAACCGGAAGCGTACTGCAAAAAATTTCCAGCGGAGGATTTTTGCAAAGTTTAGTCCACGCCATTCCCGGAGTGGAGGACAAATTGAAAGGAGAAGATGAAGGCAGGGTAAATATGTTGATTTTAGGAATGAGAGGCGACAATATGCCCGGGGGCGGCCTTTTGGCTGATACTATAATCGTGGCCAGCGTCAAACTGGCGGAAAATCCGGCGGAAAATAAAGTTTCCATGATTTCCATTCCCCGGGATCTATACGTGACCGTTCCGGGAACCCAGGACAAGCAGAAAATCAACGCCGTGCACTATTACGGCGAACAAAAGGGTAAAGGGCAGGGGTTGGAAGATATGAAAACGGCCGTTTCCGAGGTTATGGGAATGCCGATTCATTATGCTTCCAGTATCAACTTTTCCGGCTTCAAACAACTCATCAATGCCATTGGAGGGATTGAGGTGACATTAGACAAATCATTTGAAGAACCTTTGCAATTCAACGAACCCCATGTTTGCGACAGCAGTGTGTTTACCGTTCCGACCGGGGAATATGAATATAAGAAACACACCACCCGGACCGGCAAAGTCAAAGTTGTCGCCCAATATCCTCTTTGCACCAACCCCAACACCGAATGCGGCGGGGATTTCAAATTGCCGGCCGGACAGCAAACCTTGAACGGTGATCAAGCGCTTTGCTACGCCAGATCCCGCGTAACCACCAATGATTTCGAAAGAGCCAAAAGACAGCAGATGATAATCCAGTTGGTCAAAGACAAAATGCTAAGCGCCGGAACGCTGACTGATTTTTCCAAGATTAATGGAGTATTAGACAGTTTGGGCGACAACGTCCGGACTGATATGCAAGTTTGGGAAATGGAAGAATTTTACAAGCTCTATAAAGATATGCCGGATCCCAAAGTTTACCAAAGAGTACTGGAAGACAGCGAAGAGGGATTTCTGTATTACCCGGGCGAATCCGCGGCCGGATATATCCTGCTTCCCCGCGGCGATAACTACGACCGGATTCATGAAATGGCAAAAAACATTTTCGATTTGCCGGCGCAGTCCGACATAAAACCCAAATAGGGTCACGCAACACATAACATGAAACATGAAACAGCAAAGCTTGTTTCATGTTTCATGTTTCATGTTTCATGTTGTTATCCATTATTATCACCAGTTACAAGAATCCCGAACTTCTGAAAGTTTGCATTGATTCGGTCAAGAGGAATATAGCGATTACGGATTGTGAGATAATTGTATCGGACAGCGAAACGGGAGAAGATACGGAGATGTTGATGCGGGAAAATTTTCCGGAGATAAAATTCTTTCCTTTCGATGAAAATGTTGGATTAGCTCGATTAGTTGAGGTTGCCTACGAAACAAGTAGGGGAGACTATTTATTGTTTCTTAATGGAGATGTAATTGTAAAAAAAGGCTCCATTGAAAAGCTTTTGGAATATGTAAGAGACAACCCCAGTGTCGGCATGGCTGGTCCCCAGCTTCTCAATTTCAATGAATCTCTCCAATTCTCCTGTTACCGCTTTTATGAGCCGATGACAATAGTTTATCGGCGGACTTTTTTGGGAAAACTCGGTTTTGCTCAAAAACACTTGGATAGTTTTTTAATGAAAGATTTTGATCACAAGTCTATCAGGGAGGTGGACTGGCTGATGGGCTCAGCTCTCATGATTAGAAGAAAGGCGATTGAAAAAGTAGGATTGATGGATTTACGATATAAATTATATTTTGAAGATACTGATTGGTGCCGCAGGTTCTGGGAAAAAGGTTACAAAGTTGTATATAATCCTGAATCCCAGATGTACCATTATCACGGACGCGGTTCAGCCGGTCAAGGGGTTTTAAAAACCCTGCTTTCTAAAAAACTGGCTTGGGTTCATATACTAAGCGCTCTAAAATACTTTTGGAAATATTTGGGCAAGCCAGCGCCTAAACATAGCTAAATATGGATGAAAATGATTTAAAGAACTTGGGCGGCGTGGAGCCTCCTGAATATAGCTTGGAAAAAAATCGAAGAATCTTCAAGCGATCTTTGATTGTTTTCGCGTTTATTTTTTTTGTTTTCGGCGCGTTCTTTTTGGGGCGAGACATAGGAAAAAATAGCGCTATCATTGAAGATCAAGGAGAAATAAATATTCCTTTAGACCGGTCTGTCATTGAAAACAACTTGCCTCCGGAAAATCTAGACGTCGATTTTTCGCTTTTTTGGAAAGTCTGGGATTTGGTCAAAGAAAAGCACATTGAAAAAGCCAATTTGAACGCGCAAGAATTGGTTTACGGCGCTATAAGAGGAATGCTTAAAGCTACCGGCGATCCTTACACTTCTTTTTTTGATCCCAAAGAAAGCAAGTCGTTCAATGAAGAATTGGAGGGAAGTTTTGAAGGAATCGGAGCGGAATTGGGAATCAAGGATGATATTTTGACGGTTATTGCTCCATTGGAAGATTCCCCGGCCCAGCGCGCCGGACTTCGGGCGGGCGATAAAATATTGAAAGTCGGCGACCGAATCGTGGCCGATATGACCATCGACGAAGCGGTGGAAATCATCCGGGGGAAAAGCGGAACGGAAGTAAAGCTGACGATTTTGCAAGTTGGCGCGGAAGAAACGAGAGAAGTAACGATACTTCGAGGAAAAATTGAAATTAAAAGTATCAAGCTGGAATTTAAAGAAGATGACATCGCCTATGTAAAACTGACCAAATTCGGAGAAACCACCTCCGAAGAATTCGACCAAACCGTTAACCAAATAATTTCCAAAAACGCCAAGGGCATAATTTTGGATCTTCGCAATAATCCCGGCGGTCTGCTCGACCAATCAGTAGAAATCGCCAGCCGGATGATTCCTCGAGGAAAAACAGTTGTGACGGAAGAAGACAGTATGGGCAGGAAAGAGGACTTGCGCACCATCGGCGGAGACAAGCTGAGCGCGCTTCCCACAGTTGTCCTTATCAATGAAGGCAGCGCCAGCGCTTCAGAAATATTGGCCGGCGCCTTGCGGGACAACCAGGGCATAACCCTTATCGGCAAAAAATCATTTGGCAAGGGTTCTGTCCAAGAGCTGAAAACTCTGCCGGGAGGTTCCAGCGTGAAAATAACCGTCGCTAAATGGCTCACGCCCAACGGGGATTACATTATGGACAAAGGCATCAATCCCGATATTGAAGTTGATTTGACACTTGATGATTTCAATAATAATAGGGATCCGCAATTTGACAGAGCGGTAGAAGTGTTGAAAGAAAAGATTAAATAGTCCGAAAATGATACTATGAAAATAATTCTACTTCAAGACATTAAATCCCTAGGTAAACAAAATGATATTAAAGATGTATCGGAAGGTTATGCCCGGAATTTTTTGTTGCCTAAAAAATTGGCGGCAATTGCGACGGAAGAGGCGGTGAAAATAGCGGAAACAAAGAAGGAGGAAGAAAAAGCGGCTGGAAAAGCAAAGTTGGAAAAGCTTCGCGAATTGGCGGAAAAACTGAAAAACAAAAGAATTGTCTTGAAAAAACGCGAAAAAAAAGGAAAGCTTTTTGGCTCCATAACAGCCAAAGACATCGCCTCGGAACTTGAAAAAGAAAATTTGGCAGTACCGGAAAAAAGTATTATAATAAAAGAAGCAATCAAGAAAACCGGCGAATATGAAATCAGAATAACTCTCGCGCCGGAAGTCGAAGCGAAAATAAAGTTGGAAGTAACGGGGGAATAAAGAATCTTCAAAAATAATGTTTTTAAAAAGTCGCAGGGGAAGGCGACTTTTTGTCTGGAAAGAATTGTTAACCATTTAACAATATAACAATTTAACAATTGGGTTTTTGGATTAAAAAAACAAAAATAATCCATTGACTCCAAACTTTCTAGTATGCGGAACCGTAAGTACATCTTTGTTGTCGGGGGAGTGATGAGCGGAGTGGGGAAGGGCGTAGCCGCCGCTTCCATCGGAGCGATTCTCAAGGGACGCGGATACAAGGTTACCGCCATTAAAGTTGATCCCTACATAAACGTCGACGCCGGCACGATGAATCCCACGGAACACGGAGAAGTTTTTGTTTTGGATGACGGATACGAGACCGACCAGGATATGGGAAACTACGAAAGATTTTTAGGTGTGACTCTTCCGAATGACAACTATATGACTACCGGCCGCGTCTATGAAACAGTCATTCATAAAGAGAGAAATCTTTGCTACAACGGAAAATGCGTGCAAGTCGTTCCCCATATTCCGTTGGAAGTCATTAACAGGATAGAAAAAGCTTCCGCCAAAGCCAAGTCCGACATTACTATAATAGAAATCGGCGGAACGGTAGGCGAGTATGAAAACATCCTTTTTGTGGAAGCAGTGCGGATGATGAAACTGAAGAATCCCGAGGATGTGGCGGTGGTTATGTTGAGCTACTTGCCGGTTCCTTCCACCATCGGAGAAATGAAAACAAAGCCTACCCAACACGCGGTAAGAACCTTGAACGGAACAGGCGTCCAGCCGGATTTCATTATCGCCCGGAGCGCCACGTTTTTGGACCAAAGAAGAAAGGAAAAAATCTCCCTGTTTTGCAATGTTCCCGAGCGTTCCGTGATAAGCGCCCCGGATGTCGCCAGCATTTATGAAATTCCCATAAATTTCGAAAGAGACGACTTGAGCCGTCTGCTTCTTAAGAAACTGGATCTTCCCTACGGGAAGACCGATATGAAAGAATGGTACGACTTGGTCGAAAGAGTTAAGCGCTCCAAAAACAAGATCAAAATAGGCGTGGTGGGAAAATATTTCGGCACGGGAGATTTTGTCCTTTCCGACGCGTATATATCCGTTATCGAAGCCATCAAGCACGCGGCTTACAAACTGGAGCTTAAGCCGGAAATCGGTTGGATTAACAGTGAAGTTTTCGAAAAAGAACCGGATAAATTGGAAACTCTCAGGGAATATGACGGCGTGATTGTTCCGGGCGGATTCGGTTCGCGAGGCATCGAAGGAAAAATAAAAGCTATCCAATTCCTGCGGGAAAATAAAATTCCGTTTTTCGGGTTGTGTTATGGAATGCAATTGGCCGTCATTGAATTTGCCAGAAATGTCCTTGGAATGACAGGCGCCAATACGACCGAAATCAATCGAGATACGAAATATCCTGTTATCGACATTATGCCGGAGCAAAAAAAGAACTTGGAAGATTCCAATTACGGTGCCACGATGCGCCTGGGCGCCTATCCGGCCAGCCTTAAGAAAGAAACCATTGCTTACGGCGCTTACAAAAAAGCTAAAATTTCCGAGCGCCACCGCCACCGTTGGGAGGTTAATCCTGAATATGTAGCTGAACTGGAAAAAGGCGGTTTGGTCTTTTCTGGAATTTCACCGGATAGAAAACTGATGGAAATCACCGAATTGCCCCGTTCTGCCCATCCATTCTTTCTGGGAACTCAATTCCATCCGGAACTGAAATCTTCACCAATTGACGCGCATCCATTGTTTTTGGAGTTTGTAAAGGTGAGTTACTCACAAAAGCAGAGCTAATGTTAGCAAATGGGAGCGAATATAAAAAGCGAACTTATTTAACAAGTTCGCTTTTTATTAGTTTCGATTTGCTCTGCTTTCGCAAGTTTTATTTTTCCACGACCGACACAAATCTTTTCGACACCAATTTCCCGGTGAACATCCGGACTTTTTTGGCGGCAAATTTAACTACGCCGTCTTTCAAGGCAAAAAGCGTGTCGTCTTCGCCGCGGCCGACGTTTTTGCCGACGCGAAACTTCGTGCCGCGCTGACGAATAATGATCTGTCCGGTTTTCACTTTTTCACTGCCGAACTTTTTCACTCCCAGCCTTTTGGAAATCGAATCGCGGCCAAGTTGAGTAGAGCCTCCAGCTTTTCTATGCGCCATTTTTTTAGTATCTGGTATCTAGTATTTAGCAGCTAGTATACAGAAAAAATTAACTTCAGTTACAAGTGATATTGTATCGAACTTATGCTATACTGTCAATATGCGCGCTAAATTCAAAGCTTTTTGGGAAAAATATGAATATAAGATTATTCTTGCGGCAGGCTTTATTTTGGTGTCCGCTATTTCTTTTGAGGCGGGAATCTTAAAAGGCGCCCAAATGCGCCAAAAACCGATAATCATTGAAAAACCTGCCGAAAACGTAGCTGGCGCGGCTGTGGATAACTCCACTGCGCAAAGCCCTCCAGGAGCCCAAAATTTGCCCCAGGAAGAGAAAAATGGCCAAAATGACAAGAATGCCCAGCCTCAAAACTGTACGCTTGTCGGCTCCAAAAACTCCAATAAATACCACTTGCCGACCTGCCGTTATGCCAAAGGCATAAAGCCGGAAAACAAGGTCTGTTTCAAGGACGCGGCTGAAGCGCAAGTGAGAGGATACCAGCCGGACAAAAACTGCATTGAATGAGTTTTTGTCCGAAAATTACAAATCCAAAATCACAAATTCCAAATAAATTACAATGACCAAAATTCAAATGTCAAAAGCATGGTTTTGAATTTTGAAAATTGAAATTTTGATATTATTTGGGATTTGGTGCTTGTAATTTGGAATTTACTTAATATTGACCACTCATAATTTAGACTTGAACTTACTTATGCTGCAAACAAAAAATAACATTATAGTTATATCTTTAGGTGGTTCCCTTATTGTCCCCAAGCGCATCGACTGGAGTTTTTTGAAAAAATTCCGCGCGCTGATTATTAGTGAGATAAAAAAAGGCAAAAAATTCGTGATTATCACCGGTGGGGGATACGCGGCGCGGGAATACCAAAAAGCGGCTTCAAAAGTTACCAAGCTTACCCGGGATGACCGGGACTGGCTGGGAATTCACGCGACAAGAATGAACGCGCATTTGATAAAAACCGTTTTTCGCGAATATGCCAATCCCAGGATAAACAAAAACCCCAACACCAAAGCCGACGTAACCGAGCACTTCGCGCATGGCGAAAAAATTATGGTGGCGGCCGGCTGGCGGCCGGGCTGGTCCACGGATTACGTGGCAACTATTTTAGCCAAACGCCTGGGCGCCAAAACCCTCATCAATCTTTCCAACATTAGATATGTCTGCGACAAAGATCCCAACAAATTCAAAGACGCGAAAATAATCAAGGAAATAAATTGGAAAGATTTTCGGCGTATCGTCGGGAATATTTGGGATCCCGGACTCAACGCCCCCTTCGACCCGGTCGCCTCGAAACTCGCCCAAGAAATCGGATTGGAAGTAATCATCGCCGAAGGAAAAAATTTGAAAAATTTGAAAAGTATTATGGAAGGAAAAAAATTCAAGGGAACAGTCATCAGCGGACAGTCCGCTGACTAAAGCCTAACGCGTGAGCGGACTGTCCGTTTACTTAGATATCAGTATTTTATATTTTTCGTAGATTCGTGTATCTTTCGTAGTTTTGCGTCGGTTTTATTTTTTCTTCACAACCAAACTTTTTGTTTCCTTGTCCACAATCTTGGCTTTTTCGATTTCATGGCGGGCGTCGAGAGGCAAGACGCCTAAGATATTTTTGAGAGCAATGCCATCCACTTTGAGGATTTCTTCCCACTTGTCCAAAGGCTCGAGAATTTCCTTGAGTTTTTTCGCGTCGTATTTATACGTTCGGCGAAGACTCTGTCCGACAATCCCGGACTCCCCGAAAACCCGCTCCACGCCTTCCTGCGCCATATAATTCACGATAATCTCCTGCAGTTTTCCCAGACGGTCTTTAGTTAGGCTTATCGCCGATTTCAAGTTGACATATTCATCTATGGCGTTGTTGATTTCTTCCGTGTCGATTTTTCGCGTTTCCTTGAACTTATGTTTCCACATCGGGCAGATGTTTTGGTATCCGCACCAGTCGCAAAGCGGAGAAACTTGCGGCTCGAATTTTTGTTCCTCGATTAACTTTATCGTTTCCAAAAACAACTCTTCGCTTTTTTTCAGTTGCTCTTTCGTCCGGGTGGCGGAAAGTTTCACGCCGTGTTTCAAAAAATATAGGCTGACTTTTATCTTATCCAGGTTTTCTATTTCTTTGGGATATTGCGAAAGAAACGCTTGGAGATAAACGGACAACTGGATGTCATTTTCCACCCTTTCTTGCGTCGGCATTTTTTTGGTGGTTTTGTAGTCGATGATTTCCCAGCCCTCTTCCGTTCTATCGATGCGGTCTATGATTCCCGAGATTATGTGTTTATCATCGCTCTCTCCAATTTCAATCTGAAAGCGTGATTCCAGATTAGCAATATTAAAATCGGCCGGATTGTTGCGATTGTAATAATCTTGAATAATTTTCACGCCCTGCGAAAAAGCCGCCCGCTCTTCGTCCGGATTTTCAAACACCGCCGGATTCCAAGAATTGGAAAAATGCTCCATCGCCTGATCCAAAGTGGGGGAGAGAATACCCGGCGTATGGATAAATTTCATAACGGAGTGCAGCGTCGTCCCAAAAACCGCCTCTTTGGATTTAGGCGTCCTGATGAGGTCAATCTGCTGAAATTTATACTTTAGCGGGCAGTTTTGATAGGTGTCAAAAGCGGAGTATGAAATGCGCATAAATTAAGTATAAAGTATCAAGTATTATGTATCAAGTATGCGCCATTGACAAGATTTTTTCGTATGATAAACTGAAAGCATACTAATTCAGTATACTTTATAGACAAATTTCACCCCGTTAAATAATTTTTCTAATGGGGTAATTGCTAAAAATTAAGATCATTTCATATATAAAAGCATAAGCTGTTATTATGGAATATTTAACGGGGTGAAATTTTCCACAAGAGGGGAGTATGGTTTGCGGGCGGCGGTCAGTTTGGCCAAAAGCTATCCGGCCAAAAAAACAATCAAGGAAATATCCGCTGAAGAAAGAATATCGGTGAAATATCTGGAAAGAATAACCGGCGATTTGAGGCGCGGGGGAATTGTAACCAGTTCAAAAGGAAAAAACGGCGGATACGTTTTGGCGGATAATCCTAAGAAGATAAAAGTAGGGCAGGTTATCGAGTGCACTGAAGGGCCGATTTTGATCAAATGCTACGGAACGAAATGTAAGATGATGCATAAATGCCCGTCCAGCCTTGTTTGGATAAAGCTCGGAGAACAGATTAGGAAAACTTTATATGGGATAAAATTGAGCGATTTAATGAAATAAACATTCTTATGTTGTCATTCCGAGCGAAGTGAAGCGAAGTCGAGGAATCTGCTACCGATTATCGATTGACTTTCTATAAATAACAAGACTAACGACTGCCGCTAACAGATCCCTCGACTTCGTCTTGATGATTACATCAAGACTCCGCTCAGGATGACAAAGATTAAAATTATGTCTATCAAGATATATTTAGACTACGCGGCCACAACCCCAGTGGATAAAAAAGTAATGCAGGCGATGCTGCCGTACTTTTCCGATAGATTTGGCAACGCCTCATCACTCCATAGCTTTGGGCAAGAAGCATCGCAAGCGGTGGAGAAATCCCGAAAGCAAGCGGCGGATTTTTTTGGTTGCGATTCTGAAGAAATAATTTTCACCAGCGGCGCGACCGAATCCAACAATCTTGCCATAAAAGGCGTAGTAAAAGCGTATCGCTCCGCACAGCAGACACTTGGTGTCTCTGGACGCCAAGTGTCTCAAAAGCCGCATATCGTTACTACTTCTTTCGAACATCATTGCGTCCTTGACGCTTGTAAGTCTCTAGAAAAAGAAAATTTGGCGGAAGTAACGTATATCAACCCCAAAAAAGACGGAGTTATAAAAGCCGCAGACATCAAAAAAGCCATCAAGAAAAATACTATTTTAATTTCTGTGATGTGCGTCAACAACGAAATCGGAACGGTCCAACCGATCAAAGAAATAGGAAAGATTGTTAAAGAGTACAATAGTCAATTCAAAATTCAAAATTCTTCGCCAAAGGCGGATCAGCCTATGGCTGAAAAATTCAAAATTCTTCTTCACACCGACGCGACGCAAGCAATCAATTATTTTGATTGCAATGTAGATAAATTAGGCGTCGACTTACTCTCGATGTCGGCGCACAAGATTTATGGGCCAAAAGGTGTGGGCGCTTTATATGTCAGAAAAGGAACGAATATCGCGCGTGTTCAAGACGGCGGAGGACAGGAGTTTGGAAAAAGAGCCGGAACCTTGAACGTGCCGGGAATCGTCGGATTAGGAGCGGCTGTCGCGGAAATCAAAAATCAAAAATCAAAAATCAAAATAGTTGTATCGCTTCGCGATTATCTTATTAAAAAAATATTAAAAGAAATTCCAGACGTAAAGCTGAATGGGTCGAAGGTAAAACGTTCGCCAAACAACGCCAACTTTTCTTTCAAAAACGTGGAAGGGGAGAGCTTGCTTTTGATGTTGGACGCGGAAGGTATCGCCGCGTCCACCGGCTCGGCTTGCTCGTCCGGATCACTCCGGCCGTCTCACGTCCTCCTTTCACTCGGAATGAAACCGGAAAAAACCCACGGGTCGCTCCGCGTAACAATCGGGAAATATACGACAAGGAAAGAGATTGATATTTCTATCAGCAAACTGAAAAAAATAATAAAACAACTTAGAGAGATTTCAGGAAACGTTCTGATTGATTATTACAAAAAAAATGATTAGATCGTTTCGTATTTCGTTAATTTCGTAGTTCGTAAATTTATGTATTCAAAAAAAGTTATCGAACATTTCACCCGCCCCCATAACCAAGGCGCTATTGAAAATCCCGACGGCGTCGGCATTGTCGGCAATCCGGTTTGCGGAGACTTGATGAAAATATACCTCAGCATAAAAAAGGATGCCAAAAGGGGAGAGTATATAAAGGACATCAAGTTTGAAACTTTGGGTTGCGCTTCGGCCATCGCCACCTCGTCAATGATCACCGACTTGGCCAAAGGGAAGACTTTAGCGGAAGCAAAGAAAATTTCTCGCGACAACGTAGCGGACGCATTGGAAGGCTTGCCGCCGATAAAAATACATTGTTCCAATTTGGCAGCCGACGGACTCAGAGAAGCGATAGAGGATTATGAGAAAAAGAAATAGGCTTTGATAAAAAAAACTCCCGATAGATTGGGAGTTTTTTTATTGATGAGGGCATAGAGGAAAGAAAAATGCAGAGCGTCGCACATTATTACTTTCGCGACCCTTATATTCATCCTGTCATTACTTAAGCTGTTTTGATAAGAGTGTTTCAACATATATAGAAGTACGTCTTGCACATACAAATCATCTCTAAAGTCCGATCTGGCGCCTGTTTCAACTATTTCTTACTCTCTATCTTGTTGTGCTATCTCCAGCTTTTATTCATGAACAATTAAATTATTTTTCAAGAAAATATTCTTACAAATATTTCATCGGATTAACGCTGGCGCCTGTCGGGATCATCAAGCCCTTGACGTACTTGGACTGAACCACTTCGTAACTGCTTTTAACGAAAACGGAAAAGTGAAGATGCGGACCGGTGGAGAAACCGGTGTTCCCGCTGATACCAATTTTCCCTCCTCTCTTGACACTATCCCCTTTCGAAACTGATTTGGAACTTAGATGTCCGTAAAGCGTTACTAATCCGTCGCCGTGGTCTATCGCAATCCAATTGCCGTAAGCGTATTTTCCGTTGTCGCCGGAGCCAATAACTTTGCCGTTCCCTGCCGCGTATATTGGCGCTTTGTTTACGGCAAAGTCCACCCCGTTGTGGCGGCCAGAGGCGTAGTTTTTAGAGAAGCTGGTTTTGCCGTACGCTTGAGTGATTCGTATTGAAGAAACCGGGTAATCGAAATAGTCACCCTTGGCTGGAGGAATTTTTGAATAATCGACGCTGCTTTCCTTGGCTATTTCCAATTCATCGATTTCACTCTCGATACTTTTCAAAAGCTCTTCATATTTTTCTTTTTCCGCTTGAGTCTGTCCCAAAAGTTTTTGTTTCTGGTTTTCGCTGTACTGAAGATTAAGTCCCTTTCTCGCCAGCTCGTCTTTGGCGTTTTCATTTTCTTCCTTCTTCTTATCCAGCACTTGTTTGTCTCTCACTAGGTCATTCTTGAGTTTTTGGATTTCTGCCAAAACTTCTCCTACTCGGGCACTGGACTGCTCGGTATAATCCGCCTGGTTCACGATATCGGAAAAATCTTTTTCCACCAGCGCCACTTCCAATAGACCCTGCTGGTCGTATTCATAATAAGCTTGCATCAATCCGGACAAAACTATTTTTCGGGTTTTCATGGAAGCTTCCTTTTCCGCGATATCGCTTTCCAAACGGATTATGTTTTTGTTTATATCTTCCAGCTGCGCTTGGGTCAAAGTCAGTTCGGATTCGTTCTTTTGCTGTTCCTGATCGATTGCTTTTATCTGTTGAGACAGGGCGTTTTCCTGCTTATCCTTAAGCCTAATCAGATCTTCATACACTTTCGCCTTTCTTTCCTTTTCTTTGCATTGGTCTTTTAATTCGCCTTCAAAATCATCGCAATCAACGGCTTTTGAAAAAGAAGAAAGAAGAAAGAAGAAAGAAGAAAGCGACAGCAAAAATATCGCGAGAAAGATGTATTTTATTTTATGGTTATTTTTATATCGCATATATAGCGTATTTATTTCAATTCAGTTGCTTTATTTATTCTCTTTAAACTTTCTTCTTTGCCAAGCACCCAGGCCACTTCAAACGGCGAGGGTGATTTTTGTTCGCCAGTCAACGCCGCGCGAAGCGGCCAAAGCAAACTTCCGCGGTTGATCTTTCCGTCTTGGGTTTTATAATATTTTTCGCAAGCGGCCATAAGCTCCTTTTCCAGATTTTCGCGCGTCCAGTCCCCTTTCGGTATATTTTCCATTATTTCGGCGGATCTGGCAAGCGACTGGCGAAGCTCCTCGTCCGGCATATCTTTCCAACTCAATAATTTTTTATCATAATTTAATTTTTCCGCGAAAAAGAATCTGTTGCTCTCCCCTACCTCGGATAATTTTTGCAAACGTTCACGTTCCACTTCCAAAACCTTTTTAATGTAATTCTCCGCTTCTTGTGCTTCATGTTTCATGTTTCGTGTTTCATATCTAGCGATCCACTCTTTATAAAATTCTTTTTCTTTCCAAAACTCCAAAGAGCGTGAGTATAATTCTTCTAAAGATATCCTCTTTATCCACTGCGAATTTATCCAATCAAGTTTTTTCAAATCAAACACCGCTCCGCCTTTGTGAACATGGGCGAAGTCAAACCTGTCCGCCAATTCTTCCAAAGTAAAAATCTCTTGCGTTTCCCCTCCCCCCGGATTCCAGCCGAGAAAGGCGACAAAATTTATAATCGCTTCTTTTAAATATCCTTTCTTGATGTAATCTTCCACTGCCACATCGCCCTGGCGCTTGGATAATTTACTGCGATCGGTATTTAATAATAACGGCAAATGCGCGAATCGCGGCGCTTCCCAGCCGAAATAGCGGTATAGAAGCAAGTGTTTCGGCGCGCTGGAAAGCCACTCTTCGCCGCGAATAATATAGGTGATTTTCATATCGTGGTCATCCACCACATTCGCTAAATGATATGTCGGAAAACCGTCGGATTTCAAAAGAACTTGGTCGTCCACCAGATTGGTATCAAATTTTACTTTACCCCGCACCATATCTTCAAACTCAATCGTTTCATCCTTGGGAATTTTCAGCCGAATCGTATACAGACAATTTTCTTTGAGTTTCTTATTAACCTCTTCCGGCGTAACATTTCGCAAACAGTATTGATCGTAGAGCGGCGGCGACTTTCGCGCTTGTTGTTCTTTTCTCATTTCTTCCAATCTTTCCGGTTCGCAAAAACAATAATAAGCGTGTCCGTCTTTCACCAATTGCTCGGCGTATTTTTTATAAACTTCTAGTTTTTCTGACTGAATGTACGGGCCATATTCGCCCACCTCGATAATTCCGGGATAATTTTTCGAATCAACTATTTTCTCATTTTCAAACTCGGACGCTACGTCTTTCATGAAAACTCCCTCGTCTCTCTCAAGCCCCAAAAAATCCAGCGATTTTATTAAATTCTCCACTGCCCCTTCCACAAAACGTTTGCGGTCGGTATCCTCGATTTTCAAAACAAAATCCCCGCCGGTTTTTCTGGCGTAAAGATAATCATACAATGCCGTACGAAGTCCTCCGACATGGAGAAACCCCGTCGGCGACGGTGCGAACCTGACGCGAACTTTATTCATCTTTTTCTCCCTTCTCTCTTCTTATCAATTTCCAATGAAACAACAATATTGGAAGGGCGATTATTACCATCGTGAGGGCATCGACGATGTTATTCTGGCGGGCGGGCACAAGACAATTGTCGCCGGATTGGTTTTGTTTCCAGTTTTCATAATCCGCCAGCAATGAATCGATTTGAACTTTCTGATCCGCAGTCGCGTTTTCTTTGGAAATAACCGGAGCTATCGGCGGCTGTTGGTTGCATTCGAAATAACTTTTCTTTTCCGCTTCCGGAAAAATATAATATTTGAGTCCGGTGTTTAAAATCCTTCCCGCGCCGATCGCCACAAAAAGAAGGCTCAATACCGCGACCAGATAGAGATAGATTGTTTTAATTAATTTGGCTTTTGGATTCATAGCGATTGTTATGATTAAAATTATTAATAAAATTATCCCCGCAAGAACAATACCCATATCAATTCCTGTTTAAAATTACTTTTACCGGAAAAATTACCACCGCCCGGAAAATTCTTTTGAGGCGTTCTTTTTTGAATTTCCACGGTTGCGGCTGAATCAGCCGCCAAAGCCATTCCAGTCCTAAAGACCGCATAAAGTTTGGCGCGCGCCAAACTTTTCCAGTCAAAAAATCGAAAGACCCGCCGACTCCCATCGCTAGCCTTATACTATCATTTTTTACGGAATTGATAAAGAGCTCCGGTGAAGGAGCGCCGAAGTTGACAAATAGTATATATTTGTCATTCCCGCGTAGGCGGGAATCTAGTGCAGAAACTGCAAGTCCCGAGACTGGATTCCCGCCTACCTGCCTGCCGGCAGGCGCGGCGTGGGAATGACATTCTATATCAGCGCCATCTATCTGTAAATTCGGGCAAACTTTCAAAATCGCCTCTTTGGTTTCTTGCCAAGTGCTTAAGCCGTCCGCACGCGCCGCAAGAAATACTTTCAGATTATTTTTTTCCGCCAACCGCAAGAGCTCCAGCATCAAATCCGCTCCCGTCATCCGACATTTCAGATTTTTCCCATACCGCCAAAAAGCGCACTTTATCCCGAACCCGTCCGCCACATTTAAATCACAATTGTTTAGTATTTTTTTGAATTCCGGATTTTTCTGCGCTTCCAGAATAAATTCCGGATTAACAGTAGCGATTTGGTGGAATTTCGATTCAGCTAAAAAACCTTCCAATCTAAGTAAAATATCATCTTCACTCAAATTATCAATCCGTACTCCTAAAATATTCTCTACATTCTCTCTGCAATATTCTTTCGATATGTCCATATGTGGTTATATGGAAACGCATTATATCAGCTGATTAGATTTTTCAACAGTCTGTGCGCCGGATATTTCTCGAGAAGACTTTTGAAACCGGCGTCGGGATTTTTTTTCGCCGCTTTTTTTATTCAAACACTTCTCAAGCCATTTATTATATTCCTTGTCCTCACTGTGCAGCCAGCGATCTGTTTTGGTTATCGTCTGATTGCTGGTTTTTACTTTACCTCGAATATCGTCATAACTCAAACCATCTAAAAGCATTTGAGCAATTTGAATTCTTCTCGCGAGCATAAGCGACTCGCTGGCGGTCAAGAGTCCGAGAAAAAAATCCAACGCCTCTTTCTTGGAATTTAGTCCGGAAACGATATTTAGAAAATTTCCTATTATCTTATATCGCTCATTGGAATCGATTTCGTGATATTTTACTTTGCCCATTTATTTTTTTTATCAAGCATCGCTTATGGGTAAATTATAACATCCTTAATCGCAGTATGTCCATATAACCACATATGGACATACTCGCTCAATTTGCATATGCACAGAATAAAAAAACGTAACGTAAGGAAAATTATTTTAGCGAGCAAGACTCAATCACGACATACTCGCTTTCGCCATCAGCGAAATCGCTTGCCATGATGTCAACGGATTCGACGGAGATATTCAGCGGGTATTTTCCTGATATTTCCGGTTTTTTTGCCAGAGTTTCCCATTTCAGCTTTCGAATGCGGCCAAGGGTGATGTGAGGGCGGAAAATTTTCTTGGGAGCGCCGGAAAGCCCGAGAATTTTTTCTAGGTCGTTTACCAAGTTTTTCAAATCTTCGTTTGGTTCCCCGACCAGCGCGATCATACGCGGTTCGTTTTCCGCCGGAAAAAGTCCGATTTCTTCAAAAGCTATGTCGAAATTATCGCGATTCTTTGAAACTTCGCCGACCCGCTCGCAAATTTCTGCAAGTATATTCTCATCCACAAACCCCAAAAACGCCAAGGTGACATGCAAATTGGTCTCTTTTATCCACTTAACCGGAAGATTCTGCCATTTTTCGGTAGCTTTCGTGAGTCTTTTCCTGTCTCTCTCGGGAATGTTAATACTGATGAAAATTTTACGTTTCATACTTAAATCTTACTTTATATTAATCATAATTGCAAAAGAAAACGGCAGATGCTGTGTTTCCAGCAAATGCCGCCCTAGATCATATTCACTCTATATCTCTGTAAATCTCTATCTGGTTGTTTACTTTTCTGAAGAAAAAGCCATCTTGATTAAAAAAGGGCAATTCTTTTCCTTCTTGCAAGCCTTTCATTGCGGCCTTATGGAAAGAGTTTACAATTCGGCTGGCTCTTTTTTTTGAAAGTCCCCTTTTCCTTAGTCTTCCAATCAGCTCATTTCTTGTTTCTGTGTCCAGAATCATTATCGCACTCCTTTCCTCTCAAATAAAGACCAGCCTATGGCGGCCACTATTATCCCTGCAATCTCCCAGAAGATGTGCCCTCACACATTCGATGACTCCCTTCTTCCTGGTTGTGCTGGATTTCCTTTATAAGCTCAACCGGCCAATCCGCTCCGACACACGGACCGATTGAATATTTCGAATTTTCTTTTGGCTCCAGGCTCGATTTCGCAATCCATCTTTGAAAAAGGTTCCCTGCGATAACAGCAAAAGCATAAACAGAGCACCATAGGATTGCCTTGTACTCGTCGAAGGCCAAAAAGTAGCCAACAAAAAGACAACCAATTGCCAGAAAATGCGCAACAACCGCCTTCACTCGCTTTGTTTTCATAAAGAACTCCTTTTGTTTGGGTTTGCATCTTGGTATAATAAGGATAATGAAATCCAAGAAGAAAAGCAAACACATCCTCGACATCGTACCATTGACTAAAATCCCCCTGACCCGCAATCAGTCGTTTTCGTATTTGTCGGAAACGGAGATTCCGGCCGGAACTTTGGTGAGCGCACCGCTTTTTCGCCGGAAAGTCGAAGGCGTAGTTTTGGAAAGCAAGAAAGATTTCCCCAGATTGGGCAACATTGAGCTAAAAAATATTGATAAAGTGCTAGAAGAAAGCTTCTTGACTGACAAACAAATTAAACTGGCGAAGTTTATTTCCGAATATTACATTTCTCCGCTGGGAGTAGTGATGAAGAATTTCGTGCCAAAAAGAGTAAAATCACGCAGCATAGAGCATATAGCACATAACATTAACTACAAGGGTATTGTTCTCACAAAAGAACAAAAAGAAGCCGTGGGGAGTATTTCAAAATTCAAAATTCAAAATTCAAAATTTCTTCTACATGGCCCAAGCGGTTCAGGGAAAACCGAAGTGTATATTCATTCTATTCTGAAATTACGCGAAAAAGACAAAGATTTGCAGTTTTTGATATTGGTTCCAGAGCAAACTTTGACTCCTCAAGCCATAGAGCGCTATGGGGCGTATTTTGGCTCTGGCGAGATAGCGGTGCTTTCCAGCAACGTTTCCAAGGGACGATATTATTCCGACTGGCTCAAAATTCGCTCAGGTGAGGCTAAGATAGTGATCGGGACTCGGATGGCGGTATTCGCGCCTTTTAGAAAACTGGGCTTGATTGTGATAGACGAAGAGCAGGATATGTCCTACAAGCAATGGGATATGAATCCGCGCTACGATGCCAGAACCGTGGCGGAAAAACTGGGAGAACTGCATAATTGTCCGGTTGTAAGAGGAACAGCGACACCGAGTATCGAGAGCTATTTCAAGGCTTTAAATAAAAAAATGCAGTTAGTCAGACTGCCGCCGTTGAATTTAGAAGTAGCAAGTAGTAGGTATAAAGTAGAAAGCAACCCAGAGAAAACGCTTAATACTTCCTACTTTCTACCTACTACTACTCTGGTTGACATGCGAAAAGAACGCTGGCAAAAAAATTACAGTTGCATATCCAAGAGACTCAAATCCGAAATAGAATACGCTTTGAAGTATAAACAACAAATTCTCCTATTTATTAATCGCCAGGGCATGAGCAGTTTTTCCGTCTGCGAATCCTGCAAAACGGTTTTGAAGTGTCCAAAATGCGAGCGGGCGTTGGTCTATGATAGCGGCGGAAGTTACCGATGCGTCCATTGCGCCTACCAAACTTCCATCACTCCGGAATGCGCGAAATGCAAGGGGATAATTTTCAAAAACGTGGGACTGGGAACGCAAAAAGTGGAAAGGGAAATCCGCGATCTTTTTCCCGCCGCGCGCGTGGCCAGAATCGATAGCCAAACGATAAAAACCAAAAGCCAACATACAAAAACATATGACAGTATGACGCGCGGAGAAACCGACATCCTCGTTGGCACGCAAATAGCCACCAAGGGCTGGGATTTGCCCCGCCTGGCTTTGGTTGGTATAATAGACACGGACAACCTGCTTTCCTTTCCTGATTTTCAAACCCGCGAAAAGGCTTTTCAAATGGTAGTCCAAGCCGCGGGCAGAACGGGCCGTCCGGGAGCAAAGTTTCCAGGAATGGCGGTTTTGCAAACATATCAGCCGGAACTGAAATTTTTTCAATGGCTGTCCGACAGGAATTTCGAGGCTTTTTTTGAAAACGAAATCGCAGAAAGGAAAGCTTTTGCCTATCCTCCTTTCGGCCGGATAGTCAAGCTGGTTTTTCAAGACTATTCCCCGAAAAAAGTTTCCGCCGAAACCCGGCGTGTTTACGAACTATTGGAAAAAATAAAAAACGCCAGAGCCAGCGAACCGCAAGATTCTTTCATTCCCAATATTCGCGGACGCCACCGGAAACAAATTATCATTAAATTTACGGAAAAAATTCCGGAAAAATTGGCGGCAGAACTAAAAAAACTAGGACAAGGATGGATCATTGATGTAGATCCAATATCAATAATCTGAGACTACGCTTAAAATTCACCTAACAAAAGAAAAATTACAAATCTCAAATTACAAATTCCAAATAAATTACAATGACCAAAATTCAAATGTTCAAAAACCGGTTTTGGATTTTGAAAATTGGAATTTTGAAATTATTTGGAATTTGGTGCTTGTAATTTGTGATTTTCAAAGCTAGGTGAATTAGAAATTTTCATATGATTTTACCTATTTTAACCTACCCCAACCCTCTCCTCCAAAAAAAAGCGGAGGAGATAAAAGACCCGAAAAGCTCGGGAACACGCGCGCTTATTTTGGATATGTTGGAAACGATGGAAAAAGCGGGAAACGCTTTGGGTCTGGCCGCCCCGCAAGTGGGAAAATCCGTCCGACTTTGCATCATCAAGCTCGACGGCAAAACCCACATTTTCATTAACCCAAAGATAAAATCCAAATCCTGGAAAAAAGAAACTTCCGAAGAGGGCTGTCTTTCCTTTCCAGGAAAATTCATTCCGATCAAGCGGCATAGAAAAGTGAAAGTCAAAGCGCAAGACCGGGAGGGAAATGAAATAGTCATCAAAGCGGACGGGATGTTTTCCCGCGCCCTCCAGCACGAAATCGACCACCTCGACGGAATTTTGTTTATAGATAGAAAACAAACAAGCTGAAGTTGTCCTGCAACAATTCCGAAGAATATATACGCTAAATATAGCACACTTCTTGGAATCGCCTGCGGCTTAGTTTTAAAGATAGTTGAAAATTTAATTTTAGAATTGTTGCGGGATGCTCATTTTTGTAGCTTCTCGCTTTGCTCAAAGACAAAAATGGCAAAAGAACCAATCAAACTTCGAACTATTTTTATGGGAACTTCCGGCTTTGCCGCGAAGATTTTTGAAGCTTTGCTTTCCGCCAACTATAACGTCATTTCGGCCTATACTCGTCCGGACAAAAAAGCCGGACGAAAACAAGAAATCCAAAAAACCGACGTGAAGAAAGCGGCGGAAGAAAAAAATATCCCGGTGTATGAACCGGAAAAATTGGATGAAAGCGTTATCGCGGAAATTCGAGCGCAAAAGCCGGACATCATCATCGTGGCGGCTTACGGAAAAATTTTGCCTAAAGAAATATTAACCATACCCGGATTCGGATGTATCAACGTCCACACTTCCCTTCTACCCAAATATCGAGGTCCCTCCCCCATCCAAAACGCCATCCTCCGCGGAGAAGTTGAAACCGGCTCCACAATTATGTTGATGGACGAAGGGGTCGACACCGGAAGCATCCTGAGTCAAAGGAAAACCGCCATTGATCCTGATGAAACATGCGCGGACTTGTCGCGCAGACTTTCCGAGCTTTCCGCTTCTCTGCTCTTGGAGACCATCCCCCTTTGGGTGGAAAGAAAAATTACGCCGGAAACGCAAAACGACGCGGAAGCGACTTTATGTGAGCTAATTGAAAAAAATGACGGAAAAATAATCTGGACGGATAGCGCCAAGGATATCTATAACCGTTACCGGGCGTTTTCATCCTGGCCGGGAGTCTTCACTTATTTCGAAAGTGGCAAGCTGAATCTGCGCCTGAAATTGAATAAAATAAGCTTCGCAAAGGATATCCCTGAAGAAAAACACCATCTGGGAGAAGTGGTCCAGATCGGAGAAAAAATCGGCATACAGGCAGAGGAAGGAGTAATAATCCTGGAGGAGGTTCAGCTGGAAGGAAAATCCAATATGAATATCGCCGATTTCATAAACGGCTGCCCCGAATTTATCGGAAGCATTTTGAAATAATGGAAAATCAGCAAAATAACCACCTTGGCGCCTTGGGCATCGGATTATTTTTTATAATTCTCGTTTTAGCAATTACTTTTTTGCGCCCGGTATTTTTCGGAAAAAAAGAAAAGAATAGCATGCAAAACACTGCGGCCGAACAGCCGGAAGAAAAAGACGCTTTCGAAAACCGCCAGCTTAGCGCCGAAGAGTTACTTTCAAAAATCAACAGCCAGGAATCGGTTTTCATAATCGACATCCGCGAAGAAGCTTCTTTCAAAAAAGAACACTTGACAGACTCCCGGAATATGCTTCCGCCTGATTTGGAATCCTTTTTGGAGTCTTTTGATCGAAACAAAAAATACATTCTCATCGGAAACGACGGACAAGACGCGCTCGCGATAATAAAACAACTGTTTTCCGAAGATAGCTATTCCAACATCAGTTATCTTGCCGGCGGTTTTTTCGAGTGGAAACAAAAACTCAATCCGACTGTCAATGAAGGCAACCCAAATTCTTTCACCGACCAATCCAAAGTCAGCTACATTAAAAGCGAAGACCTCAAGACTCTCTTGGAAAAAGAAACCGGCCTGCTTATAATCGATCTTCGGAAAAGCGCTACTTTCCAGGACGGACATATCCAAGGAGCTGTGAATATTTTTTTGGACGATTTGGAAAAAAAACGCGCCGAAATTCAGCCCGGGAAAAAAATAGTCCTGGTCGACAACGACGGCCTCTGGGCTTTCCAAGGCGCGGTCAGACTGTTTGATATGGGAATTTTCAACGTGCTAGCCTTATCCGACGGGCTGGATGGATGGAAAGGGAAGGGGTTTGAGGTGGTAAAATAAAATTACAAATTCAAAATTACAAATCACAAATAACAAATAAATTCAAAACTCAAATGACCAAAATTTAAAACATTTTTGGATTTAGAATTTTGAAAATTGTAATTTATTTGGAATTTGATGCTTTGGATTTTGGATTTTTGAACAAATAAAAACCGGCTAAAAACAGTCGGTTTTTATTATCCAAGCTTTAAATAAGATTCTATTTGACTACCGCCAATATATCTTCATTCTTAACGATCAAATATTCTTCCTTATCCAGATTGATTTCCGTGCCGGAATATTTGGCAAAGATGACCTTCTGGTTTTTCTTGACTTTGATCTTGGCGCTGTCCCCAATCGCAATGACTTTGCCTTCCTGCGGTTTTTCTTCAGAGGCGGTATCGGGCAAAACCAAACCAGATTTGGTTTTAGTTTCGACTTTCACAACCTTGACCAGCACGTTTTCTCCCAGGGGAGTGATTTTTTCTTGAGGCATATTTTTATTGAGCGTAAACAACGCGAAATCACAGATTCGCGTCATTCCGCCGGCTTATTATTATTAATTCCTTTCGCCCGTCTTGCTGTGGGTATAAGAATAAAGGAAAATGGCCTGCGAAGCGAATACCTTGAGAATCTCAATATTTTTCGGACTGGTTTCTTCCTCTTTGTCGTAATCGGCGATTATCAAACAGCTTTTTATGCCATTGATTTTTTGGGAGGACAAAACCACCAGTTCATCCGACAACTTTTTTACATTAATATTTTCTTCCAGAACAGTCAACTGGCTGTTTTTCACGGAAAAAATAGTGTCATCAGTTTTTATTTCTTTCTCGGTGCGTCCCGTTTCAAAGTTGACAAATCGCAAAGACGTCTTTTCGGCTTTCATCAGAAAATTGGCGGCACTGATAATGGATTCATATATTTCCGTTTCGCGGTCTTTGCTGAGCATCGAGCGGTCGGAAAGCCCCAGAGCGATATTCATCAAGATATCCATCTTACGGTTGACTTCTCCGATGTAACTGTACGATTCCACCAAATCCTTGACTGTCTGGTCTATTTTCTTCCGATCTTTTTCTTTCTCTCTTTTATGGAACGAAATTAACCGTTCATAATAGATAAAAACAAAAAAAGCAGCGGCTCCTATTAAAAAAATAAGAACCTCCTCGAGGCGCTGTTCGGAAAGAAAATGAAAATCATTCCTGACCAAGTCGGGAACCAAAACCGCTACAACAAAAAGAATCAGAAATATCCAGTACATAAAGCAGAAAAAATCTTACAGATTATCCAGTTGCGGTTTTCTCTTTTTGGAGAAAATAAAGATATAGGCAATTTCCAAAATCGCCAGCGTGTTGATGACAAGCAAAACGACAAACCAAATCTTGTCGCCGCGCCGCGCCGCCTTCCACAAGGCCACGCCTTTCCAGGGAACAGACCAGAGCGCTACTAAGAGAATTATTATGTAGTACGTTTGGTTGTCGGCAAAATTCATATTTTTTTATTTAATTTCTTTTCTCCAAAATTTCCAAAATCCGGTCGATTTTTCTGTTCTCCAAGTTTTTCAATTCCGCTTGCAAATCTTCTATCTCTCTTTCCGCCTTGCGATCAGTCGCTAAGTCCATCGCGGCCTTGCTTCTATCCCTCTCTGCGGCGCGATTCTGACTCATCAGAATGACCGGGGCGGTATAAGCCGCCTGGAAACTCAAGACTAAATTAAGCAAGATAAAAGGATATGGATCCCAGTGCATCACCCAAGCAGTCGCATTCAGGATAAGCCAGACAACCAGAAGGATGCTCTGAATGATTATGAAACGCCAGCTGCCCACAATCGCGGTAATCCTGTCAGCAGCCGTTTGCCCAATAGTCGCTTTGTTTCGCATATGTTATTTTTATTTTTGAACTTCTAATTTTATTCTACGCTTTTTATCCAGCAATGGCAAGGATTTTTTTCGCCAATCTCTGGATGCTGTCCCAATCATGGATTGAAACCCCCAAAACTTGCGGATTTATTTTCTTCAACTTCTTTTCAATTTTTTCAATTTCTTTTTCGCCCAAAAGATCGGTCTTAGTCAAAAGAATTATTTCCGGTCTTTTGAGTAGATCCTTGTTATAAGCTTTCAATTCATTTCGGATAATCTTGTAGTCTTTCCCTGGATCCTCCGATTCTCCCGATACGCAGTGAAGAAGTATCTTCGTCCTCTGAATATGGCGTAAAAACTTTATCCCCAATCCCCTGCCTTGGGATGCGCCTTCGATAAGTCCGGGAATATCGGCGATTATGACGTCGCCCATCGCGCCCAAGTTCGGCTCCAGCGTGGTAAAATGATAGGCCGCCACCTTGGCGTTGGCGCTGGTGAGTTCATTGAGCAAGCTGGACTTTCCGGCGCTGGGCAGCCCGATCAGCCCGGCGTCGGCGATAAGGCGCAGTTCTAAAATAAAATTATGTTCCTCTCCCGTCTCTCCTTCCTCATATTCCTCAGGACTGGTATTGGTACTGGAACGGAAATAGAAGTTTCCCTGCCCGCCGATTCCTCCTTTGGCAACCAAAACTCTTTCGCCAGCCTTGGTAATTTCAATGTCTTTTCCTGTATCCAAATTATGGACGACTGTTCCGGTGGGGACAGGCAAAATCAAATCTTTTCCGTTCGGGCCGTCGGAACGGTTGCCGCGGCCTTTTTTGCCATCGTCGGCATAATATTCTTTTTTGTGCAGAAACTTGCGCAAAGCAAAAATATCCGGCACGCCTTCAAAATAGACGGATCCGCCTTTTCCTCCCCGTCCGCCGGTAGGTCCGAGGCTCATCTTGACTTTATCGAAAGCTACTACCCCGTCCCCGCCGCGCCCGGCAGCCACCTTTATTTTTACTTCATCAGTAAGCATACTAGTATTTTTTCACTTCTTCTATAAACTCTCTTAACAACTTTCTCTCACTAACTTTTTTTATTATCTCCCCTTTTCTGGTAATCAGTCCGACGCCTTTTCCGCCGATGATGGCCAGATCGGCCTCGCGGGCTTCTCCCGGACCATTGACCACGCATCCCATCACCGCGATATGCATATCCTTGTCTATTCCCGCCACCGCTTGCTCCACTTTTTTCGCCAAGCCCTCCAAATCTATTTCCGTCCGTCCGCAAGTCGGACAGCTGATAACGGTTATGCCTCTCTTTCTTAATCCGAGGGACTTCAAAATTTCCCAAGCGACGGGAATCTCGGCCACCGGATCGGCGGTCAGAGAAACGCGCAAAGTGTCGCCGATTCCTTCATACAGCAAAATTCCCAATCCGATAGACGACATAACTGTTCCGCGAAAAGCCGTGCCGGCTTCCGTCACTCCGATGTGCAAAGGATAATTTACTTTTTGGGAAAGCAACCGATAGGCTTCCACGGTGCGTTCAATGTCGGAAGCTTTGAGCGAAACCAAAATATCTTTGAAATTATATTTCTCCAAAATCCGGATATGCCGCATCGCCGACTCCACCATCGCCCCGGCGGTTACTTTGTTTTTATACTTTTTAAGGAGATCTTTTTCCAATGATCCGCCGTTAATGCCGATCCGAATGGGAATTTTTTTCTTTTTAGCCGCCGCGACAACCATTTGTATTTTTTCCTCCGAACCGATGTTGCCCGGGTTGATGCGAAGCTTGTCCACTCCCTGATTCAAGGCTTCCAGCGCCAGATCGGCGGAAAAATGAATATCCGCCACCAACGGAATCTTGATTTGCTTTTTTATTTTTCCCAAGGCCTTGGCGGCCGCCATATCCGGCACCGCCACCCGCGCCATTTCACAGCCGGCTTTTTCCAAAGCCCTGATCTGCGCCACCGTTTTCCTGACATCTCGCGTGTCCGTGTTAGTCATCGACTGCACCAAAACCGGCGCATTCCCGCCGATATACAGATTTCCAACTTTAATTTTCTTGGTTTTTCGGCGTTTTATCATAAGTGTGCAGTATTCGTATATTAGTATTTAATTCGTAATTAGTAAAGGAAAGCAAAAAAAAGACGCCCGGAGCGAACATGGCGCAGGGGCGTTAGGACACGAAAGCTCCGGACGAAAAAGTGCAATCACGAGTTAAAATCCACGAGGGCAAGGCCATTCGCTTTCAATGGGCACGACCTTTTGGAAATCGCCCAGTTCGTTGTTTTGCTGGAGAACCAGTTTATCTCCACAACAACGACAAGTCGAAGGGCTTATTACGCCATCGTCAGTGGTCTCAAACAAAAAAGAGTTAGGACCGCGGTTCGTTTTTTGACAGGTTACGTACCCATCAAATCCAATGCCGGCAAGAGAGACTATCTTATGTTTTTCCAAATCAACCCTCCTTCTGTACTTATAAAAACTTCGGAAAACATTTTGCTCCCACAAATCTCGCGGAAGCGCCCGCACACTATTTAAATTAAAACAACTAACACTAAAAATTGTCATCCCGAGCGGAGCGGAGCGGAGCCGAGGGATCTGACATCGACAGTTAATAACTTTACGATTTATAGAAAATTCAACGCCAATCGCTAGCAGATCCCTCGACTGCGTCCGAGTACGGACTTCACCCGGGATGACACTTTTTTTATTTTCTTTTTACTCCTTCCGCCTCCGCCGGAGGCGGGTCGTATCCCCCATCATTCCATGGATGACATCTGATAATTCGCCTGAAACCCAACCAGCTTCCTTTCAAAGCTCCAAACCGGTCAATCGCTTCGTATGAATATTGCGAACAACTGGGATGAAAACGGCAAAGACGTTCGGAAACGACATAGGACAGCGGTCCGTGGTCGAGAGACAGCGTCTTTTGGTACAATTTTATCAAAAATAACAATACTCTTTTCACCAGGTTATTTAACTACACTCAATCGCCTTTGTCAAATAAAAAAATACCTGTTATACTTGACGCGAAGCAAACTAAAAACAAAAAATATGCGACAAGTGAAATTAGGACAAACAACCTGGATCCATTTCAAAGAACCGGACGCCGACGACGTTTTGGCGATCGGAAAGAAATTCAACCTCCACCCGCTCGTGATTGAAGAGTTTTCCACCCCGACGCTCCGTCCCAAAGCTGCCGAGTACGACAATTGTTTGTATCTGACCATCCATGTCCCTCTTTTCGACACCGAAAATAAAACCACCTACCCAGGCGAAATTGATGTCGTTATCTGTGAAAATGTTCTCATCACATCCCACGACAAAGATATCTACCAGCTGACTGATTTTTTTGAAGAATTGAAAAAGAATAAAAAAAAGCGGGATGTTTTTTCCGGTAAATCACCGGGGGCGCTGCTGCATTACATTGTCGAGATGTTGATGGAATCGTGTTTTCCGAAACTCGACCACATCTCCAGGAAACTCGATTACGTCGAAGAACAGATTTTCGCCGGCAACGAAAAGGAAATGGTTCTCGAAATTTCCGTCGTGAAGCGCGACATTTTGAATTTCCGCCGCACTATGAAACCGCAACGCTCCATTTTTGAATCTCTGGCGCAAAAGGATTATAAACTCATTGAACGCCAACTGAAACCCTACTATCAGGATCTCATCGGCACCAACATCCGGCTTTGGAACAACTTGGAATCCGCCAAAGAAACGGTGGAATCATTGGAAGACACTAACAATTCCCTCCTTTCCAATAAACTGGATATGACCATGAAAATTTTGACGATTTTCTCGGCCGTGCTTCTCCCGATGACGGTTTATTCCAATATCCTGGCGATGAGCGCCGAGATTCCTTTCAGCAAAAATCCCCACGCCTTTTGGATCCATTTCTCCATAATGCTCCTGGTCGCCTTGGTAACTATCACGACTTTCCGGATCAAAAAATGGCTATAGCTCACACAACATAAAACATAGAACATGAAACAAGAAACTAAGATATCTCATGCTTCATGTTACATGTTATATGTTTCATGATTCATGATTAAACTTTACAACACTCTCACCAATCAAAAAGAGGAATTCCATTCGCAGGAAAAAGGCAAGATAAAAATGTACAACTGCGGACCGACGGTTTATGATTACGCCCACATCGGCAATATGAACGCTTTTTTGGTCGCCGATATCTTGCGCCGCTATTTGGAATACAAAGGCTATGAGGTCCGCCAGATCATGAACATCACCGACGTCGGCCATCTGACGGCTGATGACATCAACCAAGCCGACACCGGCGAAGACAAAATGCTTAAAGCCGCCCTTCGCGAGAAAAAAACCCCGGCCGAAATAGCCGAATACTACACCCAGGTCTTTTTCTACGACATTGACAAGCTCAACATAAAAAGAGCCGCCTACTATCCCCGCGCCACCGCGCACATTGGACAGATGATAAAAATCATCGAAAAACTCATTCAGAACGGCTTGGCGTACGAAGCCAATGGCAACGTTTTTTTTGACGTGGAAAAGTTCGAAGGTTACGGTAAGCTATCCAAAAAGAAAATTGACGAGCTGAAAGTCGGAGCGCGCCTGGAAGAACACCCCGATAAAAAAAACCAGTGGGATTTCGCGCTTTGGCTGCGCGCTCCTCAAAAGCACCTGCTTAAATGGGAATCTCCCTGGTCGGTAGGATATCCAGGCTGGCACATCGAATGTTCGGCGATGAGTATGGAATACCTAGGAGAAACGCTCGATATCCACACCGGAGGAGAAGACCATATCTTCCCGCACCACGAAAACGAACTTGCCCAATCGGAAGGAGCAACCGGAAAGCCTCTTGCCGTCTGCTGGCTTCACAACCGCTTTCTCCTAGTGGACGGACAGAAAATGTCCAAATCCAAAGGGAACTATTATATTTTGAAAGACATCGCCGACCGCGGCTATGACCTTATGGCTTTTCGCCTTCTGGTCTTGAGCTCGCATTATCGTTCAAATTTGAATTTCACCTGGCGCGCTATGAGTCAGGCAGAAAGCAATTTGGAAAAAATAGAAAACTTCGCGGAAAACCTCAAGCGCTTCCAGGCCGAACCTTTCAAAGATATCGACGATAGGTGCGCCGACATCAATTCCTATATCGAACGCTTTGAAAAAACTATGGACGACGACCTCAACACTCCGAAAGCCTTGAGCGTCCTTTATGAAATGATTTCCAAAACCAACGCCACGATTGCCGAAGGAAAAATGGACTCAGCCGAAGCGAAAAAAATTTCCCAAGCCTGGGAAAAAATGAATAAAGTTTTCGGATTGAAAATAAAAAGCAAAAGAGACGGCATTCCTCTGGACATTAAGGAACTGGGAAGAAAGAGGCTGGCCGAAAGAATCAAACAAAATTTCAAAGAAGCCGACCTTATCCGGGAAGAAATTGAAAAAGCGGGATATTTGGTCGAGGATCTGAAAGATAATAATTATTCCATAAAAAAGAAATGAGCGACTGCGAAAAAGAAAAAACTCCTGAAGAGAAGGTGGATGATTTGAAAAAAGCGATAAAAGATTTAGGATACAAAGTGGAAAAGACGGAAGAAGGAGAAATTAGGGTTAGCGAATAGAATTCACCTAATTGTCTAATTACCTAATTCACCTAATAAAAATTAAAATAATCAAAGGTCAAATAAAATTTCTAATGCCAAATTACAAAATTATT
>JAUPKF010000029.1 GCA_030837625.1 Patescibacteria group bacterium | reverse complement strand
GTCTCACGACGGTTTGAACCCAGCTCGCGTACCGCTTTAATTGGCGAACAGCCAAACCCTTGGGACCTTCTCCAGCCCCAGGATGCGATGAGCCGACATCGAGGTGCCAAACCCCTCCGTCGATGTGAACTCTTGGGAGGGATCAGCCTGTTATCCCCGGGGTAACTTTTATCTGATGATCTTCTGCGCATCTATATGCGACAGTCGGTTCACTAAATTCCACTTTCGTGACTGATTGACTTATGAGTCTCGCAGTAAAGCTGGCTTATGCTTTTGCACTATCGGCCCGATTTCCATCCGGACCTAGCCAACCTTTGTAAACGCCTCCGTTGCCATTTAGGAGGCGACCGCCCCAGTCAAACTACCCGCCAGGCACTGTCCCCGATCCGGTATGAATTCAGTATGAAGTATTTAGTATTATGTATCATGTATTTTTTAAATTATACATGATACTTTATACATTATACATGATACCCAACTCGTAACGGATCAGGGTTAGCGTTTAAAATCATACAGGGTGGTATTACACTGGCGGCTCCACCCCTCCCTGAAGAGGGGTTTCACAGCCTCCCACCTATGCTAGGCAGTATAACCTCAAACGCAATGCCAAGTTGTAGTAAAGCTCCACGGGGTCTTTTCGTCTTGCTGCAGGTCGACGGCATCTTTACCGTCATTGCAATTTCACCGAGCTCTTCGTTAAGACAGTTACCAAGTCGTTACGCCTTTGATGCAGGACAGAATTTCAATTTGTTTGATCGCTTTCACGAAAATTCAGACTATATCTTCATCCCCGATTAAATCGGGGAGCCGACATATTATAGCAACACATTTCCATAACTTTCAGTCGCTATCTTCTCGCCGATAAAACGAGAAAGTCGTTACGGGGTCACTGGGACTTCCCACGGTATTACCATATCCATAATTATCAGGAGTTAGGCTTCACCGTTATTAGTCAGTTTACTCATATCGCGTTGCCGCAATATACAGGCAAATATCTGTCTTCATTACCTGTCAAGGAATTTCGCTGATCGATTCCTTTGCGATGTACCATATCTTCATCCTGTCACTCGCGAGCAACAGGAGCACGGCGTGTGGTATCTGAGGGATCGCCAACAAAGCGACTTCCCTGCTGATTACTCCGACGCTACGTCGGAGCTTCCCAGCATATAGCCATGTGTTTTAAGACCAATTCCGCATTACTGCGAAATGAGGCAGCTTTTTCTTTTGATCTTCTTGCTATAACTATCCCAGTCTTTGAAACCGCCTCCTTTGAGGTAGTCTCAACCTTAGGATAGTTATAGTTACCACCGACGTTCACTGGCGCTTCGGGGATTGGCTCTCACCGCTCCCGTTAACGTTCCAGCACTGGTCAGGCGTCAGCCCCTATACGTCCCCTTGCGGGTTTGCAGAGACCTGTGTTTTTGGTAAACAGTCGCTTGGTATCTTTAGCTGCGGCCAACCTTGCGGTTGGCGGTCCATATTGCGAACTTACGGACGCTGTTTTGCCGAGTTCCTTAACGAAGGTTCACTCGTTCACCTTAGGCTACTCGCCCAGTCTACCTGTGTCGGTTTTAGTACGGATTTCTTATGATTTACCCCCCTCACCATTTCAAATACAATTTATCGATTACGGAAATACGTGAGCGAAGCGGCTTCGCCTTCATTTTTTCCAAAAAGATAATTTATACCCAAAATGGTGAAGGGGTGAACTTAGAAGTTTTTCCTGGCACCCTGCTTTATTTCCTTCTCCCCCGCGAACGGGGAATTCGAGAAATACCTTGAAGTATTGTGAAACGGATTTGCCTGTCTCACCTTCTCAGTATCCCTACCGGAATCCAATAACCGGCAAAATATACTAGGATGCGTCACTCCATCGAATCATAAGAAAGCTATGGAATATTAACCATATGTCCATCGACTACGCCTTTCGGCCTCGCCTTAGGCCCGGCTAACCCTGGGTTGATCGACATTGCCCAGGAAACCTTAGACTTTCGGTGTCGGGGGTTCTCACCCCAATTGCGGTTACTTGTTCCAGCATTCTCACTTCCATACACTCCACGTTGGCTCACGCCTGACGCTTCAGCGCGTATGGAACGCTTCCCTACCACACCGCGCACAGCGCGGAAATTCAAAATCCTAAGCACCAAATTCCAAACAAATTACAATAACCAAAATTCAAATGTTCAAAACGTTTCCGTTCGTAATTTTGAATTTGTGATTTTGGATTTATTTGGGATTTGAGATTTTGGATTTGGGATTTCCGTGCTATGCACGGCATCCGCGTCTTCGGTATTATGTTTGAGCCCCGTTACATTTTCGGCGCGAAGTCTCTAGGCTAGTGAGCTGTTACGCACTCTTTAAAGGATGGCTGCTTCTGAGCCAACCTCCTAGATGTATAAGAAACTTCACTTCCTTTCCCACTTAACATAAATTTAGGGACCTTAGACGGCGGTCTGGGCTGTTTCCCTTTTGAGATCCGACCTTAGCGCCGGATTTCTGACTGTCGGGGTAATTGTTTCGGAATTCGGAGTTTGGTTGAGAACCCTACGGCGAACCGCGAATTCTCATTCAGTAGCTCTACCTCCGAAACATAGTTACCCGACGCTAGCCCTCAAGCTATTTCGGGAAGAACCAGCTATCGCCAAGTTCGATTGGAATTTCTCCTCTATTCACAAGTCATCCCCCAGTGTTGCACGGCTGGTGGGTTCGGGCCTCCTTTGCCTGTTACAGCAAATTCACCCTGCTCATAAATAGCTCACCTGGCTTCGGGTCTAATCCATGCCATTTCACCCCCACACCAATCCCAACTAAGAATGCCCTGAATAGTAAAAACTTGAGCGAAGCGACTTCGTCTTAGTTTTTACTGAACAGAAAAAAATTATTAAAGATTGGTGTGGGGGCAGGCGCCCTTTCAGGCTCGCTTTCACTATGGATCCACAACATAAAGTTGCTTATCCGACGACATAGAATTAACTCGCTGGATCGTTCTACAAAAAGCACGCTATCATCGTTCGTGTCTCGTTACACTCGACACTCACAAACAAATTTGCACGAATTTATGACGAATTTTCACGAATCACGAATGCGTTTTAAGCATCTATCCGTGATTCGTTTTTATTCGTTTCCAATTCGTATTTATTCGTTCGTTCGGGTCGAACGCAGTGAGACACGAACGACTCTAACTCTTTGTTAGCATATGGTTTCAGATACTATTTCATCTCCCTTATCGGGATGCTTTTCACCTTTCCCTCACGGTACTAGTTCGCTATCGATCACTAAAAATATTTAGCCTTGGAAGATAGTGCTCCCATCTTCAAACGGGATTTCTCCGGTCCCGCCCTACTTGTCCCAGACTTAGTTCCACAAGTTCGTTTTCGCCTACGAGGCTTTCACTCTCTATGGCCGCTCTTTCCAGAGACGTTTGACTAACAAACTTGCTAAAGACTGGAGGCTGTTCCCCGTTCGCTCGCCACTACTTGGGGAATCTCAGTTGATTTCTGTTCCTCCGGCTACTAAGATGTTTCAGTTCGCCGGGTCTGCTTCATAAGTCTATGAATTCAACTTATGATATCCCGTATTTCACTCACGTCACCACTTTGACCATTAGCTAGCCATTAGAATTTCAAATTCACCTAATTGTCTAATTTCTAATAAAATTTCCAAGGACTAAATTTCAAATTCCAAAAAAAATTTGGGCATTTAATTATTTAGACATTTGTCATTTTATTAGGTGAATTAGAAATTAGAAATTAGAAATTCCGTGCTGAACGTTAGTGAAACACGGGATGGGTTGTCCCATTCGGAAATCTTCGGATCAAGGGTTGCTCAGCGCCTCCCCGAAGCTTATCGCAGCTAGCTGCGTCCTTCATCGCTTTTTAGTGTCAAGGCATCCACCATATGCATTAAGTATTACCGCTCTTGATTCTAGTTAGCAGTTAGTAATCTCTAAAATTACCAACTTGCAGTTTGCAATTTTAAACCTACTACTCCGATATCTTATTGCAAAAGATACCAGAGGACTAATCTAGATACCCGCTTCCATTTCCGCAGACAGTGAAATACGGATATTTCGATAAGACCTTGCCCTGCTAAAATTTAACAGAGCTATTCTATTGTCAAGGTTCGACTTGACGCGGAAACAACTTCACATAACGCGTAACATAGAGCGCGTAACGTAAAATTGCTTCAGCATCATCATTCGTACATTCGTATAAATTCGTAATTCGTAAGGACAAACAAAAAACCGCCTTCCAGCGGGATTTTAGACAAAAACAAAAATCTAAAAGTTCACCCGCTTTTCGTATTCTTATTTTTGATTGATATTACCATTAAGCGTCGCGGTTAAATCCCCCGAAAAAGCAATTTAACAACTTGTCAGCCTCTGGCTGAAACACAATGATTAATTCACAGCCTTATCATCTTAGCAGACCAAGAAAGATTGTCAAGTGAATCAAGAAGCAAGAAGTATGAAGTAAGAAGCAAGCAAAAATTGACACTTCTGCTCCGCGCCGGAGTCTCTCGAAGAGGACTCCGGCATTCCATGTTACCACGCAAGTCGGAGTCCCTTTCAGGAGACTCCGACAAGGAAACTTGCCTCTTCTTTTTATCTTCTTGCTTCTTTCTTCTTGCTTCCTATTTCCTTTCCGTGATTTCTTCCCTCAACTTCTTAATAATCAAGGCCGCTTCATCGCGCCCGCCGAGGCCAAAGGCCAAGCCTCCCGCCAAGGAAAGCATCGCCACAATTCCGACAAAAATAGTATTCACAAGAGATGTGGCTATCCCTAATTGGATCAGCGCCGCGAAAAATCCGAAAATCACAATCGCCCATTTGGCAATCGTCGCCAGAAGCGTCGCCGACATAACGCCAGCCGCCCTAGTGCTTCCTTTAACGACGCTGTAAACGAAATTTCCGATAAGAAAAACCGCTGAAAGGATCACCACCGCCACCACCACGTTAGGAATGTAAAGAATTATGCTGTTGAGAAAATTCGTTACTTGGTCAAGGTTCAAAATATCCGTTGCCGCCATCAAAAATACCAGCACTAAAAACCACTTCACCAACCCTCCAAAAAGAGATGCTATGCCATGGCTGATTCCGACGTCGCTCAGATGGCTTCCAATACCCATCTTTTCCGCCGCTTTATCCACCCGCAGGGTCGCCATAAATTTTTCCGCCAATTTACCCAGCGCTTGGGCGATAATCCAGCCCGCCGTAAAAATCAGAATCGCTCCCAAGAGAGTCGGAAAAAAATTAATGAACCTGTCTCCCAGTCCCAAGAGGGACATGGTGATTGCTTCGCCCCAGTTTTGAACTCCATTCATGTAATCACCTCGACTTTCTAGATTTTATTTTTATTTTTAATTATTCCGGCATAATTTCTCCAGTTTCCTCTTGCTTTTGTATCAGCCCCAACGTTTCCGGGGTATTCTCAATTCCGGCGTCGACGTTGGCGATCATTTTTTCTAGTTGCTTTTTCAACTCGTTCGAATCCCCGCCCGAAACAACTTCGATTGATTTGCGATATTCATTCTTGGCTTCCTGGCCTTTGCCGTTCCTTTCATAGAAAAGCCCAAGATAGAAATGCCCGCTGATATTTTTGTCATTGGACGCCACTGCCGCTTTGAAAATTTTCTCCGCTGCCGCCAAATTATCCTGGCCGCCCTTGGCTTGATATAGTTTGCCAAGATTTATCAAATAATCAATATTTTTTGAAGACAGCTCCACGGCTTTGCGTCCGCTTTCGATGGCCGCATCCCTTTCCCCCAGCGCGTCCAAAGTCAAGGATAATTGATAGTGGCCGGGAGCAAAACCATTTTTTTCTTCCACTGAAGATTCAAACATTTTTTTGGCTTCGCCTACCAAGGCTTTTTTCTTGGCCTCGTCTTTTTCGGACGCCGCCATCGCGATCTTTATCTGTCCCATTTTCAAATAGAAATTCGGGTTGTGCGGTTCAAGTTCGAGTGATTTAGCGTAAGCTTCCGACGCGGCTTCCAGCGAACCGCCCACGTAAAGGCCGGCATTTTCATAAACCTGCGCCAACGCTTCCGCCGCCGAAACATCCTGGGGATTCATTTCCCGGCCCTGTCGCGCGGCCGCTACGGCGAAATTAAGGTATTGCTGAATTTTCTGTATATCCCGTCCTTCACTGCCCTTGGCCGCTTCCACATTGGCCAGTCCCATATAATACTGCCCAAATTGCGTATAATAACGACCTTCTTTGTTATAAAGACTGATAGCTTTTCTCATTGAAGAGGCGGAATCATCCAAAGAAGCTGCTTTTCCTCTAACCGCTGATCCGGCGTAAACATCCGCCACATATACTTTTCCCAAAAAGACAAAGAGGAAGGCTACTCCGGCGCTTATCACCATAAAGACGAAAGCCAGCGCCAGGGCAAACTTAGGCGAAGCCTTAAGGGAAAGGCTCAAATAATTTTCCGCGGTTTCGCTTTCCAAGAGAGCCGTCGCCAACGCCACCGCGCCTAAAATAACGGCCAATATATAAATCGTTCCGCCGGCGCCGATTCCCAATACGCTCACCAGAAAAACCATTGCGGCCGAAAACATTCCCAGAGAATATAGCTTGTTCTTTTCCTTTTGCCGGGAAATCAAAAACAACTCTACTCCGACAAAAGACAATGCCAGAATCACCAAGAAAATCGTTCCCAGTCCTCCGATGGTTGGAGCGGCTTCAAAAATAGCGCCGGTTCCCTGGGAAAAACGCAAACCGTAAAAAGCGTTGTTATTGAATTCCTTGGAGCGGTTAAGGGAAAAATCATACCCGAAAGTAGCCGGCCCGGAACCGGTCAGGAAATCTGCCTTGAGAGAAGCTAAAGCGATGTCATAAGAAGTTTTGTAATTCAGACTGACTTCCAAAGGAAGATTAACCTTGGCAATCGAAACCGACCCTATCATTCGCACCGCCATAACCGCCACAAACACAACCATCGGCAGCCACACCCAACTGGCGTTGGGACGAACAATTTTTGCCAAAATAAAAACCAAAAAGACAACCACTCCGGAGAAAAGCGCCAGCCAAGGGACAAAGTTGTAAATAGCCAAGATCAAAAACAGATCCAGCGCCAAGAAAAGCAACAAAGCTCCCTGCAAAATGTTCCTTCCAACCTTGTTAGCTGTTTCATTTTCGGAAATTTTGAGAATCGCTACGCAGAAAAGCGGCACCAAAGCGGAAGAAATGACTCCCAGTCCCGTCACCGTTCCGGAAAGGCTTAATGGAGAAAAAACAGCCAAGCTGTCGGGTAAAAATTTAACGTCAAAAATCGCCAACGCCGTCCAAACCAAAACTACCGCCCCCGATGAAATAATCGCCGCAAAAATCATTTTTAAACGTTTTTCACTAAAGTTACTCAGGATCAAATAGTATGCCACTACAAAAGCGGTAATACTCATAAACCCCCGGCTGGGATCGCCAAAAGATCCCCAAAAACTGTGCCAACGATCGATGGAAAAAAATGTTGAAACGGCGTAAATCACCCAAAAGCCCAGAATGGGAATATCCAGCGGAGTACGCCGGATATTCAGTTCTCCGGAAACCACCCCCTTAGCCGCCCACATAATTAAACCCAAAAGCAAAAAGAAATAAAAATATAGCTGTTTTTCAAAAGCCAAGCCTTGGAAGGTAAGACCCGTGAAAAACAACGGCACGCCGAAAAAAAGCATAAAGATGGAAAATCCGATAATCTTCTCCATCGCCTTTATCACAAACTTGGAGTCCCGAACTTGGCCGGAAGTATCTTCGACCCGTCGCGGACCGGACTGAAAACTTGCTCCCCTCTTTATTTCAAAAGAGCCTGATTGGCTGGGAGTCCCTGAATTAACATTGATATTCACCGGCTTCATTTCCATCTTTTTTATTGTTTTAACCAATTATACTATGCTTTGCGCTTTCACAGTGGAATTATACTTTATGATAAAATTTCGGTCAACC
>JAUPKF010000017.1 GCA_030837625.1 Patescibacteria group bacterium | reverse complement strand
AAAAATGGGGAATTGAAAATTGATTTCATTACTATCGGAAAAAAAGGCGAAAGCGTCATTCGGAAGTTGGGGAAAGAAATTGTGGCGACTTTTCCGGAACTGACCTATCTGCCGAAAATCGAAGCCGTTCGCGCGGTGGCCAAAGTAGCCATTGATGACTACATCGCCAAAAAATACGACAAAGTAGTAGTGGCGTATACCGATTATGTTTCAGCGGTGATCCAGCAACCGAAAATCCGCCAGATTCTTCCTATTTCCAAAATTGATATTGAAAAGATGATTGCTGATATTGACGTTCATGCCCAAGAACTGGGCATCAAGGAACCGAAGATGGAATACAAGATTGAACCGAGTCCGGCGGAAGTTTTGGAATATATTTTGCCGCGCCTCATCGAAATGCAGATCTACCACGCCATCTTGGAATCCAACGCGTCGAAAGAATCCGCTCGGATGCTGGCTATGCGAAACGCCACGGACGCGGCCGGAGAAATGGCGGATAATTTGACGCTGATGTACAACCAAATCCGGCAGTCGAAAATTACGCAGGAGATCGCGGAGATTTCAGCCGGAGCGGCGGCGCTGGGATAGTGTTTTACGAAATACGAAATAAGCGAAATACGAAAAATGTTTGTAGGGGTTTAATTTATTAAACCCGCGCGCGAAAAGGTTTGATAAATCAAACCCCTACAAAGTCAAAATTACAATTCAAAACTAAAAAATTATAGTTGAGTTTTGTGAGTAGTTTTGAAAAAAAATAAAAGCCACCGACTAATTCGCAGAGGATTCTGCAAAAAGTGGTGGCTGGGATGGGGAATGAGCGGGGCAGTTTGCAATAGGATGTCCTAAAGCTTCTTGGCTTCCTCTATGAAATCAAGCGCAGGCTTTAGGCTTCCGGGCGATCCGAATCCGGTTATCTCGGCCTTACACTTCCAGGCCTTCTTGCTGCCACCGCCTCTCACGTCTCCCATGTCTTGGGATCTTTCTATTTCTGAGATGTTAAACCCTTTCGTTTCCAACTCGGCGATCTCCGTAAGGGTCGCTCCGGATACCTCAATTTTGAAACTGGTCGATTGAATTTTCATCTCGTCCCCTTTCTGTTGATTTCTTGAATTGTAAAACACAGCGAATATATACAATACAGATGTTGCAATGCAACTGTCGATTATAGTATATATTCAATAAAAAGTCAACCCCTAAATTCCAATCCTTCAATATTTGCCTGAAACAAGTGGTATTTGGGGATGAAATGAATTTGTAATTTGAAATTTTTAATTTTTAATAAGTTTGTAATTAAAAAATTTTTAAATTAAAAATTCATTAAAAATTTCAAATTAAAAATTAAAAATTGCGTAACCAAACTAGTAAGTTAAATTTATTTAAACGAGAATAATTATATGAAAAATCTAGGAAAAGTCTTACAAGTAATCGGTCCCGTTGTAGACGTAGAATTTGGGGAAAAGTTGCCCAAGATTTATGACGCGCTGGAAATTGAACTTATAAGTGGACCCGCCTCCGCTGAAGCTACGGCGGGCAAAGCGAAACTGATTCTTGAAACCCACCAGCATATCGGCGGGGGGAAAGTGCGGGCGGTGGCGATGGGGACGACTGACGGACTCAGGCGCGGGATGGAAGTGCGGGACACCGGCGCGCCGATATCGGTACTGGTGGGAGAAGGAACGCTCGGGCGGATGTTTAATTTGCTGGGCGAACCGATTGATGGAATAAAAGACGAAGTGAAAGCCAAAAGAAAAGATCCGATTCATCGCGACGCGCCGAAGTTCGATGAACAATCAACCAAAGCGGAAATTTTTGAAACCGGCATCAAAGTTATCGATCTCATTTGTCCGTTTATTAAAGGCGGCAAAGTCGGACTGTTCGGCGGCGCGGGGGTGGGAAAAACCGTGACGATGCAAGAACTCATTCGCAATATCGCCACAGTCCACGGCGGCTATTCGGTTTTCGCGGGCGTGGGCGAGCGGACGCGAGAAGGGAATGATCTTTATCACGAAATGAAAGATTCCAAAGTTTTGGACAAAACCGCTCTGGTGTTCGGCCAGATGAATGAACCGCCGGGAGCGCGGCAACGCGTGGCGCTTTCGGGGCTGACGATGGCGGAATATTTCCGCGACGACGAAGGCAAGGACGTGCTCTTGTTTATCGATAACATTTTCCGTTTCACTCAAGCCGGCTCGGAAGTGTCAGCGCTTCTTGGGCGGATTCCTTCGGCGGTGGGATACCAGCCGACGCTCGCCGAAGAAATGGGCAAACTTCAGGAAAGAATCACCTCCACCAAAAAAGGATCGATCACTTCCATCCAGGCGATTTATGTTCCGGCGGACGATCTCACCGACCCGGCGCCGGCCACCACTTTCGGGCATTTGGATTCGACAGTGGTACTTTCTCGCGCTCTTACTGAGTTGGGAATTTATCCCGCCATTGATCCTCTCGACTCATCCTCTACCATTTTAGATCCAAAGATTGTCGGCGAAGAACACTACCAGGTGGCGCGCGGCGTGCAAAAAGTTTTGCAGAGATACAAAGATCTTCAGGATATTATCGCTATTCTCGGCATGGAAGAATTGTCCGACGAAGACAAGCTGACAGTTTCCCGCGCCCGGAAAATTCAAAAGTTTCTTTCTCAGCCATTCTTTGTGGCGGAAGCCTTCACCAGCACGCCCGGCAAATACGTCAAACGCGAAGACACGGTCAAAGGTTTCAAAATGATACTTGACGGGGAGATGGATGATATCTCGGAGCAGGAATTCTATATGAAGGGCGGGATAGATGAAGTTTCTAAAAAATAGCCAGAAAAAAATTACAAATCCAAAATTACAAATCTCAAATAAATTACAATGACCAAAATTCAAAGTCCAAAACCGTTTTGAATTTTGAAAATTTGTATTTTGATATTATTTGGAATTTGGTATTTGTAATTTGTGATTTTATTTATGACGCAACTAAGTATAAAGTTTAGGATAGTCACTCCGGAAAGAACAGTTTTTGAAGGCACAATAACCCAAGCGACTCTTCCCACAACCATGGGCGAGATTACGATTTTGCCCAATCACCGGAGCTATATCGCCAGTCTCAACCCCGGGGAGCTAATGGTCAAGAAGGACGGAGAAGAAATTTTGCTTTCGATTTCCGGCGGCTTTATTGAATTTCACAATAATGAACTGATAGTTCTGGCGGACACGGCCGAGCGAGCGGAAGAAATCGATATTAAAAGGGCGGAAGAAGGCCGTAAAAAAGCCGAAGAACTCAAGGATAAAAGAATTTCCATGGACGAGGAAGAATTCGCCCGCGTGGCGGCGGCGATCCAAAAAGAATCGGCGAGGATAAAAGTTGCGAGGAAACACTTTACGAAGAAGGGAATTTCTATTGGAGAATAAGATACTTAAGACGCTTAAGAAACTTATAAAAAAATGAAAACATCATTCAAATTCAAAGATATCCACTCCTGCGACGCCGTTGTTCTGACTTGCATCGACTTCCGTTTTTGGCGGGAGACTTTGGAGTTTGTGGAAAAAGAATTAGATATTAAAACTTTTGACTTCCCGTCGCTTCCAGGCGCGGCTAAGGCGATTAACGATTGTTTGTCTGACGGCGATTTGGCGTTTCAGTGCATCGGCGTGCCGTGCGAACTTCATCACGCGAAAAAGATTGTCATCGTTAATCATGAAGACTGCGGAGCGTATGGTGGATCGGGAAAATTCGATGGCGACCAAGACGCGGAGCAGAAATTTCACGAAGAAGAACTTTGGCGCGCCAAAGCCAAACTCATTGACAAATACCCAGGAAAGGAGTATATTCTCGTGTACGCCCGATTGGCGGACGAGGGGGAGAAGATCGATTTTTTGAAAATATAACCACCTTGTCATTCCGAGCGGAGCGTAGCGAAGTCGAGGAATCTGCTAGCAACTGTCGTTTATTTTACTATAAATCGCAAATCTTTCGATTATCGTTGCCAGATCCCTCGACTGCGTTTTGATGATTACATCAAAACTCCGCTCGGGATGACACGTTTTTTTGAGGTGCGAGTCTTGGTTTTTCAAGACTTGCTTTTGCTTTTTGTACTTTTCAGAAGGGAGGAGTTTCAAGATGAAGGGTAGCGGCGGGTACAGGATAAAGGAAAATCTTGAGGACTGGATTGCGGCAGTTGAAAGCTGTGATCCTAAAAGAGTGGTGGAATTGTTTTCCGAAGATGTTGTTTTTCTCCCGACATTTTCTCAGGATAACCGAAATGGTCTTCAAGAAACGGAGGATTATTTTCGGCACTTTCTGGGAAAAAGACCAAAATGCACCATCGTTGAAAGCAAGGTCATTACTCTTGGGGCGAACTCGTATCTTGAGGCAGGCAAGTATGATTTTGAAGTAGACGATGGCGGGGACGATAGAATTACTGTCCATGCCAGATTTACTTTTGTCTGGACGCCTTCTTTCGAGGGTGGCGTTAGAGAATGGAAGATAGTCCATTTCCACTCATCTGAGATTCCAAAGGAAAAACCTCTAGCTTGTCATTTCTGTGAAGATGGCTACGCCTGAAAAAGGCAAAGTCTTGCTCATAGTTTTTTCAGATGGCGTTCCCCGGCAGTGTTTTTCCGGGGAACGCCGTTTTTTGTTTTTTGGGGTTGTGATATAATATGGACGAGGTTAAAAATTAAAAGTAAAAAAATGGAAAATGAAATAAAAAGTTCCGGGGGAATAAATAAGGCGATAAAAATCGCCGTGATTGTTCTTGTGGTGGTTATTGGACTGGGAATCGCAGGGATGTATGCCTTGAAGACCGAATTGGGATCAAGCGGAGTTTATCAGAAGATGAATACAGATTATGTTGGTGAGGACGCGGCGTTGGGTGTTCCGTATGGGATCGGCGGGGACGTCAGCTCGCCTATGTCTGCGCCATCAGCATCGCGGAATATGTCCAGCAAGGGAATTCCGGCTGGCGAGAACTTGATGATGCTTTCCGAGCCGGCGCCGGAGATTGCCGACAAAAAAGTCATCAAAAACGGGAGTTTGAATATGCAAGTCGACAGCGTGGACGGCGCGGCGCGGGAAATTTCCCAAATCGCCAAAGACAACGGCGGGGATGTTTTTTCCTCCAACGCTTACCAGAACGCCAAGAAAATAAAAACCGGATATGTGACGGTCAAAGTTCCGGTGGCTAATTTTGAAAAAACTTACGATGATCTCAAAAAAGTTGCCACGCTGGTTGTCCGCGAATCGATTTCCGGAGTCGATGTTACCGAGCAATATGTCGATCTCCAGGCTAAAATAAAAAACGCCCAAGCGGAAGAGCAGGCATATATTCGGATTATGGAGCAGGCGCAAAAAGTGAGCGACATTTTGGAGGTCCAACAGCAGCTTTCCCGCGTGCGGGGCGAGATCGAGTCTTTGCAAGGAAGAATAAAATATTTGGAATCCCAGACGGATATGGCATCTATTATAGTAAGCATGACGGAAGACGCTGATGTGACTGTGGCAGATAGCTGGCGGCCGTGGCAGGTAGCCAAAGAAGCCATCAATAGTCTTGTGATAAAAATACAAAACTTTGTTGACTTTACCATTCGTCTTGTTATAACTATTATTCCAATCCTTTTCCTTTACGGAATTCTGGTCTGGCTGGTTTATGTGATTGGCAGGAAAGTTTACGGTAAGTTCAAGAAGAAGGATCAGGTTTGATACTTGGACATTTGATGTCCAAGCTGAAAAACGAAAGCTCCAGGGTTGTCCCGGGGCTTTTTCTTGTAAAAAATCAGAAAATCCTATAAAGTAAAGGATATGGAAGATAAATACAATCCAAAATTCATCGAACCAAAGTGGCAGAAGTTCTGGGAGGAAAATCCGGATTTGTACGCCGCTAAAGACGATTCCAAAGCAGAAAAACGCTTTATCTTGGATATGTTCCCTTATCCGTCCGGGGCCGGGCTTCACGTCGGGCACGTGGAGTCCTACACGGCGACGGACATTTATTCCCGCTATTTTAGAATGCGAGGCAAAAACGTTTTGCATCCGCAAGGTTTTGACGCTTTTGGCTTGCCGGCGGAAAACTACGCTATCAAAACCGGCATCCATCCGCAAAAGACGACTGAAAAATCCATCAAAACTTTCAAAAAACAGCTCGGCTCACTCGGCTTGTCCTATGATTGGTCGCGGGAAGTGAACTCGTCCGATCTGGATTATTATAAATGGACGCAGTGGTTTTTCCTCTTGCTATATAAAAACGGACTGGCGTACAAGAAAAAAGCCAAAGTGAACTGGTGTGATTCTTGTAAGACGGTTTTGGCGAATGAGCAAGTGGAAGACGGGTTATGCGAGCGATGCAAGAATCCGGTGCGGCAGAAAGATTTGGAACAGTGGTTTCTCAAGATTACGGATTTCATAGAAGATAAAGTTACTCGAGGACCGTCCTCGAGTAAAATTACTCCCGGATTGCTTTCTGGTCTTGAGAAAATTGATTGGCCGGAATCGACGAAAATGCTGCAGAAGAATTGGATTGGGAGGAGTGAGGGAACGATTGTTAAATTTCTAATTTCTAATTCACCCAATTCACCTAATAAAATTCCAAATTCCAAATTCCCAATTTCCAATGAAATTTCAAATTCCAAAATTCAAAGCCCAAAACAGTATTTGGAAGTATTTACAACGAGGTTAGATACGATTTACGGATGCACTTATTGTGTTGTTGCGCCTGAACACGGATTGATTAAGAAGTATGAAGAAAGTATAAAAAATAAAGCCGAAGTTGAAAAGTATCTCGAAAGTGTAAAAGGTAAATCGGATCTTGACCGAACTTCCGCGAAAGATAAGACGGGCGTAGAACTGAAAGGCATAAAAGTTATCAATCCGTTTACCAACGAAGAACTGCCGGTTTGGGTGGCGGACTATGTTCTTTCGCAGTACGGCACCGGCGCGGTGATGGCCGTCCCGGCGCACGACACTCGCGACTATGATTTTTCTATTAAGTATAGTCTTCCTGTTAAAGAAGTCGTGATTTCTTTAGAGAAAGCAAAAAATCAAAAATCAAAAATCTCCGCCAAAGGCGGATCAGCCTCTGGCCGAAAAAATCAAAATGACAATTTAAAATTAAAAACTAAAGAATCTTTTACTGACGACGGTATCTTAGCGAATTCTGGCGAATATTCCGGTTTAACTTCCGAAGAAGCCCGGGAGAAGATGGCGGAGTGGCTGGAAGAAAATAATTTAGGAAATAAAAAAATAAATTATAAACTGCGCGACTGGTTGGTTTCGAGGCAACGTTATTGGGGAGCGCCTATTCCGATAATTTATTGCGAAAAATGCGGGACAGTTCCCGTGCCGGAGGAAGATTTGCCGGTGAAACTGCCGACGGATGTGGATTTTTTGCCCACGGGAGAATCGCCGCTGAAATATTCAAAATCATTTCAAAACGTGAAGTGTCCGGTGTGCGGCGCCAAAGCCACGCGCGAGTCGGATACGATGGACACCTTCGTGTGTTCCTCCTGGTACTATTTTCGCTACGCTGATCCCAAAAATGAAAAAAAATTCGCTTCCAAGGAGTTAATTAAGAAATGGCTGCCGGTAGATCTTTATGTCGGCGGGGCGGAACATAGTGTGTTGCATCTTTTGTACGCCAGATTTTTTACCAAAGTCTTGCATAATTTAGGGTACATTGATTTTGACGAACCGTTTTTGAAACTGCGCCACCAGGGGATAATTTTGTCCGAAGACGGCAGGAAAATGTCGAAGTCTTTAGGGAATGTTGTTAACCCGGATGATGAAGTGAAAAGATGGGGGGCGGACAGCCTTCGAATTTTTGAAATGTTTATGGGACCGCTGGAAGATATGAAGCCATGGAATACGAAGGGGATTGTGGGAGTGTATAGATTCCTGGAGAAGATATGGAAGTTACAAAATAAAATTCACCTAACTTCTAATTCGCTCAATAAAATCCAAAATCCAAAATACCAAATTCCAAATAAATCCCAAATTTCAAATGACCAAAATGGAAAACTTGATATTTTATTAAATAAGACAATTAAGAAAGTTACTGAGGATATTGAGGCAATGCGGTTTAATACGGCGATTTCTTCGCTGATGATTCTCGCTAACGCGCTGGAGAAAGAAGAAGGGGTATACTTAATACATTATACTTTATACTTAATACTTTTAAGTCCTTTCGCGCCGCATATATCCGAAGAACTTTGGAATAAGTTGGGGCATAAAGATTTGATTTTCAAAGAAAAATGGCCGGAGTATGATTCGGCGTTGATAAAAGACGAGGAAGTTGAATTGGTTGTCCAGGTGAACGGCAAGGTGCGCGACCGGATAAAAGTCGCGGCGGATATTAGCGAGGAAGAAGCGAAGGCAATGGCCATCTCGAGCGGGAAGGTTGAAAATTATACGAAAGACCGTGAGATTAGAAAAGTTATCTATGTGAGGGGGAGATTAGTAAATATCGTTATTTAAAACGAATTTTACGAATTATTGACGAATTATCACGAAGCACGAATTCGTGATTAGTGTGAATTCGTTTTTCTTATTCGTGTTTATTCGTTCAGTAAAATGCAGGCAGTAATTTTGGCGGCGGGGCGGGGCAAGAGGATGAATAATTTGACCACAGTGACGACCAAGCCCATGCTGAAAATCAAAGGCAAGCCCCTTTTGGAGCATAAGATAAACGCGCTTCCCAAAAAAATCAAGGAAGTAATTTTTGTGGTGGGATATTATTCCGAACACGTGCTTAATCATTTCAAGAGATATCACAACGGACGGCGGATTACTTACGTTTTCCAATCCAGTCTGAACGGAACCGGCGGAGCCATTCATTTGGTCAGGAGCATTTTGAAAGACAAATTTTTGGTGTTGATGGGAGACGACTTGTATCACAAAAAAGATCTGGCGCGAATGCTTTGCCATGACTTGGCAATTTTAGGATACGAAGTGGACAATCCCTCCCGGTTCGGGGTGATAAAAACCAATCAGAAAGGCTGTATGGCGGATGTTATCGAAAAGCCTAAAAACTCCCGCCATAAGCTGGCCAATACCGGAGTGTATGTTCTCAATAAAAATTTTTTTGACTATGATCTTGTTCCAATTGGCGGCGGAGAATTTGGACTGCCGCAAACTTTGGCCAAAATGGCGCGCGAGCACAAGGTAATCGTGGAAAAAGCCACCGCCTGGCATCCGATCGGCAATCCCGACGATTTGGAGGAAGCAAAGAAGATATTGCACAAGTTTGTATGAAAAATATTGTTACAATTGGCGGCGGAACGGGTAGTTTCACGCTTTTGACCGGCTTGAAAAAATACCCGGTAAACATTTCAGCTGTTGTTTCTATGGCTGACGATGGCGGTTCGACGGGAGTTTTGCGGGACGAATTGGGAGTATTGCCGCCTGGAGATGTGCGGCAATGTTTGGTGGCGCTTTCGGAATCATCCGAGACTTTGCGCGAATTGATGAACTATCGCTTTGAAGGCGGGGGGCTTAAGGGGCATAGTTTTGGGAATCTCTTGCTTAGCGCGTTGGAGAAAATAAAAGGAAACTTCGCCGAGGGTGTGGAAGAGGCAGCAAAAATACTTGATATTAAGGGAGAAGTTATTCCTGTGGCTAACAAGGATGTGCGTCTTTGCGTAAAATTGAGAAATGGAGAAGTTCTGTCCGGACAAAGCCAGATGGATCATAATGAAAAAGTGAGAGAAATAGGAATCGCAGAGGTTTTTATAAAACCCAGAGTTAGCGCTTATAAGAAGGTTTTGGACAGGATAAAAAAAGCTGATTTTATCATAATCGGACCGGGAGATCATTATGGCTCGATACTGCCGAATTTGTTGGTTTCCGGCGTAGGAAAGTCTATTAAAAAATCTAAGGCCGTTGTTGTTTATAACTGTAATTTGACCAACAAAAAAGGCCAAACGGATGATTTTGATTTGGATTGTTATGTTTCTGAAATGGAAAAATTTATCGGTAAAGGACGGATCGATTTTGCTACTTATAATATCCGTCGTCCCAATAAAAGATTGTTGGAAAAATACGAAAAGAGAGAAGGGAAGAACAGCTTGGTTTTATTGAAAAAAGAAAAGAATAACCCAGGATACAGAATTATCGTGGCTGATTTCTTGCAAAATGCCAAAGTAGTCAGAAAGAAAGGAGATGCTATTTTTGATACGCGATCGTTTATCCGTCATGACAGTGAAAAATTGGCGAGAACTCTCATGAAAATCATAGAGCCTGAAAGATATTAAAAATACTTGTCTTGGTATGACTTCCCCTAGGGTAAGCGTTGGGTTAAAAATTGTAAACGCTATGCATGCCCTTTTGCAATTAGCAGGAAAGAAGATATAATTAAGAAAGGAATAAAAAACATTTTTTCAAAAACAAAAACTAGCAATGAGCAATCCTCAAATACAGGTAGATGATTTGAAGGTCATCTACAACAAAGGCAAGTCCAACGAAGTCAGGTCGCTGGATGGTGTCAGCATTAGAATTTATCCTCAAGAATACATCATTATTTATGGACCTTCCGGTTGCGGAAAGTCCACTCTGCTGTATTCCATTTCTGGCCTTCAGGCTCCCACTGAAGGAGATGTTACCATTTCCGGAAAAAAAATTTCTCAGATGAACAAAAGCGAAATGGTTGATCTACATCAGTCGGTGGTGGGAATGATTTTTCAGGCTTTCTATCTTATACCGTCGCTCAATATCGTGGATAATGTTTGTTTGCCCAAAGTTTTTCGCGGAGAATCCAAATCCATCAGGAGAGAGGCGGGCGTGAAATTGCTTCATCGCTTTAGCATTGTCGAGCAGGCCAGCAAATTTCCCAGCCAGCTTTCTGGAGGACAGAAACAAAGAGTTTCCATCGCCCGGTCGCTGATCAACAATCCGAATATTATCCTGGCTGATGAGCCGGTAGGAAACCTTGACAGCGATTCGGCAGAGAATGTGATGAATATTTTAAAAGAACTCAATGAAGTTGACAAGAAGACCGTAATTTTGGTAACCCACAACGCCGAGCATCTTCATTTTGCCGACAGGGTTATCTATATGAAAGATGGCAAAATAATCCGGGAAGAAGTTAATAAGGAAAAACGCCCGGAAGACGCTCAGAAGGAAGAAATTGAGATGAAAACTGAAGATTTGACTTACGAACTCAAGCTCTTGATGAGAACTTTCAAGAACCTTTCGACCAGTCAGATTGGGTCGCTTTTAGTTCCTTTTAAGGCGAGTCAATTGTTGACGCACGTTCTTTATGACTTGAATCAGGAACAGATCGATGTGGCGGGAGCGTTTTTGAAAGAAGTTTTATTTGGTAATATAAGCGTTGAATCTCTTCAAAAAAGTATCGACATGGATTATGACAAGGGTGGAGCCGGTTGGAATAAGCAAAGGGCGGGTTCATTTGCCAAAAGGGTGGAAGGCGTACTTGGCCAGGTTGAAAATCTTAAGGGGGGGCAAGGAGGAAAGGCGGCGGCTTCGACAGTTGGTTATCTCGTTGATACTTTTAAACTCAAGTTGGATGATGAAACCAAAAAAAGGTTCAGCTCCTTCATACGGATGAGAATCGAAAATAAACTGGACAGGTTTGCCCTCCAGGAAAGACTGGATGCTTCAAGAATTCTTGGCGGAGTCAGTCTTCATAAGAACACGGCTGAGAAGGTATCCCGGGAAATGGAAATAATAATGTTGCTTAAATACTCGCAATAAGCCTATGAAGTTTATTGATTTATTCATGCTCTCTACAAGAATGTTCAAAGCCAGGACGTCGCGGACGTTTTTGACAATTTTGGGCATGAGCGTGGGAATTGGAGCTATTTTGTTTTTGGTTTCTATGGGTTATGGATTGCAAAAAACCCTTCTGGAAAAGATAACCACTTCGGACTCCTTGCTAACATTGGATGTCGCGGAAGACAAGACTTCCACGGCCGTGCTTGACGAAGCGGCGGTGGAAAAAGTAAAAGAAATTCCCGGAGTGGGTGAAGTCAGTCCGGCCGTCCAAATTCGCGCCCAAGGGCGCCTGAATGAATTGACCACGGATCTTTCGGTCACTATAGTCAATCCGACTTATCTCAAGTTGGGAGGGATAAAGATGAACGAGGGGAGGCTTTTGGATAATGAAAAAAAAGAGGGGATATTGGTTTCCTCTTCCGTGGCACAGATATTCGGGAAAACAATGGAAGAAATAATCGGCAAAAAAATTTCTTTTGTTTTTTTCGTTCCCAAGACGGGGACGGAAAACAGTGACTTGGATTCGACCGAAAGCTCAGAAGATAGCTATGACAAAATTGAGTCAAACGTCGAATTTGAAGTTATCGGTGCCGTGGAGGCGGACGACAGCATTGTTTACATAAATTCCGCGGCGCTTTCCAGTCTTAACGTCAGTCGGTACAGCCAATTGAAGGTTAAGTGCGGATCAAACAGGGAAATGGAAGGGGTTCAGGCCGCTATAACTGAACAGGGTTATATGGTTTCCTCTCTTTCTGATACGGTCGATCAAGCCAACAAAGTTTTTGATGTGGTTAAAATTGTGCTGATGCTCTTCGGCATTATCGCCCTTATTGTCAGCGCCATCGGAATGTTCAATACCATGACCATTACGCTCTTGGAACGGACGGAGGAAATCGGCATTATGAAATCCATCGGTGCTTCCGATTCGATGATTTCGCTTATGTTTATTATGGAAGCAACCATAATGGGATTTTTAGGCGGATTGGTGGGGATAATTATCGGTTGGCTGGAAGGGCAGATGTTTAACGGAGTGGTCAATTTGGTAGCCGGCCATTTTGGCGGGGAAAAAGTAGATTTGTTTTATAGCCCGCTTTGGTTTGTGATGGCGGTTATTATCTTCTCGGCTTTTGTTGGTTTCATTACCGGAGTCATTCCGGCGCGACGCGCCAGCCACATCGATCCGTTGGACGCTTTGCGGTATAAATAAAATCCACAAAAAAATTACGTAATGTATTACGTAATTTTGTTATTGTGCCTCGGGAGAGACTTGAACTCTCATGGGATTACTCCCACACGATTTTGAGTCGTGCGCGTATACCAATTCCGCCACCGAGGCGTATGCGTTTATTTTGTATTCCACCCTTTTTGTAGTACAATATACTTAGTCACCGTGACAAAATAACTTACACATCTCGCACTCATTTTCACATCATCTTTGCTTTAAAAATTCCTCACAATATCTCGATATCCCTCAGAATTTTTAAAACAAATCTAACGCAAAAATGGGCACAATCTGCACAAGTTATTTTGTCACGGTGCCTTAACCAGTATGGCAAAAATTATTTCATTAGTCAACCAGAAAGGCGGGGTGGGGAAGACCACGTCTGCTATCAATTTGGCGACTTACCTGGCGGCGGCCGGCAAATTCGTGCTTCTCGTTGACCTTGATCCGCAGGGAAACGCTTCTTCCGGACTGGGACTCAACGTCAGGGAAATAGAAAAAAGTTTGTATCACGCCATGATAATTGGCGAGCATCCTTCAAAAATCATCATCAAGACGGAAACTTTCGGCCACGATCTTCTTCCGGCCTCGCAAGATCTGGCGGGGGCGGGAATCGAGTTGGTGCATTTGGACAATCGCGAATTCCGTCTTTACAACGTCCTTCGGGAGATTCGGACCAATTACGATTATATAATCATCGATTCTCCGCCAAGTTTGGGTCTTTTGACGATTAACGGCCTGGTTGCTAGCGACGAAATAATTATTCCGGTGCAAACAGAATATTTCGCCTTGGAAGGATTAAGCCAACTGCTTAGCACCATCGAATTGGTGCGCGAGAATTTGCAGCCCCAATTGAAAATTATGGGCGCGCTTCTCACAATGTATGACAAGCGCAATCGCTTGGCGCGCCAAGTGGTCAAGGAAATTCAGGATCATTTTCCCGGGCATGTTTTTGACTCCGTCGTACCGAGATCCATCCGGCTGGCCGAAGCGCCAGGATTTGGGAAATCCATCCTGGGATTTGACGCTTTCTCCAAAGGAGCAAGGGCATATAAGAATTTGGCGAGAGAAATTATCGAGTTGGATAAGGGCGGGAATAGAAAGTTTAGTGTATAAAATAAAAGAATTTTAATTCACCTAATTGTCTAATTACCTAATTCACCCCGTTAAATAGTTCTAACAAAATAAGTCGAATAATCCAACAACCGTTTAATAAAGTTAGTGTTATTTAACGGGGTGAACCTAATAAAAATTAAAATAACCAAAGGTCAAATAAAATTTCCAATGCCAAATTTAAAATCACTTGGCATTAGACATCTTATTTTGCTATTTGAACTTGTTGAATTTTATTAGGTGAATTAGAAATTAGGTGAATTAGGCAATTGAATAATATTATGGCTCAAAACTATGGCCTCGGCCGGGGATTATCTTCTCTTATTCCCCAAAAACGAAAAATCGCCAGTGAGGCGGAAAACAAAACATCCGGATCAGATGTTGAAGATCTCAATTATTTCAGCGCGGTGAAGAAAGCTTCTTCGCCGGGATTTTCCAGCGTGGCGTCGGCGCTGTCCGGCAAGAAAGAGGAACCGGAGAAATTTGGAAATTCCATTTTGGAAATAGAAATTTCCAAAATTGTTCCCAATCCCTATCAGCCTCGGTTGCAATTTGACGAAGCCAAGCTTCAGGAACTCGCCGATTCCATAAAAACTCACGGCATTATCCAGCCGTTGATCGTCACCCAAAACGGCGCCGGATACGAATTGGTGGCCGGTGAACGCCGTTTCCAGGCCGCCAAACTGGCGGGGCTTTCGAGCGTTCCGGCGATCGTCTGGGAAGCGGATGAACAGCAAAAGCTTGAGTTGGCTATTATTGAAAACATCCAACGGCATGACTTGAGCCCGATCGAAGAAGCTAAATCGTATAAAAAGCTGTCGGAAGAATTCGATTTGAGTCAGGAAGAAATATCCGCGAAACTTGGCAAAAGCCGCAGCGCGGTGGCTAACAAGATCCGTCTTTTGGGCTTGCCGGTGGAAATTCAAAAAAGTTTGGTAGAAGGAAAGATTTCCGAGGGACATTGTAAATTGCTTTTGGCCATTCCCAACGCGGAAAAACAGCGGGCTTTCTACGAGCTAATTATAAAAAACCAGCTGACTGTCCGCCAGACGGAAGAAAAAACCAAGGAAGTCACCGTCCGCCATCACAAGCGGAATGTTTCGGTGGATCCGCAGACCAAGCAAATCGAAGAAGAATTGTCCGGAGCGTTGGGAACCAAAGTAAAACTTTCCAAATCCGGCGGCGGCGGCCGCATCGTCATCGAATATTATTCCGAGGAAGAATTGGGGAATATCGTGAGTCGGATAAAGTAGAAGTTTGCTGAATGATTAGGTGAAATAAGTGTAAAAGCTGAAATTGGATATGCCTAAAATCATTACAAGAGGAATACTCGTTGGCTTGATATTGTGGGCTGTTTGTATGCTACCTGTTGTGGTTGTGTTTTATAATGAAATCTTCAAGAGCCGTTTTTTTGAAGAAATGGCCGTTTTTCCAATTTATATTATTTTCCTTTTTACTTGTTATTTCAATATTGCGGTATTGCATGGAAGGGATTGGAGTAAGATGGAAATACCAGAGATGTGCAGCGGTGATAAAATTTTTTATATATTTTTTTTTAACAGCTATATTGTTTGCTATACTGGGAATAGTTGCAAGCGCATTAGGCCAGTGGTTTCTGCAAGGTTATAAGAAGATGAGTAAGTCTGAAAATTTTTAGTTTTCTGCATTTACATTGCATATCGAATTTAGTATACGGGCGTGCTATAGCAAATGCAGTTCTTTTTTAAGGTTTAAGAATTTTTTCTAAACAAAAAACACCTCTTGCGAGATGGGCTTTGTGTGGACCCGATCCGGTATAATGTTTTCCGTCAAATCATTCCTTCCCTTTTCATAAACTTCTTGATATGGGATTTGGCGGCGGAAGTTTTGACGAACCTCAGCCAGTCGCGGCTGGGGTTTTTATGTTCGCGGGAAGTGACGATTTCGATCACTTCGCCGTTTTTGACTTTGTAATCCAGCGGAACGATTCGGCCGTTGACTTTGGCGGAAAGCGCCCGGTCGCCGATTTCGCTGTGGACGCGGTAGGCGAAATCGATGGGAGTGGATTCTTCGGGAAGATCGATGATGTCGCCCATTGGCGTGAAAGCGAAGATGTGGTTTTTGAAAAAATCTATTTTCAATCCTTCCATAAACTCCCGGTCGTTTTTGCCCAGTTCGTTCTGCCATTCCCGGAGCTGTTTGATCCAGGTGATTTCTTTTTCCATTTGTGGAGACTGGGCGCCTTTTTTGCGGAAGAAAAAGTCCCGGATGCGGCTTTTCTTTTCGGTGTATATCCAGTGGGCGGCGATTCCGAACTCGGCCTCGTCGTCCATTTTTTTGGTGCGGATTTGAACTTCCAGAAATTTTCCTTCAGGCCCAAAAATGGTGGTGTGGATGGATTGGTAGCCGTTGGGCTTGGGAAGCGAGATGTAGTCTTTGATTCTTCCCACCAGTGGACGGTATTTTTTGTGGACTATTCCCAGTGTTTCATAGCAGTTGGCGAGTTGAGGTACGATAATCCTGATGCCGGCCAAGTCGTAAATTTTGTTGATATCCATGTCGTGGCGTTTGAGTTTTTGAAAAAGACTCCACAGATGTTTTGTCCGGCCGAAAGTGTCGATAACGGTTATGCCTTCTCCCTGAAGTTCCTGTTTAAGCTCCAAAACGACCTTGTCGATCTGTTTTTTTCTCTGTTCGTATTGTTCCTTGGAAAGTTTGGTTACTAGATCGTAGTTTTCTGGGTCAAGATATTTGAAAGCCAAATCTTCCAGTCGGGCTTTTATTTCTCCGATTCCAAGCCGATTGGCAATGGGGGCGAAGATTTCCATTGTTTCCAAAGCGATCCGGCGGCGTTTGTTTTCCGGAAGAGAATCTAACGTTTCCATGTTGTGCAATCGGTCGGCTAGCTTGATAAGCACCACGCGGACGTCTTGAGCCATAGCCAAAAACATCTTCCGCAGGTTTTCCAGGTAGATTTCTTCTTTGGTTCCGCGAAGGCGGATGCGTCCCAACTTGGTCACGCCATCCACCAATTCCGCGATTTCTTTGCCGAATTTTTCCTCAACTTGTTTGAGGGTTATCTCGGTATCTTCAGGAACATCATGCAAAATCCCGGCGGTTATGGTTCTGGCGCCTAGTCCGATTTTGGCTAAATTCAAGGCGGTATGAAGCGGGTGTTGGATATAATCCTCTCCCGATTTTCTTTTTTGCCCCTGGTGAGCTTTCTCGGCCATCTCATAAGCCGCGCGAACCATAGCCGTTTTTTTCGCGTCGAGGGGGATCTTGATGCTTTTCAAGACATCGTCGATTGTGATGGGAGCGTAAGGCATGTGTTTACCGATGCGAATCTGCGAATGAATCCGAATCTACAAATTCACGAATAACTCCCCGCTATGATTCGTATATTCGTGAATTCGAATACATTCGTTGATTCGAATCGGGATATTATTTCTCATACTTGCATTCTTTGTTGGAACATTTTGTTTTTTCTTTGGCGGCGTAGGTCATAAGAGAGCCGCATTGGGGACACTTTTCGCCGGTGGGTTTGTTCCAAAGGGCGAACTTGCAATCCGGGTAGCCGTTGCAAGCGTAAAACAGCTTCCCTTTTTTGGATTTTTTCTCCACAATTTCTCCCTTCTGGCACTGGGGACAGATTATGCCGGTTTTGTTTTCTATTCTCTGGATTCCTTTGCAATCAGGGTAATTGGAACATCCCAAGAAAGCTCCAAACTTGCCTCTCTTTACTACCATCGGCGCTCCGCATTTATCGCAAATATGGCCGGCGTTTTCTTCGTCCAGCTTTTTTTCCGAATCGGTTTTTTCCGTGTAGCGGCAATTGGGGTAGTTGGAACAGGCGATGAATTTTCCAAAACGTCCGAATTTGACTACCAGATCTCCTCCGCATTCGGGACAAGATCGGTCCAATTTTTCCTGAAAGTCTTCTTTTTTAACAGTTTTGACTTTCTTTTCGATATTTTTATGAAAAGGTTCGTAAAAGTTTCGGATTACCGGCACCCATTCTTTCTTGCCTTCGGCGATTTGATCAAAATCCTCTTCCAGTGTCGCAGTGAAATTGGTATCGACGATAACCGGAAAATGTTCTACCAAGAGGTCGTTAACCACCAAACCGATTTCCAAGGGAAAAAGTTTCTTCTCTTCATTTTTATCGACATATTTCCTTTCGATGATGGTGGATATAGTCGGGGCGTAGGTAGACGGGCGGCCGATGCCGTTTTCTTCCAGCACTTTCACCAAACTGGCTTCGGTGTAACGTGGCGGCGCCGCGGTGGATTTTTCCTGAGTCTCGATTGAAGCGATTTCCAATTCATCTCCCGTTCTTAGAGGAGGAAGCATATTTTCTTCAAGGTTTTTTCGGGAAGAATAAGCTTTCAGGTATCCGTCAAACTTTATGGTTGAGCCGGAAGCTTTGAGAGTGTAATTGTTTTTGGTTTCGGGACTGTTCGCTTCAATTGAAACTTTGACCGAGTCGAAAATGGCCGGTTGCATTTGAGAAGCCACCATTCTTTCCCAAATTAATTTATATAATTTATACTGGCTGGTTTCCAATTTTTCTTTCAAATCTTCGGGAACTTTTTCAACGCTGGCGGGACGGATGGCTTCGTGAGCCTCCTGCGCCCCTTTGGATTTATTTTTGAAAAATCTTGGATTTTCCAAAGCGTAATTTTTTCCGAATTTTTCGGCAACAACTTTTTTGGCCGAGAGCATCGATTCCATCGACAAGTTGACCGAATCGGTTCGCATATAGGTAATGAAACCTTGCTCGTAAAGTTTTTGGGCAGTCATCATCGTGGACTTGGCGCTCCAGCCCAAGGCGTTGATGGCGGCTTGCTGGAGAGTGGAAGTGGTGAAGGGCGGAGCGGGGTTGCGCAGAGTCTCTTTCTCTTGGATATCAGTCACGAGAAGGTTGGACTTTTTCAGGTCCTCGGCGATTTCCTTGGCATTCTTTTCACTTTTGATTGCGGTTTTTCTGGTTTTGTAATCTCCGGCAAAAAGTTTCAGAGTTTCAATTTGTTCTATCTTTTCTCCATTTTTTTCAATCAGTTCTCCTTGGAATTTGTTGATGTCAGAATCTTTTTTCTTTCTCAGTTCCAGCGGGACAGTCCAATATGTTTCGCTTTTGAATTTTTCGATTTCGCGCTCTCTTTCGGAAATCAGACGGAGAGCCACGGATTGGACGCGCCCGGCGGAAAGTCCCCGGCGGATTTTTTTCCACAGAAAGGGGGAAAGTTCGTAGCCGACCAGACGGTCCAAAACGCGCCGGGCTTGCTGGGCATCGACCAAGTTCAAATCGATTTCTCTGGGATTAGCCAGGGCTTTCTCAATGGCGGTTTTGGTGATTTCGTGAAAAACAATTCTTTTGGGCGAACTTTTCTCCAGCTTTAAGGCTGACATAAGGTGCCAAGAAATAGCTTCTCCTTCGCGGTCTTCGTCGGTTGCCAGAATGACTTCTTCGGCTTTTTGGGCGATTTTTTTCAACTCTGAAACTCTGGTTCTAGCGGCGCCGGGGATGATATATTTCGGTTCAAAATTATTTTCAATATCAATGCCCATTTCCTTTTTGGGAAGATCGCGAACATGTCCGTAGCTAGATTTCACGGTAAAAGACTTTCCCAGGAATTTGGAAATGGTCTTGGCTTTGGTTGGAGACTCCACAATTACTAACTTCATGAAACATGAAACATGAAACATGAAACAAAATTTTGTTACGTGTTACGTGTTGTGTGTTACGTGATTATATAGTTTTGCCCGCCGATGTTCCTCACCCATCCTTTGATTTCCATCATAGCCAGGGCGGAGGAAATGGCGGACGAGGGGAGTTTAGCGAGTTTGGCGATATTGTCAATATGAATGGGATCCGGCGACAGAATACCCAGCAGAATTTTCTCTTCGGGGTTATCTGGATTTCTTTCAACTTTTGTATTGTAGGTTTTTTCCCGCGTTATGTCCAATTCTTCCAAGATATCCGCCACGCTGGTCAAAGTTCTGGCGCCTTGTTTTATCAACTGGTTGGTGCCGAACGAATACGGCGAGAAGATCGAGCCGGGAACGGAAAAAATTTCGCGATTGTATTCCAACGCCAAATTGGCGGTGATGAGCGAGCCGCTTTTTTCGCCGGCTTCAATGACGATCGTTCCCATAGTCAGTCCGGCGATGATGCGATTCCGCGCGGGAAAAGTCATCACGCCGGCTTTGGTTTCCACGGGATAGTCGCTTAGGAGCGCGCCGTTTTCTGTTATTTCCCGCGACAAGTTGAAATTGTTTTGAGGGTAAATATTTAAATCATCCAGGCTGTTGCCCAACACCGCGATTGTTTTTCCCCGGGAATCAAGCGCGCCGCGGTGGGCGAACGTGTCGATGCCCAGCGCCATTCCGGAAACGACTGTGATGCCGGCGGCGGCCAAATCGCGGGCAAAACTCAAAGCGGCTTGTCGGCCGTAGTCGGTATATTTCCTCGAGCCCACCATTGAAATGGCAGGGGAGTTATTGAAAAAATCAAAATCGCCTTTGGCGTATAGAATGTAAGGCGCGTTAGGAATTTCTTTTAGGAGGCTGGGATAGCTGGTATCAGATAGCGTGATCATCTTGATATTTTCCCGTTCCAGCTTTTCCCACTCTTCGTCCGGATTAATACTCCCTCGTTCAAAGAAAATTTTCTCCGCCAGTTTCTCTGGAATTTTAGCGGTCTTTAATTCTTCCAAATCCGCTTTCCAAATCGCTTCCGGACTTTCAAAATAATTCAAAAGCAACTTAAATTTCTGCGGCCCGACGCCGTCTATTTTGTTGAGCGCGTTGAGGTATTTCACCCCGTTAGAAATTTTTTCATCCATAAGGCTATGTCAGATAATTAAACCCCGCCAGTAATTTTCTGGAACTTCTAACGGGGTTCATATAAGCTACAATAACACAGTTTTTTCGTTTGTGGAAAATCGTTTTCTATCCAATAGCTTGGAAACAATTTATTAAATAATCCGGGGTTTTAAAATCTATTCCCATATGCAGTCTTTCAGTATTGTAGTAATCCAGCCAAGCCGGTAGAGCTC
>JAUPKF010000031.1 GCA_030837625.1 Patescibacteria group bacterium | reverse complement strand
ACCTAATTCACCCCGTTAAATAGTTCTAACAAAATAAGTCGAATAATCCAACAACCGTTTAATAAAGTTAGTGTTATTTAACGGGGTGAACCTAATAAAAATTAAAATAACCAAAGGTCAAATAAAACTTCCAGTGATAAATTTTAAGTTTCGCATTTGTTATTAGGTGCTTTATTTTGCTATTTTGTCTTTGAAATTTTATTAGGTGAATTAGAAATTAGGTGAATTAGAAATTTTCAGATTGTTTATGGAGAAAAAGCTGAATAAAGAAATATTGTCAACAATAATCTACTACGATCTTCTCGACTACCCCCTGACTTCTTTTGAAATTTGGCGGTATCTCTTAGCAGTGAACAATAATCAAGAAACAGTAAACAATGAGAGGGTTAATTTGTCGGATGTAATCAAGGGGTTGGAAGACGAGGATGTGAAAAAGTATGTCGAGGAATATCAGGGGTATTATTTCTTGAAAGGACGGGAAAAGCTGGTCGGTCAGAGGCTGGAGCGGAATAAAATTTCGGAAAAGAAATTTAAAAAAATATTTAGTATCGCCAAATGGTTGCGCTTCGTTCCTTTCGTCCGGATGATTGCCGTGACGGGAACGGTGGCGATGAAGAATGCCGAAAAGAAAAGCGATCTGGATTTGCTGGTCGTTTTGGAGCATAAGCGGATTTTCATCGGACGGACGCTGGTGACTCTTTTGGTTCACTTGCTTGGCAAGAGGAGATACGGGCGAAAGATAACCGACCGTGTTTGTCTCAACTATTTTATAACAACCGGGTCGCTGGGAATAGAACTCAAAGACGTTTTTTCCGCTTCGGAGTACGCTTTCGCGCGGCCGGTTTTCGGAAAAAAAACGTTTGAGGAATTTCAAAAGGCCAACGGATGGATAAAAAACTTTATGCCGAATTACGAAATCAACGAAGCGGATGGGCTGAAGATAGCGGAGAATTTTTGGGTAGTTAGGGCGGTTAGAGGTCTTGGGGAAACTATTTTGGGATTTGATTTTTTGGAAAACTGGCTGAAAGGCTGGCAGACGGAAAGAATCGTCCGCGATCCTCGGACTCATCGGGACGGCAGCATTATTATGGCGGACGAAAATTCTTTGGTGTTTCTTCCCGAACCGCGCAGCCCGGAAATTGGGAGGAGATTTGGAGAAAGGATGGCGAAGATATGACAAAAGCGCCGGCTGCTTGACTGGAGGCGGGAGCTTGCTGTAAAATGAAATCTGCTGGCACTCAAAGGAGGCGACTGCTAAAAATAATTAAACCGATTCGAATCAACGAATCCATTCGAATCTACGAATAAAGGCATCCGAATAGCGCACTACGAATGCGCCCATCCGAATAACTTTATTCGCAGATTCGTAAATTCGGATACATTCGCAGATTCGCATCGGACACACAAAAATGGCGAAGATTATCAAGTTTAACGAAGAAGCGAGGGAGAAGATTAAATCCGGGATTGATCAGGTGGCGGACGCGGTCAAAGTGACGCTGGGGCCCCGGGGAAGAAATGTGATTTTGGACAAGGGATTTGGAACCCCAACCATCACCAATGACGGCGTGTCCATCGCCAAGGAAATCGAACTGGAGGACAAGTTTGAAAATATTGGCGCCGACCTTATCAAGGAAGCGGCCAACAAGACCAATGACGTGGCGGGCGATGGAACCACCACCGCTACGGTTCTCACGCAAGCTATTATCCGAGAGGGAATGAAGTTGATTGCTACCGGAATGAATCCGATAAATATACGCCATGGAATGGAAGCGGCCAAGAGCGAGATAACCAAAGAGCTGAAGAAAAATTCCAAAACTATCAGTTCCAAAGAAGAAATGGCGCAAGTGGCCACCATTTCCGCCGAGAATAAGGAGATGGGTGGAATGATCGCCGACGTTATCGTCCAAGTCGGAAAGGACGGCGTGATTACCGTAGAAGAATCCCAAACCTTCGGATTATCAAAAGAAATCGTGGAAGGTTTGAGTTTTGATAAGGGATATATTTCTCCATATATGATAACTGATAGTGAGTCGCTGAAAGCCGAACTCAAAGATCCCTATATTTTCATAACTGACAAAAAAATTTCCACTATCGCGGAACTGTTGCCGGCTTTGGAAAAAATTACGACTTCCGGCAAAAAGGATATTGTGATTGTGGCGGAAGACGTGGATGGAGAGGCCTTGACGACTTTGGTGGTTAATAAGCTGCGCGGCGCGATAAATGTTTTGGCGATCAAGGCGCCGGAATTTGGCGACACTAAAAAAGAGATGCTGGAGGATATTGCCGTCTTGACTGGGGGAAAAGTTATCAGCGAGGAAAAGGGAATGAAGTTGGAAAACGTCGAGATCAGTATGCTGGGGCAGGCGGCTAAAGTTATCGCCACCAAAGACAATACCACGATCGTGGGCGGCAAAGGCAAGAAGAAAGAAATAGAATCAAGGATAGCTCAGATTAAAATTCAAGTAGAAAAAGCGGAAGGCAAGTATGACAAGGAAAAGCTGCAGAAACGATTGGCTAAAATTTCCGGCGGTGTGGCGGTAATCAAGGTGGGCGCGGCCACTGAAACGGAACTGACTTATATGAAACACAAAATGGAAGACGCCTTGGCGGCGACGCGAGCGGCGGTGGAAGAAGGCATCGTGGCTGGCGGCGGGACAGCGCTTCTCA
>JAUPKF010000016.1 GCA_030837625.1 Patescibacteria group bacterium | reverse complement strand
TCTTCCTCGATCCTTTTTAAGACTTGTTCTTTTACATCGCTACTGATGCGATAGTTGTGTTTTGTGTTGCCCATATACTTCGGATTATATCTGAGAATCTGTGTCTAGTATATGGGGTACCTGCCAAAGAAGAAAAAATTGATCCTTGGATGAAACCGATTTATGACAATCTCTGCTACCTTATGAGAGATTGTGATGATCCTATGGAGGAAATAGATGATCTCAAGAGGAGAGGTGGGTTGGAAATTGAAGTACTGACATATATCCGTGGCAGAAGCATACCGCGGCAGTTTATTATTTGCGACGAGTCGCAAAACATGACTCCTCTTATGATTAAAACTCTTGTGACTCGAGTTGGGGAAAAAACGAAAATTGTTTTTACCGGTGATCCGTCGCAAATCGATACGCCCTATTTGGATGCGTCCAGTAATGGACTTTCGTATTTGGCGGAGAAACTGAAAGGAGAGGAAATTTCCGGACACATAACTTTGACAAAAAACGAGAGGTCAAAGGTGGCGGAAGTTTGCTCTAAAGTTCTTTGATGTAACTTCTAGGTTAGTGTTTGAGTTTCCACCGCCGCGCGCTTTCTGCCGCGGCGTTTTTTTATCTTTGGTTTTTGAAGCGGTTGGTGGTAAAATAAAAGTAGAGGCTTCTTTATAAAAATTAAAATAACTTTAAAATTATGATCGGAGAAAAAGATTTTGGGAAAAAGCCGGAGGGGAATGGAAGCAGGAAGGTGCCGATAGTTTGCAAATGGTGTGGGAGGAATATGAGGGAGAAAGATTGGGAGGGCGGTCAAGACGTGGAGCGTATTGATAGTGTATGCGAGGAGTGTAAAACGAAAGAGTTGGAGTCTTTTAAAAAAGGGCGAGAAAGAAAGGAGGGGTAGCCTTGCTTTTTTCAGAGTTTTGTTATACATTGCTGACATAATCGTCAAAGGCTTAATCATATGCGACGCAGAGAAATCCTGCCAGTCATCGTTCTCTCTTTTTGCCTGTTTTCAGCCGGGGAGGTTTTGGCCCAGTCTTGGTGGGGGGACGGAGTGAAATCCCACGACTGGATTTTGAAACACGGCGGAGCGCTGATTCGTTTTGAGATTGTCAATAAAAGCGGGGAAGCTTGGGAATACAAAACCGTTATGACCAGAAGCGGAAAGAATATAGAGGCTGAGGTGGGAAAGCAGGGAATTTTTGACGATGCCAAGCCCGGGAGGGAAAAACCGACAAAATACAAAGTGACGTTTTATCGCGGCGGCGACGGCCAAAAAAACTTTGACAACAAGGGAAGCGAGATAAAATCCATTACGCTGGATCTTCATGCCGGAGAATTTGTGACCCTGAAATTGGATTATTCCAAGAAAAAAATTTCCATGAGAACTGATTATGTGAAGTTGGAAGAGGAAGAGAATGAAGAGAAAAAAGAGTTAGTTAAACCTAAAGTCGTGGAAAAAGTTCCGGTGGAGGTACTAAAAGAGGCTGAGAATGGGGTGGAAAGCGTTGAAATGGAGGACAAGGAAGTTCAGGAGCAGGAAATAATAGATGATGCCCAAACGGATGACGGTCAAAAGAGTGTTTGGATGTCCTCTTTGGACAATTGGGGAAACAAAGTGATGATCAGCGCCGACGTTTGTTTTTCCAAAAATCCCAAATTGGCGGCTTATAACGCTTCCAATTTCGGTTTTTGCGGCGATGAATTATCTTCAGAAGAAACTCATCCGGATCCGGAGGCTCATTTTCAAACTTCGCCGGAAAAGACAGTCAAGACGGCGGATGCGTTTGATTTTTTCAAATCCTTGCCGTCAATATTTTTCCGGCTGGACCAATATCTGGGGATGAATGTTTTGGCGCAATCTGGCAGGTAAAAAATATTTGTTAATAAAGCTGGCAGAAGGAGTCCAAAGACTCCTTCTTTTTATTTCCTCCAAAATCAGATAAGATTGTTTTATGGACCCCGTTAGAAAATTTTTTTGGAAAGAGTGTATAACGGGAAGCCTATTTTCTAACAGGATTAATTTCTAACGGGGTGGAATACAAATATAACGGCATAATTTTGGGAAAAAGGAATCTGGGCGAGACCGACCGGATGTATGTCATCTACACCAGGGAAGCCGGGAAGATCTGGGCGGCGGGCAAGGGGACGAGAAAACCGGCGGCGAAACTGGCCGGAAGTCTGGAATCTTTGACAGAGAGCGAAATTTTCATTTCCAAAAACCGCGGCCGGGGCAACATCACGGGAGCGATCGCGGTTGACACTTTCCCCTTTTTGAAATCAAAAATTTCCTTTTTAGAGAGCGCTTTCGGGGCGATCGGAATTTTGGAAAAGCTTATCACCGACCAGGAAAAAGATGAAAGGATATACGCCTTATTGAAAGGATATTTGGCGGCCATGAACAAAGCGGCGGAGGAGGAGGGGGAAGATAAAAAAGATATTTTGACGGCCGGATTGATTTTCAAGTTGCTTGATTTTTCAGGGTATCGGACAAGTTTTGAAGCTTGTGTGAAGTGCCGGAACAAGATTCTCTCCGGCCGGAACTATTTCAGCGCCCGGCTGGGCGGGGCGGTCTGTCCGGAATGTTTTTCGGGGCTAGGCGAAACACGCGTCAGCGACGGATGCGTGAAAATGATCCGGATAATTCTGGCCAATAAAATCGAGAGCCTGGGAAAATTGAAAGTTCCTCCCGCCGACATCAAAAACGCCCAAATAGTTATCAGCGAGCAGGTGAAATGGATAACGGGGTAAATTCACCTAATTGTCTAATTACCTAATTCACCTAATAAAAGGCCAAATAACAAAATTGAAAAATTAAAAATTTGGCATTAGAAATTTTATTTGATTTTCAGTTATTTTTGAATTTTATTAGGTGAATTAGAAATTAGGTGAATTAGAATTTTTTTAAGTTGATATATTGTTTCTGATTTGGTATTATTGTGGCATAATAATACCAGAGCTATTAAAATCAAAAAACATGTCTCTCTACGATATACAAAACAAGTTATATAAGAAGGACGAAGACGAAAATTTATCCGCGCATGATATGAGTGAATACAACCCGCGCGCGGAGTCGGCTCGGCCGGAGAGCAATCCGGCGGCGGACGGAGACGCTTGGGAAGAAAAACAGACCGGATTTGACGCGGAGCAAAAAAAAGTCATTAGCAAAGGGGCGATCGCGCTGGCGGGAGTGCTGGGGATAATTTTTTTGGCTTTGGGATTCTACTTTTTGAAATACTGGTCTTTCAGTGAAGATCGGATGAAATTGGAAATAGCCGGGCCGGAAAAAGCCCAGAGCGGCAAATTGTTGACGTATGAAATCAAATACGACAACAATAACCGAGCCGGTTTGGAAAATGTGACGCTTAAGCTGTCCTATCCGGAAAATTTCAAACCGGAGGAAAATCCCAATTTCAAAACTGAAAGCTTGACGTCCGGAACTTTCGATTTGAGCGATGTTTTTGGTCACGGCCAGGGGAAAGCGGTTTTCAATGGCCGGGTTTACAGTCCCAAGGGCGCGTTGGTTTACCTCAAGGCGGAAATGATTTTCACTCCTTCCGGTTTCAGCACTCAGTATGTTTCCCAAAATCAATTGGGGATAAACGTAGATTCGACTCCCTTGGAAATCGAAGTGATGGCGCCGCAAAACGTATCCGGCGGGGATGAAGTCAATTATTTGGTGAGCTATAAAAATACGGGGCAAGAAGATTTGGAAGGCATTCGGGTGAGAGCCGCTTATCCGGAAGGATTCTCCTTTTCGTCTTCCGTTCCTAAAGCTTTTGAAGGCGACAATATTTGGTATATTGGGCGGGTTTCGGCGGGGGAATCGGGAAAAATTGAAATCAGCGGAAAACTCGAAGGCGATCGCGATCAGGTCAAAGTGATGGAAGCTTCGGTGGGAACGTTTGAAAGCGGAGCGTTTGTGGCCTATGGCAATGAAAACGTTTCCACGAAAATCGTGTCTTCTCCGCTATCTATTTCCCAAACAGTCAACGGTTCCAAAGGTCTGAATGTCAGCGCGGGAGAGGGTCTTAATTTCGTGATTCACTATAAAAATGAAGGAAATATCGGCCTCAAGGACGCCATAGTTACGGAGTTTCTTGACAGTCCGGTTTTGGATTATTCCAGTTTGGATTCGGGCGGGGGATATTATGACGCGGATGAGAAGACGATAACCTGGAAGGCGTCGGATCATCCGGAACTTAAGAATTTGGAGCCGGGCGAAGGAGGAACGATTCAATTTAACATCCAAGTAAAAAGTGTCATACCAGTTGGCAGCGCCAATGACAAGAATTTTGTTATTTCCAGCGTATCAAAAATTGACAGTCCTGACATCCCGACTCCGATCTCGATGAACAAGATTATTGCCGGAAATAAAATGGATATGAAGCTAAATTCCAAATTGGTGCTGGATGTCAAAGGGTATCACACTGACCCCAATATCCCCAATTCGGGCGCCATTCCGCCGAAAGTTGGTGAAGAAACCACCTACGCGATCCACTGGATCGCCCGCAATGTTTCCAATGACGTGACTTCCGCCAAGATAGAGTCAGTTTTGCCGACGGGCGTGACAATGACCGGGAAAGTCTTTCCCGAGGATGCCAAGATCAGCTACAATGAGAGAAACAATTCCATTGTTTGGGAAATCGGCAATATCGGCGCGGGGACGGGAATTTTGTCCTCTCCTAAAGAAGCCAGTTTTCAGGTGGAGATAAAGCCGTCTGTCGATCAGGCAGGAAAAGAAATGCCGCTTTTGAATTCCTCAACTTTCTCCGCCAAGGATTCCTTTACGGGAGCGGATTTGTCTTCCTCGTTTGACGGCAAGACTACCGAGTTGAGGGAAGACGCCAGTTTGGGAAGTAATTATAAAGTAGTGGAGTAGCGGAATCATCTGCTATTTTATTGAAAAATTAACTCGGACGTGAAAGTTATAGCCAAAAATTTCCCTGTCGGAGTCTCCTGAAAGGAACTCCGACAAACCTGGTACGCTGGAGTCCTCTTCGAGAGACTCCGGCGAGGAAACGGAATTTATTCGCATGTCCCGCTTTCGTAGTGCGGGTTCACGACGCGATAGCGGAGTGAAAAACTTATGTTTGAAATAGTTTCAAAAAAAGGCCGGCGAAGGATTGGAAAAATCCACGCTAAGAGCGGAGTAATTGATACTCCGTTTTTTATGCCGGACGCGACGCGGGGATTCGTGAAATCTTTAGATAAAACAGACTTGGAAAAAATCGGTATGGGGCCGATGGTGGTCAATACGTATCATCTTTATCTTGAGCCGGGAGAAAAGCTTATTGAAAAAGCTGGAGGAATTAATCAATTTATGAACTGGCCGCGTCCGCTTCTTTCCGACTCGGGCGGCTATCAAATTTTTTCCCTTATCCACAAAAATCCCAAGCTGGGGCGCATTACCGACGAAGGGGCGGAGTTCCGGTCTCCCATAAACGGTTCGCGCCATTTCATAACGCCGGAAAAATCCATCCAGATTCAGTTTGATTTGGGAGTGGATATGATGGTGGTTTTGGACGACGTGCCGCCGCACTCTCATGAAAAAGAAAAAATAGCGGAGGCGGTCAGCCGCACTATTTCTTGGGCGAAAAGATGCAAAGACGAGTACTTGAAACAAGTCAAGAAAAGAAAAATAAAGAAAGAAGACCAACCGCTTATTTTCGGAGTGATTCAGGGAGGAACGTATTTTGATCTTCGAGAAAAATGCGCCAAAGAGTTGGTTGAAATAGGATTTAATGGATATGGATTCGGCGCTAGGCATATCGACGCCGACGGAAACTTTATGGAAGATATGGTCAGGCATACGGCCGAACTTATTCCCGAAGAGGCTTTGCGGTTTGCGTTGGGAGTGGGAACGCCGGAGGATATCGTGAAGTTCACAAATTGCGGGTGGGATATGTTTGATTGCGTCATTCCGACGAGAGAGGGAAGACACGGCCGATTGTTTCTTTGGAAGAAACAATCGGAAATCCCAATTTCAAAATCCCAAATTCCAAATAAAATCCAAAATCCAAAATCCAAAACTTATGAAAAAGATTTTTATGAGACGATTAACATAAATAATGAGAAGTTCAAAGAGGATTTTGGGCCGGTGGATGAAAATTGCGATTGCACGCTTTGCCAAAATTACACTCGGGCGTATCTCCGCCATCTTTTCGTTGTCGGCGATCCTTTGGGGATGAGATTGGCGTCGATTCATAATTTGAAGTTTTATCTTGACTTAATGGAAGAATTAAGAGAAGCTTAGGAAAATCGAAATTCTTGTTTTTACCATATAGGGCTATATGGTAGTGACGGGGTTTTGATGGGCTATGAGTAATGAAAAAACACAAAGGAGGAGAAGCTACTATGGATAGACCGCTGAAGTTCTTTGATAAGTTCAAAGATGTGAAGGCTCTTTTTTCCTTAAAGGCCCATGGAAATATGAAAGGGCCGGAAGGTGAGGCGAATAAAGAGAGGTTTGCGGAGGAATATTTTCGTGAAATGTTCTATCCGGTTTTAAGTGACACGCGACACGGAAATGTGGTCTGTGTAATCGGAGAAAAACACAGCGTGTATCCTCCAAAAATTGTAGACTTTAACCCGAAATGTGACGCGATTGTGACTCGGTGCAAAAAACTCCCGATTGGAGTAACCGGGGCGGATTGTTTTGTAATATTCCTTTACGATCCAATTGAACAGGTTATCGGGATAATCCACGCGAGCTATAAATCGATCGAAGCGGGGGTTATCGAAGAAGCGGTTAAGAAAATGTGTCTGCTGGGTTCCAAGGTAAAAGACATTCTGGCGGTTATCGGACCGGGAATTTGTGCGTCCTGTTACGAGTTTGATACGAGGGATACTGGAATTTTTAACAAATATCCGGACAGCGCAAGAAACTTGCAGGGAGGGAAGTCGCTGGTAGATTTAGCCTTCATTATTCGCTGGTGGCTTGATGATGCGGGAGTCGAGTTGCTGAATATGTGGGAGACTCGCATTTGCACTTTTGAGAATACGGCGCTTTTTTCCCAGCGACGGGACAGATTCAACCCTGTCCAGGCGGGGATGGGCGTGATTTGCCTACTTTGAGAGCAAGCTCCGAGGATACTGCGATTTTTCTTTCGCGAGGAAGAAAGTTAAGAATCGTACCATCGGAGCTTTTTTTATTGGCTTGAAATAGTAAGGGGCGAAGAAATATTTTCGTTTGCCGGCGGTAATACCTGCAAAATCTATAATTTGTAAAGCTTAAAACAAAAAAATGAACAAGACCTTTATAGGGGTGACTTTGGCGGTAGTTGTCCTGGGAGTTGCCGGGTGGGCTTTTTTGAAGAGCAAACCAGCCAACGATTCAGCGCCTTTGTTTCAAAGCAAAAACCAAACGGCTGACGCGGTTATCGCCTACACCGACTCGGGATTCTCTCCCAAGACGGTAACGATTAAGGCGGGTGAGACGGTGATGTTTCGCAATGATAGTTCTGTCGGGATGTGGGTAGCTTCGGCGCCGCATCCGGTGCATACCGATTATCCGGAATTTGACGCCAAGAAAGCCTACGCGAAAGGAGAAGCTTATTCTTTCACTTTCGAAAAAACCGGAACTTGGAAATTCCACAACCATCTGAAATCGACCGATTTCGGATCAGTAACGGTGGAGTGATGACGGAATGGCCGAGTTGTGAAATAACTGATTCTGGAGAATGTAGTAACTTAACGTTAATTTTACAATCAAAGGATTTTGAATCCGTTTAAGGCAGTGTAATATAGCAATCTGAACGAGTAAGCTTCATTCTTTCAAATATTGGATATTTATGCAGGTAATTGCTGACTAACTTGTTTTATTACACCGCCTAAATATAAGTAATTCCACATTAATAAATCAAAAAAATGAGCAAATATAATCTAAATTCAATTGGAAAAAAAGTTACTCTGGCCGCGTTTTCTTTGGCGCTCGTTGGTGGACTGGTTCTGGCTCCCGACGCGTTGGCGAGGAGAGGCCGGGGCGGAGATGACAGTGGCAGAGATCACAGAAGCAGGTTTGAAGACAGAGGAGGGAGATTTGACAGACGCGGTGGCGATGACAGAGGACGCGGACGCGATCACAGAGAAGACAGCTTCAGTCATAGAAGTTCGAATAGCATGTTCGGACATCGTTCTTCTCACAGGTAACTTTTTCTAAATGAAAATTCCAAAACCCCGCGTCGGGGTTTTTGGTTTGAACTGGAACTTGACTGAATAGAAGCAATAGTGTATAAAGATAATACGTCCGGGGTTTGGCTCCCGATGCAGGCGTATGAATTTAAAAGACGCTCTGGCGAAAAGTCAGGGAAATCAGGTGGAACCGCGGGTCAGATAAAACTCGTCCTGAAAATGCAATTATGTTGTGTTTTTGGGACGGGTTTTTTTGTTTTACGAAATACGAAAAAAGCGAAATACGAAAAATTTAAAACCTTAATAAGTATCTGGTGTGCGGTATGATTTATTTTCACTACCGTATTCTAGAATACGGTAGTAAAAAAATATGGAAGAGAAAAAAGAGAATATGATGGAGAAAATTACGTCTTTGGCGAAAAGGCGGGGATTTGTTTTTCCGAGCAGCGAAATTTATGGAGGAATGCAGGCGATTTACGATTACGGGCATTATGGAACGCTTTTGAAAAACAATATTCGGGATGCTTGGTGGAAGCATATGGTGCAACTGCGCGAAGATATTGTCGGGCTCGACAGCGCGATTTTTATGCATCCGACCACTTGGGTGGCGTCGGGACACGTCGGCGGATTCAACGATCCGCAAGTGGATTGCCGAAAATGCAAGTCGCGTTTTCGGGCTGATCATATCTTGGAAGAATTCGGCATCAGCGCCGACAAAGCGCCTCTCGAAGAACTGAATGCGCATTTGGATAAGCTTCGAGAGGAAGGAAAACTCAAGTGCGCCAATTGCGGTTCGACTGATCTCACTCCGGCAAAAATATTTTCTTTGATGGTGAAGTCAAACGTCGGTTCTCCCACGGACGAACTCAAGGAAGAAAACGTGGTTTATCTGCGTCCGGAAACTTGCGGAGGAATTTATCTGGAATATAAAAACACCATTGATTCTTTGCATATTAAGCTTCCGTTTGGAATCGCCCAAATCGGAAAGGCTTTTCGCAATGAAATCGTGGCGCGCCAGTTCATTTTCCGCACGCGGGAATTCGAGCAAATGGAAATGCAATATTTTTTGCATCCGGACATTATGAAAGACAAGTATGAGATGTGGAAAGATGTCCGCTGGAAGTGGTACCTCGAATACGGAATAAAAGAAAACGAAATCCGTTGGTACAAGCATGAAAAATTGGCGCACTACGCCTCGGAAGCCTATGACATTGAATATGACTTCAAGACGCTTGGCGGCTTCAAAGAGGTTGAAGGAATCCACGCGCGGGGCGATTGGGATTTGTCCCAACACAGCAAGTATAGCGGCGTTGAGCTTAACTATTTTGACGAAAAAACCGGAGAAAAATTCATCCCGCATATTATGGAAACTTCCGCCGGGCTTAACCGCCATGTCTTGATGTTTATCGACCAAGCTTATACCGAGGAAAAAGCGCCGACAGCCGAGGGTGGCGAGGAAACGCGGGTGGTCTTGAAATTCGATAAGCGTTTGGCGCCTATCAAAGTCGCCATCTTGCCGCTTTCCAAAAAAGAAGAATTGGCGAAGCCGGCGCGGGAAATTTATGAAAAACTGCGGGAATCGTTTATGACGGAATACGATGAAACGCAATCTATCGGAAAAAGATACCGCCGCCAGGATGAAATCGGTACGCCGTACTGCGTGACGGTTGATTTCGAAACTTTGAATGACAAGGCCGTAACAGTCCGCGACCGCGACACGATGAAGCAGGAAAGGATTGGGATTGAAAAATTAGAGGAATATCTTGACAAAAATCTGAAAGTGTAGTAGTGTATAAAGTTCCACTAGGAACCTAGGGAATAAAAGGAATGGTATATTCTGCACCTTTTTAAATTGAATAGAACCGGAGGAATTTCAATGGATGAACGAGCCAAAGGGTATGAGTCGTTGGTGTATGAAGTTGTTGGCAAATATACCGATGAAGAGTTGCTGCCAATACGAGAGCAAGACATGGAGATGATCGATAAAGAGCTGAAGCTCCTTGACGAAGGCAGAGAGGGTCGCTCATTGGCTGAAGTTCTGAAGTTAAGGTTTGGTCTGGATGGAAAAGGAATTCGAACATTAAAAGCGACCGGGCAGCTTCTTGGAGGCGTTGGAGTGGAATGTATCAGGCAGCAGGAAAGCAGGGCGCTACGGCGCTTGCGTCATCCATCGAGACGGAACGCTTTTCTCAGACTTTATAGGTCATATCTTGACGGTCTCGAGAAACGAAACCAGAATCTGAATGTCAAAAACGATAAACTGGAATCCGAGCTTGAGGAATACAGAGAAGAGAGGGCGCGAAAAGAGATGGAGGCTCGGTTCAACGTTAGATCGCTGGCTGAGATCAATATCGATGAGCTTGAGCTTTCTTTTCGAACGCACAGGTGCTTAAGTGAAATTGGAGTCAGTACGCTCGGAGATTTGTTTCAGAAAACGGAAGAGGAGTTTGTTGCGATACGAGGATTCGGAAGGAGATGTCTGTATGAAATGAGAGAAGCTCTTTCTGAATATGGATTGTCTCTGAAAAAGAAATAATCCTGGTTCTTGTTAGAAAAAAATAGCAGGTCGTGTCACATATGGACGACCTGCTTTAATTTTCCCGCTTTTGTTGCTTTTTGGGGTGAAATAGTGTAGGGTAAAAGCGGGTTAACTGGATAATATTAATATTATGAAGATTAAGGATATATATGATTTAGCCATTGAAATCGGCATAAAGAATGACTTTCGGACGAAGGCGGAAATCAATGAATATTTAAAACGCAAAAAGGAAGAGTATGACAAACTGCCGAAAGAAGAGAAAGAATATTTTGACAAGGAAAGATTGAAAAATCCCTATTCCGACTCAAGAATTCATTTTGACGGCGGGAAAAAAGAAATTAAAAAAGTATTCGCCGGAATAGACATTACGGCTGGAGCGGTTTACATTGCCGATGAACTAGGAGCTGATTTGATTCTTAATCATCATCCGGTGGGGTTGGCTCTGGCGGGGTTGGATGATGTTATGAACTATCAGATTGACGCTTTGGAGAAATTCGGCATCCCGGTCAATATCGCGGAGAAACTTTTGCACAAGAGAATTTCCGAGGTGTCGCGAGGCATAAGCCCAATCAATCACTATGAAGAAGCGGACGCGGCCAGATTGCTCAAGATTAATTTGATGAATATCCATACGCCGGGTGACAATTGCGCGGCGATGTTCCTTTCAAAAATTATCGACAAAGCCAAACCGCGTTACGTCAGCGATATTTTGGATATGCTTATGAAAATTCCGGAATACCAAGAAGCTATGAGGCAAGGAGCCGGACCGAGACTTTTTTCAGGAAATAAAAATAATCGATGCGGGAAAGTTGTAGTCTCGGAATTTACCGGCGGGACGGAAGGATCGAAGGAAATTTACGGCGCCATGGCTAACGCCGGAGTTGGAACGATTATAGCGATGCATCAAAGCGAGGAACATAAAAAAGCGGCCGAAGATGCCCACATTAACGTGGTGGTGGCCGGTCATATTTCCAGCGATTCACTGGGGATGAACATCATTTTGGATGAACTGGAGAAAAAAGGTATAAAAATAATTCCATTCGGAGGACTTATAAGATACTCACGAGTTAAGAAATAATTGGTATGAACTATAAAAAAACAACTCTTAAGAACGGCCTGCGGATAATCACCGTGCCGATGAAGGAAACGCAGACGGCCACGGTGGTGGTTATGGCGGGCGTGGGGAGTCGGTATGAAACGGACAAAGAAGCGGGGCTGTCGCATTTTATCGAGCATATGTTTTTCAAGGGCACCGAAAAACGCCCGACTACTCTTGATATTTCGGCGGAACTCGACGCTATTGGCGGGGAGTACAACGCCTTTACGTCCAAAGATAATACCGGATATTTCGCTAAAGTAGATTCTAAGCATATTGGAACGGCGTTGGATGTGGTGACGGATATGTACCTCAATTCCAAATTGGAAGAGAAGGAAATTGAGAAAGAAAAAGGGACGATTCTCCAGGAACTTAATATGTACGAAGATATGCCGATGAGAAATATCGGAGATGTCTTTGAGAGTATGCTTTACGCGGGAACGGAACTCGGGCGGGAGATTATCGGCACGAAAAAAACCATCAAGTCTTTCAAGCGAAAAGATTTTATCGAATATATGCGGAGGTTTTATATGGCCAACGATACGGTAGTCTGCGTGGCGGGAAAATTTGACGAAAAAAAGATAATCAGGGAAATCGGAAAGATTTTCGGCAAGATGGCGCCGGGGAAAAAGGCGAAAATTTTCAAAGTCAAAGAAAAGCAGGAAAAGCCGGAATTGAAAATAAAGTTCAAGAAAACCGACCAGACTCATTTCGTTTTAGGCGCGAGAGCCTATCATTGGAACCACAAAGATCGTTACGCGCTGGCGCTTCTTTCAGTGATTCTTGGCGGCAATATGTCGAGCCGCTTGTTTATCGAAGTGCGGGAAAAGCGGGGGTTGGCGTATTATGTCCGATCCGCCGTGGAATCGTTCGAAGATGTCGGTTATATCGCGACCCAGGCGGGAGTGGAACATAAAAATTTGGAGCTGGCTGTCAAAACTATTTTAGCGGAATATAAAAAAGTTTCTAAGGAGAAAGTGAATGAGAAAGAACTACAGAAAGCCAAGGATTTTGTCAAAGGTAAAACGGTGATGGGAATGGAGGCGTCGGACGAAGTGGCGATGTTTTTCATCGACCAGGAAACAGCCAAAAAGAAAATTTTGACAGTGGCGGAAAAGTTCGCCTTGATTGATAAAATTACGCCAAATGATATAATGAAAGTGGCGAAAGATGTGTTTCAAAACAGCAAGTTGAATTTGGCGGTGATAGGACCGCATAAAAATACAAAAGAGCTAAAAAAATTGTTAAATTTATAATTAACTTGTAACTCGCATGCCTTCCAAGCAATCTATCGAAATTTCCACTAATATAATTTTTAAAACTATCCTGATTCTTCTGGGATTTTGGTTTTTGTTCTTAGTGCGTGATGTGATCGCGCTTTTGATTATTTCTTTGATTTTTGTTTCAGCTATAGAGCCGTTGGTGGATTGGTTGGGAAAACACAAGGTTCCGCGTGCCGCCAGCGTTTTGGGGGTGTACATTATCTTAATTGCCGTTTTCAGTTTGGCGTTGTCTTTTCTCATCCCTCCGATATCGCAACAGATAGGATCACTTACCAAAGATTATCCGGCTTATTCGCAAAAAGTTACGGATTTTTTTGCCGCGGTGAACAGTTTCATCACCCGCAACCATATCAATATTGACACCAATCAGATTTTGGGAAATTTCGGAAGCGAGATTTCCAATTTCTCTCGAAATATTTTTTCCACCACGCTGGGAGTTTTTTCAAGCGTCATTTCACTGATCGTGATATTTTCCCTTACTTTTTATATGTCCGTAGAAGAGGACGGAATCAAAAAATTCATTTCTCAAGTAACGCCGAAGCGCCATCATGATTACGCGCTTAATTTGGCTGATCGCGTCAAACATAAGATTGGCAATTGGCTGACTGGACAATTTTTCCTGATGTTCATCATTTTTCTTATTGTTTACATCGGACTTTCTTTGGCGGATGTTCCATACGCTTTAATTCTGGCGATTTTTGCCGGAATTATGGAAATTATTCCCTATGTCGGGCCGATAATCTCGGCGATTCCCGGCGTGGCGCTGGGCTTCCTTATCTCTCCCACGACCGGCATTCTGGCTCTCTCGGTGTATATCTTATCCCAACAGCTGGAAAATCATATAATCACGCCGCAAGTTATGAAAAAAGCCGTGGGGCTTTCGCCGGTGACGGTTATTCTGGCTCTTCTTGTCGGCGCGAAACTGGCCGGCACGCTCGGCGCGATCTTGGCCATCCCGGTAGCTACTTCTGTGAGCTTGGTGGTGAAAGATTATATGGAATACCGGGCGAAAGCTCAGATCTAGATTGAAAATTGAAATAGCGAAGATTTTTTTTAGAGGCTTTTATAAAGGTCTCTATTTTTTTACAAGAAAAACAAAATCAGTATGGCGAAGGCTGAGATGAAAATGTCATTGCTGGCGTTTCGCAGGTTCCATTGGCGTTCGGGGGAATATTTGGGAAATCTGGAATAATGATGCGCCCAAGAGTGAAAAGATTTTATTTTAGCCAGCAGTATATTTTCCCTGAATGCCCAGTACATAAGCGTGAGAGAATCGGGCAGAAGCGAAAAAAAAGCGCCGATGAACATACGTTCCGTTTCTATTGGACTTGGCGTTTTGAAATAAACAAGCAGAATAATCAAGGAAAGCCCGATTAGCAAATCCAAAGCGACTTTCCACCAGGTGTTCTTTATTTTAGCGACTCGGCTATCGAAATATTCTCCATGGCGGAAAGAATCCATCAAAAAATGGATGGACAAAGATGTCAGTATTATCAGGGGAACATTGGTTATGTTTTTTCCGATAACGGCGCCAGTGAGGGCGTGAGTGGCTAATATCATATCAAAAATCAAAAATCAAAATTAAAAATGACAATGAAAAATTCAAAATTTTACATTTTGAATTGCCATTTTGATTTTTGAGATTTACATTTTCCATTTTTCTACGTTCTTGCCTAAAACTCTCAAAAACTGCTAAAGTATAATAAACAGCAAATATTATGAATACAGGAATATTATACCTCGTCGCTACGCCGATTGGCAATCTAGGCGACATTACATATCGGGCGGTCGAAGTTTTAAAGAAGGCTGATTTGGTTGTGTGCGAAGATACGCGGACAAGCCGGAAGCTTTTGGATCACTACGGCATAAAAACGGCTACAACTTCTTTTTACAAGTCCGGACGCGGCGGGTCCGTCAAACCGGTTCCTAAAGTTGATTATATCATAGAGGAACTCAAAAGCGGAAAAAATCTGTCTTTCATAACAGACGCCGGCACGCCGGGCATATCCGATCCGGGAAATATTTTAGTAGAAGCGGCTGTGCGCGAGGGAATTTGCGTCATTCCGATTCCGGGCGCGTCGGCTCTCACTGCTTTGGCATCCGTTTCCGGAATCGATCTCACGGAATTTATTTTTTTGGGATTTCCGCCGCACAAAAAAGGCCGGGAGACATTTTTCAAGCGTCTTATCGCGTTTGATATACCGGCAATATATTATGAATCGCCGCACCGGCTGGTAAAAAATTTGGAATTATTAAAAAGTTTGACGCCGGCTTGCCTGCCGGTGAGGCAGGAGAAAAATATTATTTTAGGCCGGGAGCTGACGAAAATGTTTGAAGAAATTGTCCGCGGTCCGGTTGGTGAAGTTTTGGAATATTTTGAAAAAAATCCCGGAAAAATAAAAGGGGAAATTATAATTATTGTTTATTGATTATGAAAAATAAGTTTTATATCACAACTACCCTGCCTTACGTTAATGCTGATCCGCATATTGGCTTTGCCAAGGAGATTGTGGAAGCGGATGTTCTGTCGCGCTTTCATCGGGCGATTGGGGACGAAGTTTTTTTTAATACTGGTGTGGATGAACACGGGCTTAAGATATTGAGAAAGGCTGAGGAGTCGGGGATGGATCCGCAAGAGTATTGCGACCAAAAAGCGCCAGAGTTTGATAAACTGAAACAAGCGCTGAATCTTAGCTATGATAAGTTCATTCGGACAACCGATCCAAGACATATAGCGGCGGCGCAGGAGTTTTGGAAGTTGTGCGACAAAAACGGCGATATATATAAGAAAAATTACAAAGTTAAATATTGTGTCGGGTGCGAACTGGAAAAAACCGACTCGGAACTAGTGGATGGGAAATGTCCGCTTCATCCGAACGCGGAATTGGAAATAATCGACGAAGAAAATTATTTTTTCAAGTTTTCCAGCTATCAAGATAAGCTTCTTGAATTTTATGAAAACAATTCGGATTTTGTTCTGCCAAAAAAAAGATTAAATGAGATAAAAAGTTTTGTGGAGCGCGGGCTGGAAGATTTTAGCATTTCGCGCTTGAAAAGCAAGATGTCTTGGGGTGTACCGGTGCCGGGAGACTCGGATCACGTGATGTATGTCTGGTTCGACGCTTTGGTAAATTATATTTCCACTTTAGGCTGGCCTGACGTTTCTGGCAACTATGAAAAATTTTGGCCGGGAGTCCAAGTATGCGGCAAAGATAACTTGCGCCAGCAAGCTGCGATGTGGCAAGCGATGTTGTTTTCGGCCGGATTGCCGAACTCCAAGCAAGTTTTTGTTAATGGTTTCATTACCGTCAACGGCCAAAAAATGAGCAAGTCCTTGGGCAATGTTATTTCCCCGCTTGAAATGGTAGAAAAATTTGGTGTGGACGGTACCCGTTATTTACTGCTGGCAGGATCCGGTTTTGGGGAGGATTTTGATATTACTTGGGAGAAAATGATAGAGAAATACAACGCCGATTTAGCGAATGGAATTGGAAATTTAACCAGTAGAGTAATTACTCTCTATGACAAAGTCAATGTTAAATATAATTTGAATAAAAATTATAATTTATATTATAGTGAACATCACGAATTAACGAAGTATTTTGAATCTTGCCAATTGAGTTTTGTTATAGACGAAATTATGAGCAGAGTGAGAGATCTTGATAGGGAAATTGGAAATGCAGAACCATGGAAATCAATAAAGACAGATGTTGCCAAATTTCAAGAGGATATGGGTAATTTTGTTAACAAGCTGAATGAAATAGCTTTTAAACTTGCCCCTTTCATGCCTGAAACTTCCGAAAAGATCAAAAAAGCGCTGGAGACGAAAAAAGTCGAGCCGCTTTTTCAGAGGATAAAATAATGTTGATTGACACTCACGCCCATCTTGACGACAAGCAATTTGACGCTGACCGGGAAGAAATTATCGCCCGGTCTTTTGGAGGCGGGGTTGAAAAAATCATCAATATCGGGGCGGGATTGGGAAGCAGCCGTCGGTCGGTGGAACTGGCGGAAAAACACGAAAATATTTTTGCGGCCGTCGGGCTTCACCCGCACTATTTCATGAAACATGAAACATGGGGAGCGGAACACAAAAACCAGCTTCGGGAACTGGCGAGGGAAAGCAAAGTTGTGGCGATAGGAGAAGTCGGCTTGGAATATCATTTTCCCGATAATGCCACGAGTGAAGAACAGCAAAATGTTCTCAAGATGAAGCAGAAAGAAGGCTTTTTGTTTCAAATTGATCTGGCGATAGAGTTGGATTTACCGCTCATTATCCACTGTCGGGAAGCTTACAAAGAGACACTGGAAATATTGATTGAGGAAAAGAAAAAATATGGCGGAAAGCTGCGAGGAGTTTTGCATAGCTATCTTGGGAGATCAAGTTACGCCAAGGAGTTTGTGAATCTGGATTTTTTACTCGGCTTCAATGGTATCATAACTTACGCTCGAGACTATGATAAGGTCATCAGGGAAGCGGGTTTGGGCAATATGCTGCTAGAAACGGATTGCCCCTATCTTACACCGGCGCCGCATAAAAACGAACGGAACGAGCCGGCTTACGTGAAATATGCGGCGGAAAAAATTGCCGAGATAAAAGGAGTTAGTTTCGAGGAAGTGGCGAGAGCCACGACAGAAAACGCGCAAAAACTGTTTGGGGTTGACTTTTTTTAGATTTTGCCCGACAATAAAAGAGTAGTTGCTCATTGGACTGTCTGAATATGGAAAACAAAAAACCTGCCCGCAGTGCTTCGCTTAGCGATGCAGGCGGGGACAAACGAAAGGCTCCGTGGTGGAAGCCCGGTTTGGTGCTTTTCACAAAGCTCTCGGGATGGATTGCCGGTCCGGTTATTATCGGCTTGATTGTTGGAAAGTGGCTGGACAAAAAATACGGAACCGAACCTTGGCTGTTCTTGCTTTCAGTCGGAGTAGCTTTTCTACTTTCATCTTTTGGGATAGTGAAAGATGCGGTGAAAGAGATGAAGAGGATTGAATCTGAAGCGGATAAAAATAAATCAAACAAGGATAAAACATAGCAAAATCACAAATCCAAAATCACAAATCCCAAATAAATTTCAATATCAAAGTCCAAATGTTCAAAACCGGTTTATAATTTTGGTAATTGAAATTTTGGATTTATTTGGAATTTGGTGCTTGCAATTTGGAATTTAATTGTTAGTTTTATGTCTCAGCATACCGAACAAACCAATATTGAAAATACTCAGCAGGAAGTTTCTCACGAAGCGACTCTTTTTGCCGAGCCGGTGTATCATGTCGGAAATTTCAATGTTACTAATTCTTTGATCGCCAGCTGGATAGCGGTAGCCATTCTGGTTATCTTTTTTTATTTCGTCGGAAAAAAGATCAAGCGCGTGCCAAAGGGAATTCAGAACATTTTTGAATTCTTGCTTGAAAAAGCCCTGGAACTGGCCGACAGTGTTACGGGGAACCGGAAAAAGTCAGAGAGATTTCTGCCCATCACGTTATCTCTTTTTTTATTTATCTTAGCGAACAATTGGCTGGGTCTTTTGCCCGGAGTGGGGACGATCGGGTATAATGAAATTAAAGGTGGGCATGGGGTTTTCGTGCCGCTTCTTCGAGGAGGAACAGCTGACATCAACACTACCTTAGCCTTGGCGCTTTTTGCTGTAGTGGCGTCACATATCATGGGAGTTGTCGCAGTTGGCACTTGGACGCATTTGAACAAGTTTGTTAATCTGAAAGCGTTTCTTTCTATCCCGAAAGAAATTAGAAAAGATATGTCGATAGTTTTGGTCAACCCAATCAAGGCGTTCGTGGGAGTGGTGGAACTTATCGGAGAGGCGGCCAAAGTGGCGTCGCTCACATTCCGGCTTTTTGGAAATATTTTCGCGGGCGAAGTGCTTTTAGCTTCCATGATGGCCATCTTCGCCTATTTTCTGCCTTTGCCGTTTATGTTTTTGGAAATAATTGTGGGAATGATCCAGGCGCTGATTTTCGCCATGCTGACGCTGGTGTTTATGACGATCGCGTCGGAAGCGCACGAAGAACATTAAAAACAATTTTTAATTTTTAATTTGAAATTTTTATTGAATTTTAAATTTAGAAATTTAATAATTAAAAATTTATTAAAAATTAAAAATTTTAAATTAAAAATTAATCAAGTAACATTTTTATTTTCTAAGCGACTTTAAATATAATCCACTCAGTCGACTTAGCAAGTAAAAGGTAAAATTATGGATCTAACAATGCTAGCCAAGGGTTTGGCCATTGGAATTGGTTCGATCGGACCGGCTCTGGCGATTGGAAAAATCGGCGCAAAAGCGATGGAATCGATTGGAAGAAACCCGGAAGCGGCGGACAAAATTCTTGTCCCTATGCTTCTGGCGGCGGCTTTTGCAGAAGCGGTGGCGATCTATGCGCTGGTTATCGCGTTTTCAATCAAGTAATTTTAGTTGCCTCATTTAGGTGGGGCAATATAAGATTATTTGTAAGCGGTCTTTACTAATTACGAATCAAGTACGAATATACTAATAATAAATTAGCACATTCGTATATTGGTAAGTGATTAGTAATTCGTAAAGATAACTATGGATGAACTAATAAAAACATTCCACATCGAAACCAACTTGCTTATTGCGCAGGTCGTCAACTTTACGATTGTGCTTTTGGTCTTGTACAAATTCGCTTACGGACCGATTTTGAAAACGTTAAATGATCGGACTAAAAAAATTGAAAAAGGGCTTAAGGACTCGGAGGATGCCGGCAAGAAACTTGCGGAAATAACTGAAAAGGAAAAAGAAGTTTTGGCGAAAGCCAAAAAAGAAGCCCAGGGGATTATTAAAAAATCGGAAGAAGAAGCCAAAAAAAACGCGGAAAATTTGGTAATGGAAGCGAAGATCCAGACTCAAAAGATAGCCGTGGAAGCGAAGAAACAGATCGAACAGGAAAAAGATAAGATGATGGCGGAGATAAAATCCGAAGTGGCGGAACTGGTTGTAGCGGCGGCTGGGAAAATCTTAGGCGAGAAGATTGACAGCGGGAAGGATAAAGAGTTGATTGAGAGATCGATGCAATAGTAAATTGTAAGTAGTAAATTGTAATTCGGAATGCGAATAACAGCTCAACAATACGCGCAAAGTTTATACGAAGCGACGAAGGGAAAATCTCAAAACGAGGTTGGCGGTTTGGTGGAAAAATTTACGCAAGTTTTGGCGAAGAACAGCCAGTTGCGGTTGAAAGACAGCATTATCAAAAAGTTCGGAAGTATTTATAACCAGAAAAACGGGATTGTTGAAGCGGAAGTAACGAGTCGGGAAGAACTTGAGGAGGATGTACGTAAATATGTAAGGACATATGTAATGACCAGATATGGCGCGAAGGAAACGGTTTTGGTTGAAAAGGTGGATAAGTCGATTGGCGGCGGAGTGATTGTGAGGGTGGGGGATGAGGTGATGGATGGGAGCGTGGAAAGACAGTTGGTAGAATTGAAAAACATTTTAACAAAATAGATAGGATATTTTGCTGGATTGTTTATTTGAGACAAATTTTTAAGGCTAAATTTTTAATTTGAAATAAATTTTTAATGTCTAAATTTTAAATTGGAGCATTTAGAAATTTAAAATTTATTAAAAATTTCAAATTAAAAATTAAAAATTTCATGAATAAGGATTACATCATCGAACAACTAAAAAAACAAATTGAAGGGTTTGAAGCGAAGGCGGCGACGGAAAAAGTCGGGACGGTTTCGGAGATCGGGGATGGTATCGCTAGGATTACCGGGCTTTCCGACGCGCTGGCCTCCGAGATGCTTGAGTTTGAAAATGGCGCGGTGGGAGTGGCGTTGAACTTGGAAGAAGACCGGGTGGGGGCGATGATTTTGGGCGAGTATAAAAATATCAAGGAAGGCGACACGGTTAAATCGACTGGGAAGATTTTGTCGGTGCCGGTGGGAGAAAATTTTATCGGCCGGGTAATCGATCCATTGGGCGCGCCGCTTGATGGCAAGGGGGAAATTAAATCAGATAAATTCTATCCCATTGAAAAAATCGCGCCGGGCGTGATTACGCGAAAATCCGTTCATCAGCCGGTGCAAACGGGTATAAAAGCCATTGACGCTATGATTCCGATTGGCCGTGGCCAGCGCGAACTTATTATTGGCGACCGGCAAACCGGAAAAACGGCTATTGCCATCGACGCTATTATCAATCAAAAAGGCCAATCGATGAAATGTATCTATGTCGCCATCGGACAGAAGGAATCAAAAGTGGCGCGAATCGTGGCGGAACTCGAAGCGCGCGGAGCGATGGAATATACCACGGTGATTGTGGCGGGGGCGTCAGATTCGGCGCCATTGTCGTTTATCGCGCCGTATTCCGGTTGCGCATTGGGAGAATATTTTATGGACAAGGGCGAAGATGTCCTTATCGTTTATGATGATTTGTCTCGCCATGCTTGGGCGTATCGGCAAATTTCTTTGATCTTGCGGCGGCCGCCGGGACGGGAAGCTTATCCGGGGGACATTTTTTATCTGCATTCCCGGCTTCTTGAGCGCTCGGCAAAACTTTCTGAAGAATTTGGCGGCGGATCAATTACAGCTCTCCCGATTATTGAAACGCAAGCGGGAGACGTGTCAGCTTATATTCCCACTAATGTCATTTCCATTACCGACGGACAAATTTATCTGGAAGCTGATTTGTTTTACAAGGGCATCCGCCCGGCGCTTAACGTTGGCATTTCAGTGTCGCGCGTTGGCTCGGCGGCGCAGATAAAGGCGATGAAAAAAGTGGCGGGAAAACTCAGGCTCGACGTGGCGCAATTTCGGGAACTAGAAGCGTTTGCCCAGTTCGGATCGGATTTGGACGAAAAAACCCGGACGCAAATTGAAAGAGGAAAGCGGACGATTGAAATTTTGAAGCAAGGCCAATATGAACCGATGGCGGTGGAAAACCAGGTGGCGATAATTTACGCCGTGACTAACGGATTTTTGGACGATGTGGCGGTGGAAAAAGTAAGCCAGTGGGAGAATGATTTTCATAAATATCTCAAGAGCTCGCAAAAAGAAGTTTTGAGTTTGATCGCGGAAAAGAAAGAATTATCGGATGATGTGGTTGCGAAATTGGAAAAAGCGATCGGGGAGTTTAAGGAGGTTTATCAGAACGGGGAATAAGGAACAATGAACAAAGAACAATGAACAATATTTATTGATCATTGGTCGTTGCTCATTGCTCATTGTTGTGGCGAATAACACCAAAGAAATTCGACGGCGGATAAAGTCGATAAATAACACTCGGAAAATCACCAAAGCGATGGAGATGGTATCGGCCGCCAAAATGAGGCGCTCGGTGGCGAGCGTGCTTGCAATCCGGCCGTACGCGCACTCCGCTTGGAGCGTGTTGACCAATCTCGCGCGTATTTTTGAAATTCACGGCAAGGGTCTTTTGGAAGTGCGGGAAGTTAAATCAGTACTGATGATTGCTGTCACATCCAATCGCGGGCTTTGTGGATCGTTCAACGCGCAAATCAGCAAAAAAATTCGCGAAGAATTGGCGAATCCCGAAAGATTGAAAATAAACCGCGTGGGGACGAAAAAAATCGAGTCAAAAGTGAAAAATGGGGAATTGAAAATTGAT
>JAUPKF010000004.1 GCA_030837625.1 Patescibacteria group bacterium | reverse complement strand
TGTCATTGATCCAACTACCGGGAAAATTACCGGTTACGGCTGGAACGGGGAAAACACCGACAATCCCGCCATTTCCCCCAATAACGTCGCCAATGGAATGGGTTGGATAGATTTTGACGCGGAGATGAAAGCCGTGGCTGCGGAAAATATTTTGAAAATATGCTATAACTCCTGCACAAATGGTGATTCGGTGCCGAATAATGTTTCTATGACATTAGGTCAGTCGCCTAGAAACCTCAAAGCCTGCTATGGCGTGAATCCCAATTGTCGAAACGGTTCACAGGATGTGACGGTTACAGCTAATTGGTCAGATAGCAATTCTCCCAATAACTCCGTTACTTTGACAGGAGTCAATACCAAAACAATGACAGCTGTGGCGGAAGGAGAGGAAACCGTTAGCGCTGAATATTTGGGCTTGTCGGATAGTTTTACGGTCAATGTTGCTGATTCGTCCACTTGCCTATGTGACTTGTCGTCGGCGGGAAATCATTGTCAGGGTGAAAACTATAATGACAGTTGCGGCAATGCCGTATGCCCCGGTTCAAACAATTGCCAGTGGAAAGAAGTGGCGCCGTAAAACACGAAATGTATAATATGAAACTGCGACTAGTCATGGCAATATCGCGCCGTGGCTTCTTTTTATTTTTATGGTATAATTAAATAAAACTCGATGGGATTTCTTTCCAAAATTTTAGGCGCGAGGAATATTTCCAATGACTATATTTTGTCGTTGGATATTGGAACCGAAGTGGTCAAGGCTTTGGTTTTTCGGATTGACGCGGAAGCAGGAGTGGGGGTAGTGAAAGGGGTTGGCAGGGCGCGACAGAGCTTGTCTGACATGCACAGCGGCGCTGTTTCTGATATTTCCGGTGTAATTAAAAATTGTCGGTTGGCGATTGAGAAAGCTAAAGCGATGGCCGGAGCGAAGAAAGCGGAGAAAGCGGTGGTGGGGATAGCGGGAGAATTGGTTAAGGGGACCACTACCACAGTGCATTACGAAAGAATCAAGCCGGAAATTAGGATTGATTTGCCGGAACTTAAAAACATAATCCAAAAGGTTCAGTGGAAAGCCTTCGACCGGATTCGCCAGCAGCTGGCTTGGGAAACGGGACACAGCGAGATTGAAGTGAAACTTATCAATGCCGCCATTGTGGATGTGCGGATTGACGGATATAAAGTTAATAATCCGGTCGGATTCCAAGGGCGAGATGTTTCCATTTCCATTTTCAACGCTTACGCGCCTCTAGTCCATTTGGGGGCGCTGGAAACGATTGCCAAGGAATTGGGGCTGGAACTTTTGAATATTGCCGCGGAACCGTATGCGGTGGCACGGTCGATGGGAGTCGATGATATCGCTGATTTCAGCGCAGTGTTTATTGATATTGGCGGGGGAACAACTGACATTGCAGTGGTAAGAAATGGAGGGCTAGAAGGAACGAAGATGTTCGCGCTGGGAGGAAGAGCTTTCACTAAAAGATTGGCGCGGGAACTGGGGATAAGTTTTGAAGAAGCGGAGATTTTGAAAATAAAATATTCCGAAGGCAAATTGGGCAGGGATGTCGCTATGAAAATCGAAGGAATGCTGGCGGACGATTGCGGAGTTTGGCTTTCGGCCGTGGAGCTTTCTCTGGCTGAGTTTGCCGAAACGGATTTGCTTCCCTATCGATTTTTTCTTTGTGGCGGAGGCTCGGGCCTTCCGGGAATAAAAAAATCTTTGTTGGGGCAGTCTTGGAGAAAAAATTTGCCTTTTGCCAAAGAACCGGAGGTTAGTTTTCTTCAACCGCGGGATGTGGCTAATATTATCGATGAAACTAAGAATCTCCGCGATCCACAGGATATTACCCCGATGGGATTGGCCAATCTGGCTTTGGATTTTGTGGGCGAAGAAAAAGTTATGGCTGGAATTTTGCGAAGAGCGGTGAAGATGATACAGAAATGAGATAGACGAATAAATACGAATAGGAAACGAATTTTCACGAAGCACGAATTCGTGATTCGCGCAAATTCGTTTATAATTCGTAAAAATTCGTTTAAATTTATGCATCAAACATTTTACATCGACATTGACGAGGAGATAACTTCTATTGTGGAGCGGTTGAGGAAATCCCGAGCAGAGGAGATAATCATGGTAGTGCCTAAGCGAGCGTTGCTTATTCAGAGTATAATAAATTTGCGAGTTCTCAAGAAAGAGGCGGAAATCCTCGGACTTCAGCTTATGATCGTGACGCAAGACAAGTTAGGCAAGCTTCTTATTGAAAAAGCCGGAATTTTGGTCCAGCAAAAACTTGATGATATTTCTGATGAAGAGATGCTTCCCGGCAAGGAGGGAGTTGAAACGGGATCAGAATTGAAAAAAAACGTTTCGGATATTTCCGAAAACATTGAAGACAAAAAGGGAATAAAAGAAAGGATAGAGAAAATGGGATCTGATAACTATTTTACCGGAGAATCGGAGACTCCTGAGATAGGTAGAGAGTCGGACAAATCTCCCATTGACAAAACTGAAAATGAAAGGGGTCAGGAGAGGATAGTTAACCGGGAGCTAGTATTGGGGACGGACAGTGATGTCAATAGGACACCCCGGACGCTTGGACTCGGGAGAGGTGAAAAATCTTCGGGAGGGATGCTTAAAAGAGTTACGGCTATGGATGTTTTCGGCGGTGGCGGAACTCAGCGACTATCAGTAGGCAACCAAATATCAGCAGGAAGAGAGGCCGCTTCTTTACCGGAAGACAAGAAGATAGAAAACTTTTTTAGCGGAACTAAATCGCGCAATAGTGCAGACTCTGCTGCCGGCGGATATCCCACCTTGTATGATGGAGTTTTCGGAAATTCAGAGGGAAAGTCGGCGCCAATCCAGAAAAAAGAAAAAAATGTTTTTGGCAGCGAAAAAATTTCCGGCAGTTTTAACCGCTTGTTTTTGGCTTTTGGGGCGATGTTTGTTGTAGCGCTTCTGGCTGTGGCTGGCTATCTTTTCATTCCAAAGGCCACAGTGTCTATATCGGTCAAGGAGAAGACAAAGTCGATAGATACTCTCATAAAAGGCGATCCAAGTTATTCGGAAGTTGATTATGAGAAAGAAGCCATTCCTTCAAAGTTGTTGGCAATTGAACATGAAGTTTCAAAGAAGTATGGCTCTAGCGGAAAGAGTTCTGTTTCCGGACAAAAAGCCAGAGGGACAATAACTATTTACAATGAATTTGGCTCAAGTCCCCAGCCGCTTGTGGCTACCACGAGATTCGTCAGTGAGGACGGGAAATTGTTCCGTTTGGCGGCGGGAGTAACGGTTCCAGGAACAACCAAAGTCGGAGAGGAAACAAAGCCGGGAGTTATCGAGGCTGACGTGGTTGCGGACGAAGCGGGTCAATCCTATAATATCGGTCCGGGGAAGTTTTCTATTCCCGGGTTCAAAGATAGCGGGGCAGACAAGTATGTCAAATTTTACGCCGTTTCGGCTAAGGCTATGTCCGGAGGAGGCGGTGACGGACAGGAAGCCAGCTCGGTTTCTCAAGAGGATATCGACACTGCCAAGAAAAAAATTTTGGCGGAGTTCAACGGGGCGTTGAAGCAAAAAATCAAAGAAGATGTCGGGCAGGATGCGGTTATCTTGGACGACGCTTTGTTCGTCGAAGAGCCAACTTACAAAATCTCTAATTCAGTGGGAGAGGTAACCGATAATTTCGAAATTTCAATCCAGTCGAAAGCTCAAATAATTATTTTCAAGGAAAGCGATTTGAAGAATATGGTCAATCGTTTGATCGAAAAATCAGGAAATGGGGAGTCGAAGATTGATATAGGCTCTATTAGGCTGACATACGGCAAATCCAGTCCCGATTTCAAGACTGGTTCCTTAGACATAAAAGTGGGTGGCACTGGAGAAATTTCCGCTAGCATAGATCTGAATAATTTGAAAAAAAATATCCTTGGCAAAAACAACGCTGATTTGGAAGAGTATCTGAGCACTTATCCAGATATTGAGAAAGTCGAGGTTATGTACTGGCCAAACTTCTTTTCTAATAGAATTCCGTCTTATGAGAGGCGGGTAGAAGTGGTGCTTGACCCCGTTAGAGATTGATGATAATGTTGCGCTTGGTGTCTCTGAAGAGAGGGCTCCTAGCGAGAATATCTCTAACGGGGTTGACAGAGAATGACATACGAGTTAAGATAGTCTAAGACATTGAAAAACACAATAAAGCTTTTAGTAGAGGGAAAGTTTTTCCGGAATTTGGACTTATTTCTCTCAGCGTTTTAGTTTGGAAAAAAATCCGCCTATGGCTAACGATAAAGAGCTGGTAAAATTAGAAGGCGAAGTGATGGAAACCTTGCCAAGCACGACTTTTAAGGTTAAGTTAAGCAATGGACATGAGATTTTAGCTCATATTTCCGGCAGAATGAGGGTTAATTATATAAGACTAATTCCAGGCGACAAAGTTTTGGTAGAAATGAGTCCGTATGATTTGACTAAGGGAAGAATAACCAAAAGACTATAAAAATATGAAAGTGAGAGCGTCAGTGAAAAAGATTTGTGATAAGTGCAAGACAGTCAAGCGTAAAGGAAAACTTTACGTGATTTGTTCCAATCCAAAGCACAAGCAACGCCAAGGATAGCATGCGAATAGCGCGCTACGAATGCGCCCATACGAATAATTTGTAGATTCGTGAATTCGAATGTATTCGAAGATTCGAATCGGTAAAATATGTTAAGAATATCAGGAGTTAATATTCCGGACGAAAAAAGAATAGAAATATCTTTGACCTATATTTATGGCATAGGGCAGACAACCGCGTCCAAAATTTTGGACGAATTGAAGATTTCCAAACTCAAAAGAACCAAAGATTTGTCCGAAGAAGAACAAAATGAAATTAGAAGTTATATAGAAAAAACAGTGAAGGTTGAAGGCGAACTCAAACATATCGTCAGAGATAATGTGAAGCGGCTGAAAGAAATTGGCTGCTATCGCGGAGTTCGGCATCAAAGGGGTCTTCCGACGAGAGGACAAAGGACCAAGACAAACAACCGGACTGTTCGGGGAAATGTCAGGCGAACGATGGGTTCGGGAAGAGTCAAGACGGAAAAAACCTAAATCACATAACACATAACACATAACACATAACATCGGATTCGTATTTTGTTCCATGTTACGTGATACGTGTTGCGTGATGACATGGAGGAAGATAAGAAGATTAAAATAGAAGAAAAGCAGAAGACGGCGGAGAAGGCTGGGGATTTGAAAGTGGAAGTGGGAAAGGGAGACATCGCTGTTGATTTGAAAGAAAAAACCGAAGTGGAAGCCGAGAAAATTAAAAAAATAAAGAAAGCTAAGAGGCAAGTGCTTAAGGGAAAAGCGATGGTAAAATGCACTTACAATAACACCTCTGTCAGTATAACGGACTTGAGCGGTGGAGTTTTGGGGTGGGCTACTTCGGGGTTGCTTGGATTTAAGGGAGCTAAAAAGGCTACTCCTTATGCCGCGACTCAGGTAGTGGCGAATGTGAGTGAAAAAGTTAGGAAATATGGAGTGCGGGAGTTGGATGTTTTTGTGAAAGGAGTCGGTTCCGGCAGAGAGGCTTCCATTAGGGCCCTAGCCAATAATGGTTTTGATTTAAATTTGATAAAAGACATAACGCCGATTCCACATAATGGATGCCGGCCCAAAAAACCCCGAAGAGTATAACGCGATGCGAATCTACGAATGACATTCGAATCTACGAATCTACGAATTACGCGAATAAGAAATTCGTGAATTCGGATATATTCGTAGATTCGGATCGGTGTATATAATTATGGCACGAGATATTGATCCAAAATGTAGAAAATGCCGGAGAGCCGGAGAAAAGCTTTTTCTCAAAGGCGACCGTTGCTATACTCCAAAATGCGGAGTAGTTAAGCGTGCTTATGCTCCGGGAGTCCACGGAAAAAAAATGAAGCGCGGTCTTAGCGAATACGGGACGCAACTTTCTGTCAAACAAAAAATTAAGAGGATTTATGGCGTTTTGGAAGCCCAGTTTCGAAGGCATTTTGATGAAGTAAAAAAGAAAAAGGGAATTACCGGAGATCTTCTTTTAGAGAGACTGGAGATGCGATTGGACAACGTGGTGTACCGGATTGGATTTGCCAGTTCTCGCTCTCAAGCCAGACAGCTAGTGAATCACGGTCTGATAAGCGTCAACGGGAAAAAAGTGACCATTCCTTCATACGAAGTAAAAATTGGACAGAAAATTTCCCAAGACTCTTACAAAAAAGAGAAAAACTATTTTAAAAATACAGCCCAGGCTCTTAGGAATAAGAAAGATTTTCCGGCTTGGATCGGTTTTGACGCAAAGAGTTTGGAAGCGACTATAAATAACCGCCCCGAAAGGGCGCAGATGGGTGTTAATGCTGATCCGCAAATCGTAGTGGAATATTATTCTAGGTAAATACATAACACATAACACACAGCACATAACACATAACACGGGATTTCTTGTTCCATGTTACGTGATACGTGTTACGTGAAATTTATGCAAATTACACTTCCTCAAAAACCAAAGTTTAAGATGATTGATGATAAAACGGGAAACTTTGAGATAGAAGGGTGTTATCCTGGATACGGGACAACATTGGGAAATGCGCTAAGAAGGGTGTTGCTTTCTTCGCTTTCCGGAGCGGCTATAACGTCAGTGAGCATCAAGGGTGTTAAGCATGAGTTTTCTACCATCCCTAATGTTCTAGAAGACGTGATCCAGATAATTTTGAATTTGAAGCAGGTTCGATTTCGTCTTCATAAGGATGAATCGGTAAGGGTTCAGCTTAAGATTAAAGGAGAGAAGAAAATTAATGCGGGAATGATCGAATGCTCTTCAGATGTCGAAGTGGTTAATAAAGAAGCCCACATTGCTACTATCACTGGCGCCAAGGGAGAGATTGAGATGGAAATGGAAGTGGCGGGAGGTATCGGTTATGTTCCTGTGGAACAGCAAAACAGGGAGAAAAAAGAAGTTGGCGTGATTGCAATGGATGCGATTTATACTCCCATAAAAAGAGTCAACTATGCTATTTCCAATATGCGCGTGGGGAAAAGGACTGATTTTGAAAAGATAAATTTAGAAATTATGACTGATGGAAGCATAGATCCAGAGGAAGCTTTTTCGAAGGCAGTCGGTATTTTGGTGGATCAATTTTCCGTTTTGAAGGATGTCCAGGCGGCTGGAAAGGAAAAAGCGCTTAAGGAGGAAATTGTCGAGGATAAAGTTGAAGAGAAAGAAGAAGGTAAGAAAGTCGAGATGGATCCAAAGAAAGTTGAAATAGCTGAACTGAAGAGCTTGTCTACCAGGACATTGAATGTTTTAGAGAAAGGCAATATTTCCAAGGTCGGAGACATCCTGAAGCTGACTGAAGAACAGTTGGGCGGATTGGAAGGAATGGGAGCTAAGGGCATTAAAGAAATTAAGAAGGCAATCGGTGACTTTGGCGTTAATTTGAAGAAAGCGGAGTAACCAAAAAGAAATGAAACACTTACGAAGCGACAGAAAATTGAGTCGAGACAAGGACCAAAGGAAGGCTTTATTCCGGACAATGCTGGGCAGTTTGATTATGCACGAAAAGATAGAGACCACGGAGGCAAAAGCCAAGGAACTAAGAAGGAAGATTGATAGAATCATAAATAAGGCTAAAAAGACCGGAGATGAAAAAAAGAAGCTGGCGATTGTCAGGAATTTGCGGACGTTCATTCCTGCTATGGCTGTCAAGAAAATAACTGGAGAGTTTTTGGCTAAGTTTGAAAAGAGGGGTAGCGGCTACGCCAGAATAATAAAACTGGCGCCTCGCAAAAGCGATGGCGCGAAGAAAGCGGTAATTGAATTCGTATAGTTACGAAATACCTGCCCGAAATGCTTCGATACTAACTGGTGTTAATAATAACTCACGAGCTGAATTAGCTAATCGTGTCGGCACTAAGCAACCAATTGTCATTTCGAAGCAGGCGGGCGAAAAAAGCGAAATACGAAAACCCTTAATAACTACGATATGTCTAAAGTAAACCAAATTAATAGAAAATATCATTTGTTTGACGCCGAGGACAAATCCCCGGGAAGACTGGCGACGGAAATCGCCTCGGTTCTTCGCGGGAAAAATAAGGTGGACTTCGCGCCGCATATCGACGGCGGTGATTTCGCGGTAGTTATCAATTCTGACAAGTTTCGAATAACTGGCAATAAAATGGAGGGAAAACTTTACCACAAGTTTAGCGGATATCCCGGCGGGATAAGCACCAAAAAACTGGGAGACAGAATGGAAAGCGAGTCGGAGAAAGTTATTCGCGACGCGGTTTGGGGGATGCTTCCTAAAAACAAGCTACGGGACAGAATGATCAAAAGGCTACTGATATATAAGGATAATAATCATCAACATAAGATAGAAGTGACGCATTGAAAATTCACCTAATTGTCTAATTACCTAATTCACCTAATAAAATTCCAAAATAAGCAAGGTCAAATAAAATTTTTAATGCCAAATTCAAAAAAGTTTAATTGGGTATTTAACATTTTATTTTGCTATTAGAAATTATTGAATTTTATTAGGTGAATTAGAAATTAGGTGAATTAGAAATTTATACGTATGGTTACAAAGAAAATCAAGCCTGAACCAAAAGAAACTGCTGAAGAAACAGTAAAAGCCGAAAAATATTACTGCGCTGTCGGGCGGAGAAAAACTGCCGTGGCGCAGGTGAGGATATACCCGGTCGAGAAGCTGGACAAGGGAATTTTGGTAAATGATAAAAAGATGGACGAATACTTCCCGTTGTTTCGGTTGCGCGACGCGGTAAAGTCGCCGATTGTTTCTGCCGGGCAAGAAGGAAAGTTTGATGTTTCGGTCCACGTTGCGGGAGGCGGAATTAATGCCCAGGCGGAAGCCATCCGATTAGGGATCGCGCGAGCCCTGGTTAAATTCGATGAAACTTTGCGTAAAGCTCTTCGTGATCGGGGATTTCTGACGCGAGACGCCAGAGTGGTGGAACGCAAAAAACCCGGACTTCTAAAAGCCCGCCGAGCGCCGCAGTGGGCGAAGCGATAAATTTTCAGAAGTGGAGGAATATCATACACGATACTGATTATGACAAAAAAGACAGGCTATAGGCCTGTCTTTTTTATGTCGACGATAGATCCTTCGTCTGTTTCGCAAAAGCGAAACATCCTCAGGATGACGACTTCGTCGTCACTTTTTCTTTTTCTTGGAAACAACTTTCTTCGTTTCAGCCTTGGGCTTTCTGACGCGCGCTTTCTTCTTGGAAACGGCGGTTTTCTTCTCGGTAGCTTTCTCGGCCATTTTCTTGAATCGGTCAACTCTTCCGGTGACATCCAAAAGTTTCTTCTTGCCGGTGTAGAATGGATGGCAAGACGAGCAGATTTCCACTTTCATTTCCGGCACGGTTGAACCAGCCTCAATGACGTTCCCGCAAGCGCAGGCTATCTTAGCGGTGGAATAATATTTGGGATGGGTATTTTTTTTCATGGAATTCTCTTACGAATTACGAATTGGTACGAATGTACGAATTACGAATTCTTTAATTTATGGCTTGTATACTAAACCAATCTAGCATAGAGAAGGGAAATTGACAAGGGGCGGAAAGATTGATATATTGAACAGGTACGAAAAACACATACTTTTCAGGCTTTGTCCTGTCCTTTCGAAAAAAGGGATCAAAAAGCCGGAAATGAGAAGTAGCGGTTCGCCGCTTGTCCGCTGGTAAGGCGGAAAAAGGCGAAATAATAATTAAAGGAAAAACAATGGAAGAAAAGAAGACACAGGCGGAAAGCAATTCCGTGAAGAGTTCCGTGACGGTTCACGAGGACTATTTTGCCAATCTTGATTTTTCAAAGTTGGCAGTTAATATCGAGGATATGTTTAAAAGCGGGGTCCATTTCGGACACAGCAAGTCTCGAAAAAATCCCCGGATGGACGAATATATCTACGCTGTCAGAAAGAACATCAGCATAATCGATCTTCAAAAGACCGTAGAGAAACTGAAGGAAGCGATGGAATTTATTTCGGAGAAAGCGGCTGGGGGCGAGGAGATCCTTTTTGTGGGGACGAAAAAGCAAGCTAAAGATTTAGTGGAAGCGGCAGCTAAAGTTTGCAAGGAGCCCTATGTGAAGGAGAGATGGCTGGGAGGAACGTTTACCAATTTCAAAGTTCTTTCAGAGAGAGCAAGATTTTTGCGGGAGAGTCAGGAGAAGATGGAAAAGGGAGAGTTTGCCAAATATACCAAGTTTGAGAAAATGAAGATAGCTCAGGAACTGGAAAGACTGGAAAAGAAAATGGGAGGAATCAAGGAAATGAGAAAGCTTCCGGGCGCGGTATTCGTAGCCGGAACAATCGAAGATTCGTTGGCTATAAAGGAGGCCGCCAGCCGGGGGATACCGGTGGTCGCCTTGGTTGATTCTAACGCTGATCTCAAAGGCGTAGATTATCCGATTCCGGCCAATGATGATGCCGTTTCTTCTTTGAAGATAATGTTGTCGTATATAGCAAAAGCGGTATTGGAAGGAAAAAGCAGAGTTGCGGCCGAAACGGCAAAACCGGAAACAAATAAAGAAAAATAAACTTTTTGATTTAACCCTATGTTAGATAAGATAAAAAAAATAAGAGAGCAAACCGGAGCGGGTATCGTGGAGGTGAAAAAAGCGTTGGAAGAGGCTTCCGGCGATGAGGCCAAAGCCATTGAAATACTGAGAAAAAGAGGCAAAGAAAAAGCTATTAAAAAGTCTGAAAGAACTGCCAGTGAAGGAATGGTGACGGCATATGTTCATTCCAATGAAAGGGTGGGGGCGATGGTGAAACTTCTTTGTGAGACGGATTTTGTGGCTAGGAACGAAGAGTTCAAGTCATTGGCGCGAGATATTGCCATGCATATTACCGCTATGAATCCGAAGTATCTAAAACCGGAAGATGTTTCCGAAAAAGAATTGGAAAAGGAAAGGGAAATTTGGATGGCGCAAGTGTCCCAGGAGGGAGAAAAGCCGAAAGAAATTATAGCAAAAATAATGGAAGGGAAAGAGAGGAAATATAGGGCGGAAGTTTCTCTTATGACGCAGGCTTATGTGAAAAATCCCGACCAAACGATTGCCGACTTGATCGCGGAAAAAATTGCCAAGATTGGAGAGAATATCCAGGTTGGAGGATTTTCAAGAATGGAACTGTAACAGACTCGCGAAAGCCGAGCGAACGAAAGCGAATGCGAGCTAATTATTTTTAGCAAATTCGCTTCTATTCGCTTAAATTAGTTCTACTTTAGCGAGTAATTATTTATGAAAGTTTTAGTTAGGTTATATTCTTGGGAAGATCCTGGAATTTATTCCAGCAATTTGGAAGTCGGTAAGGGAGATAAGGTGGTTGCGGTTACGCCGTATGCCAGCGAATTGGGAGTGGTAGAAGAAACCAGAGTTTCTTCAAAGGATGATATCTCCGGAGAAATTTTGAGAGTGGCTACAACCAAAGATAAGGAAGTGTTTTTTGAGAATGAAAAATATAAAGAAGAGTTGATTGAAAAATGCAAAGAAGCTGTTAAGAAACATGATCTTGAAATGAAAATGGTGGATGCCAGAATCAGTCTTGATGGTAAACAGGTAATTTTTACATTCACAGCTGACGGGCGGATTGATTTCCGGGAATTGGTAAAGGATCTTTCCCGTGATTTGAAAAAAGCGGTTCGTATGCAGCAAATTGGTTCGCGAGACGAGGCGAGAAAATTGGGCGGATATGGAGTTTGCGGAAGGTCTCTTTGCTGCAGCAACTTTAGTGGAAGTCTCCAAAGCATTACCACCGATATGGCAAGAGTTCAGCAAATCGCTCACCGGGGGACGGAGAGAATATCGGGGCTGTGTGGGAGACTGATGTGTTGTTTGGCTTATGAAGCCCAACAGTATAAACAGATGATGGAGGGAATGCCGGAGATGTATAGCGTAGTCGGGACTCGGGAAGGCAGAGGGACGGTAGTAGAAATTAACGCGGTCAGCCAGACTATAAAAATCAAGACTGAAAAGGGAGAATACATAATTATAAAAAAAGAGGATATCAGATAATAAGCTATGGCGTACTCATTAATACCACCGGTTTTAGTAGTTCTCAGTCTTGTTGGAATAATATTGTTTTTGATAAAAAAGGCTCCGGATGTGGCGCGGATAGTTGAAAGAACGGAAACTTTTGAAAATGAAACATCCCGCCAGTCGGCTGGAGGACGCGTTTCATTTTTAGGTCGGATTGGATTTAAGCGAAAAATGCTGGCTGTTTTAGAAAAAATAATTGGAAAATTGCGATCGGGGTTTGTAGGATTGGGAAACATTTTTTCCGCTTGGAATGAAGTATTAAGAAAAAAAAGAAGAAAAGAAATCGCGGAAGAAACAGCTAAAAAAGAAGGAAGCAGCCAAGAAGATAATCTTTTGGAAAAAGTCAGAAATTATGGACTGGAGAAAGCAAATGACGAAACGGAGGACAGGAACAAAGGTTCGGAAATGGATTTAGAGGGAAGGTTTATACGGCCGACATTAAGCGAAGAAGTTGTTATGCCAAAAGCGGAAATGAAAGGCCAATTGGAGAAAATTCTTATCGAAAGAATTGCGGCCAATCCGAAAGACGTGGAAGCTTATGAGAGGCTGGGGGAATATTATTTTGAAATCGGCAATTACGATCATTCCAAGGAATGTTACAAGCAGGTGATGAAACTTTCTCCCGGAAACATCGGGGCGAGAAGCCGGATGCGAAAGCTGGAGAGGATGTTGGGGAGATAATATTTCTCATGCTGCCGGCTTAGCTCAGTGGTACCTGCCTGCCGGCAGGCAGGGAGCAACACTTTTGCTTGCCCCGCACCATTTGCCGAAGTAGCTCAATGGTAGAGCAACACTTTTGTAAAGTGAAGGTTATCGGTTCAAGTCCGATCTTCGGCTCATCGGCAAGTGGTGCGGGGTGAATGAAGGTCGTCAGTTCAAGTCTGACAGCCGGCTCGGATTTGTTAATCATGCGATGTGGAAACGCTGGAGTGTTTTTTTGTAAGAAGAATGTTAATATAGAATCGGAATTGTGTTTTATGTTTCATGCTTTATGTTGCATGAAGTTGGGTCGGTGGCGGAGTGGTCAATCGCAGCTGACTGTAAATCAGCCGTCGTAAGGCTTCGCAGGTTCGAATCCTGCCCGGCCCACCTGCATGATTTGCTTATTTTTTTTAAACAGTATTAACCAATAATTCGGGTTTATTTAATTCGAATGGTTGGAACTAGATAATGAAGTGAGCAAATCTGGCAGGCCGTTGTAGCTCAGCTGGTAGAGCAACTCCATGGTAAGGAGTAGGTCTCCGGTTCGATTCCGGACAACGGCTCAGGCAAGTATAAAGTATAAAGTATAAAGTATAATGTAGAAAGTATAATGTATGGAGTTGTATGGAGATTGCTTTTGAGCGATACTTTATACTTTATACATAATACCTGATACTATTTTGTTATGGCGCGAGAAAATCTAGTCAAAATGAGGTGCGAAGTTTGCAAGACTACCAATTATTTCACATCCAGAAATAAGAAAAAGCTCAAGGAAAAGCTGGAAATGAAAAAGTTTTGCAAGAAATGCAAAAAGCATGTAAATCATAAAGAGGTGAAGTAGGAAAGTTCATAAGGCAAAAAAGTTTGCCTAATTTATGGATTTCGGGCGTGCCTGCATTTTTGATAATATGGGCGTGCCCGCGGCATTTCCTAACGATATATGAAGTTATTACTCCCCGATTATGGATTATCTATCGACAAAGTATTATTGATTTAATATCAAAAGGAAATGCGGCGGGCGGGATTCGTATAGTGGCTATTATGCCGGTCTCCAAAACCGGCGACGCAGGTTCGATTCCTGCATCCCGTGCATACTTGAAGCAGTCTCCTCGACGGAGGCTGTTTTGCTTTCTGCTAAAGCAAAATCGCGTGTTCGATTGACAGATTTTCTTAATGCGGTATACTGTAAATATCAACCTAAACCACCTTAAGAAATATATGCAATATTTAGACAAAAACATTCAAAAAAGGATCGATGATAAATTGGCCTTGCTCAATTCTTTTCGTCCATTGCCAGTGTCGGCAGTTGCCAAACTCAAGGAGCAATTTGAAATTGAAATGACCTATAACTCCAATGCAATTGAGGGTAATAGTTTGACACTTAAGGAAACCTATCTGGTAATAAATGAGGGAATGACTATCAAGGGCAAACCGCTCAAAGATCATCTAGAGGCTAAGAATCACCAGGAAGCCTTGGAATATCTTTATGACTTAATTGAAAAGGATAAAAAAAATACTTTTTCGGAAAGCTTGATCCGATCACTTAATCAAATAGTGCAACAGAATATTGATAAGGAGTGGGCGGGAAGATATAGAAATAGCGGTGTGATTATTGGCGGCGCGGATAACAAGCCGCCGGAAGCGCTAGAAATCCCGAGGCTTATGCGAAACCTGATTGATTGGGTGGGGGATAATAAGAAAAAAATGCATCCAGTTGAGCTGGCTGGCATTTTGCATCACAAATTAGTATACATCCATCCATTTTTCGATGGCAACGGTAGAACATCGCGCTTGGTTATGAATATAATCCTGATGCAGGCAGGATTTCCGTTGGTGATTGTTCTAAAAAATGATCGCAAAAGATATTACCAAACATTGTCAGCAGCTGATAAAGGCGAGTATGCTGATTTTGTGAATTTCATTGCCCGAGCAGTGGAAAGAACGCTGGATATCTATCTGAAAATTTTAATGCCAAGCAAGAAGGGCAATGAAAAATTTATTCCGCTCGCTGATTTGGCTAAGGAATCAAAATTTACAGAAAAATATTTGAATAAATTGGCACGCATTGGAAGGTTGGAGGCGCATAAAGAAGGGCGCAATTGGCTTTCTTCCAAAGATGCATTAAAAAGATATCTAGATAGTCGCAAAAGAATGCGGAAATAAAAAGCTATGGAATTTTTATCAATACCCTTGCACGCTCTAATCTCACCTCAACCCTATCCCAATTTTCCAAAATATTGTTACGGGTCGTATCCATAGCCCCGTGCGAAGAAACAGTCCGAGGCGGGCTGTTTTTTGTCAAACGGACGGTTTTGGGGTAGGATGGAGGGGTAAGTAACCGATTACGTAATTGATTACGTACCTCTAAGATTAAAACCATCTCGGTAAATGGCGCAGGGTATTGCGACTCGCTAAAAAAGAAACACATTCCGCGGGGCTGACTTTTAAAAACATGAAAATTAAAGTTTTGGAAACGGGGCGGTTGTCCTATAGGAAAAAAATCACTCAAACGAAAAAATGTCCGTTTTGCGACTTGTCGAATTTGAAATCCCAAGAATGTAAATCGTTGGGAGGAAAGAATTGGGCGGTGATTGTAAATAGATATCCATATATGGATGGCAATCTTATGATTATTACCCGAAGACACGTGGAATCCGTACGCGATTTGAATCTAGAGGAAAGAGGAGAATTTTTTGAAGTGCTGGAAGGAACGCTTAAAAAGCTTGGAGAAATGTTTAACACCAATGATTTCAATGTCGGACTTAACCTAGGCAAAAACGCGGGAGCTTCAGTCAGACATATCCATTGGCAAGTTATTCCGAGGGATAAAAAAATTCTGAATTCAGCCAATATATTTGCCGATCTTTTCGTGCTGACAATGTCCCCTTTCAAATTAAAAGACATTATAGAGAAAGATAAGAAGGCGAAGTAAATGAATCAAAGACGGTTTTTGATTGGATTGTGTTTGCAGGTGTTTCTTAAAAGACTTGATTTTTGAGGCGGATGTCTGTAAAGTAGCATCACGTATGGGCGGGAGGAGCCTTTGCGATAAGGAGGGCTGCTCTTTTTATTTTGAATATTTACTAAGATGTTGCAGAGAAGGGGGCAATATGCTTACTTTGGAAGATATTATACGCTGTTTGAGGAAACTAGTCGGAAACAAAGGGTCTTGCTTTGGCGTGACGGATCCTTCGCGGCTTCGCCAGGCGTTTAATGAATGCGAGGGGGTCGTTGCCAAAAGCGAGGAGCCTAAAGGTAGAACTGTCCGTATCGATACGGATAAAATGCTGAAACATCTAAAAGGAGAATGAAAAAATGGAAATAATGCTCAGCGAAGATTTGGCAGGATGTCGTGTTGAAATGTGGTTTGAGCTTTCTTTGTCCACAGGAGAAACCGGATCAGAGGTAGCTGGATACTTTACGGATAAGGATCTTGCTACAGAAAAGGGTCGCGGCAAAGGCTTCTTTGGGGCAGATGGCTATGTGGAGCCCGTTTTCGTTCTTACTCGAGATGGGAAAACCGGCTACCTTATTGGCAAAGAAATCCGACTTGACGATGAAGCAAAGACCATCGAGAGTGTTCGAGAAAGGGCGCTGAAGAAACTCACTGCGGAGGAGATTCGCATACTGGGGCTGGACAAGGAACGTTGCGGAGAGAGTGTGAAATCCATAAATACTGGACAGAAATGCTCCTGTGGATTCGAGGAGTGTCCGCATTGCGGGGATGAGTATTAGTTCGCCAACTCCTCGGTCGAGTGGAGCGCAAGGGTTGACGCGTAGGCGCGCCCGCTTCGAGACCTACAGGTACGGAAAAGTTGAATTCTTGCGTTCAGAATGAGCTCGTTCTGGCGCAGGAATAAAACTTTTGCCTTCACAGGCTTCCGTGCCTTTTTTTATTACCCCACATTTCCCAAATCCCGCAAGTTGTGCGGGTTTTTTTAGTGTGGTAGAATCCAGTTATTCGCTTTCCGCCTAAGGCGGATCGCGAACCCGTACTACGAACGCGGGACATGCGAATCAATGCTTTTAAAAATTTTTTAGCATATATAATAACTATGGACGAGGAGAATAAAATTCTGGAGGGGGAAACTTTTGAAGTTGTCGAGGAAACCGAAAAGGCTCCTCGAAAAAAAAGAAAGATGGATTTTTATGTTGAGTTGGTTTTGTTTTTGATTTTGGGAATTTTGATCGGAGTGGCTGTTAAAAACGAAGCCGCCAAGCGTTTGGTGATCGGATATGACGATTATAAAATGAAAATCGCGCGGCAGGATTATGATATTAATAAATTGCAAGCGGAGGTGATCGAAAAGAACGCCGAAGCGCAAAAGCAAAGCGAAGAGAATGTCGAAGATTTGAATGAAGAAGCGCCAGCCGTACAAGAATAATTTTTTTAGCGGACTTACGCGTCTGTCTCGTCTCGTCTCGTGATTCCGGCCGAAGGTTTGTTTTCTACAGTCGCATACTCCAATATTGCGCAGTTCTAGAAATATCTATCTTATCTTGAGCCTTCATGGACTCGACGTTCCGAGGCAAACGCGTAAGTCCTTATAAACATATAAATATTTTTTTCGGAAATTTTGCGGAGGGGCAAAAGAACCGATAACTTTTATGGAAGAAACCAACAAAGTCGAGCAAAATGAAAGTGGGGCGCCAAAGCATGATGAGGATTGCGAATGCGGAAGTGACTGCAATTGCGAATCTGACAATAAAAAAATCAAAAACTTAACATCGGTCGCCATACTTTTGGCCGGTCTTTTTATCGGCAGCTTGTTTGTCGATGTCGCGCAACTTATAAAAGGCAGCGGATATTCCGCCAAGAATCTCAACAAGTCGGATGTTTTTGAAGCTGACGGAAAGACTTGGGTGGCTTATAGCGAGCCGGCTGTTTCGGTGAAAATCATCAATGATGACGCTTGCGAGAAGTGCGATGTGAGCGAGGTTTTGGTTTGGATGCGGCGGGTGCTTCCGACCGTGGCGGCAGAAAAGGTGGCGTTTGATTCCGAAGAGGGCAAGATGTTGGAAGAAAAATTCGGCTTGAAATCTTTGCCAGCTTTTGTTTTTTCGGATGATATTGCCAAAACAGATTTCTATGCCCAAGCCCAACCTCTTTTTGAAGAAAAAGACGGAAAGTTTGTTTTGAAAACGCAGGAGTTAGGTATTCCGACCGGAAAATACTTGGCTGTTCCGGAAATTAGAGAGGGAGACGCGGTTTTCGGGAATAAAGACGCCAAGGCGAAAATTGTGGTTTTCTCTGACTTTCAGTGCCCTTATTGCAAAGTTTTCTACAAATCCCTGCGCGACGTGATGAATCAGTATTCCGAAAAAGCCCAGTTCGCTTTTAAGGAATTTCCTTTGGACAGCATCCATCCGCAAGCTAACGGAGCGGCCTTGGCGGCGGCTTGCGCCCAGGAACAAGGGAAATTTTGGGAATACGCCGATATTCTTTATGACAAACAGAATGATTGGAGTAAGGCGACGAATACTTCCCTTTTTAAAACTTATGCCGGAAATTTGCGGCTGGAAACCGGAAAATTCAACGAGTGTCTCGACGGCAAGAAATACCAGGCTAAAATCGACGCGGACAAAAAAGAAGCGGCTGATTTCGGAATTTCCGGCACCCCGGCGATTTTCGCGGGAGAAAACTTCGAGTCCGGCGCGGTTGACGCGGATAAGCTGAAGGAAATGGTTGAAAAAGAACTGGCTGAATAGCATAAGCGTTCAGGTAACGCAAATGCCCGCCGATTTGGCGGGCTTTTTGTTTTTGTGGTAGAATGAAACAGCATGAAGTATCACAAAGACATTCTCGAAATAATTTTCCACGCGCGGGGCGGGCAGGGGGCAAAAACGGCGGCGGAAATTTTGGCGCAGGCGGCCGTGCTTGAGGGCAAGTTTGTCCAGGCTTTTCCCAGTTTCGGACCGGAAAGAAGCGGCGCACCGACCAAGACTTATCTGCGGATTTCCGATAAAGCCATTCGTACCAAAGAACCGGTGATTGATCCGGACGCGGTAATCGTTTTGGATGAAACTCTCCTGGACTCTGTTAAAGTTACGGACGGGCTGGATAAAAATGAAGCGTTGATTGTTAACACGAAAAAATCCGCGGCGGATATTTCCCATAAACTTAATTTCAAAGGCAAGATTTATCCGGTGGATGCCAACGGAATTTCTCTGGAAATCATCGGCCAACCGCGGCCCAACACCGTGATTTTGGGAAAAATCGTGAAAATAACGGAAATGGTGAAGCTGGAAAGCGTTCTGGCGGAGTTTCGAAAAATTTTTGAGGCGAAGATTGGGAAAGAAAACTGCGAGAAAAATGTGGCGGCGATCGAGAAGGCGTACGATACGGTATAATTTTTAATTTTTAATTTGAAATTTTTATTGAATTTTAAATTTAAAAATTTATTAAAATTTAAAAATTTCAAATTAAAAATTTCTATGGAGGAAGGCGCGATCATAAAACATAATATCAAAAAAGCTCCGAAAACGGGGGAGTGGCGGTATATGAAGCCGGAGGTGGACAAAGAAAAGTGCATCGGTTGTTCGACGTGCGTGCCGTTTTGTCCGGAAGCGGCGATTGACATGAAACATGAAACACGAGACATGAAGCAAAAAAATAAGAAACCCAAAGCTGACATTGACTATGAATATTGCAAGGGTTGTGGGGTTTGCGCGGAAGTTTGTCCGGTTAAGGCGATAGTCATGAGGAAAAAGTAGAATGTATTATGTAGAATGTATTATGTATGGTTCAAGAAAAAGTAAAGATAAAATCATTCACAGATTTATACGCATGGCAGGAAGGGCATAAATTGGTGTTGATGATTTATAAAATTTCCAAAAATTTTCCAAGAGAAGAAATGTTTGGCTTGGTTAGTCAGATGAGGAGAGCTGCGGTTTCAATAACTTCGAATATAGCGGAAGGTTTCAGCAGGGCTACAGTCAGAGACAAATGTCAATTCTATTCAATGTCACACGGTTCTTTGACGGAAATTCAAAATCAATTGGTAATCGCTAGAGATTTAGGATATTTGAGCAAAGAAGAATTTGATAAAGTTGCCAGTCAAACAATTACGGTTCATAAATTGATTACTGGACTTAAGAAAATAAAAAATACTTGATACTTTATACATGATACATTCTACTAAAAAATTGGCGCTTACTGGCGGATATGCCGCTGCTTTGGCTTTGAAGCAAATTGAACCGGATGTGATGCCGGTTTATCCGATTACGCCGCAGACGCCGATCATCGAAACTTACGCCAAATTTTGCGCCGATGGCGAAGCGGAAACGGAAATGATCGAGGTGGAATCGGAACATAGCGCCATGAGCGCGGCCGTGGGAGCATCGGCGGCAGGAGCGCGGACGGTGACGGCAACGAGTTCGCAAGGTTTGGCGCTGATGAATGAGATACTTTACATTGCCAGCGGAATGAGATTGCCGATTTTGATGCTGGTCAGCGCGAGGGCATTGTCGGCGCCGCTCAATATTCACGGCGACCATTCTGACGTTATGGGGGCGCGAGACGCCGGCTGGATCCAAATTTTTTGCGAAAATTCCCAGGAAGTTTATGACAAAACGATAATCGGGATGAAGCTGGCGGAGAAAGTAAAACTTCCCGTGATGGTAATTATGGACGGGTTCAATACGTCGCACAGCGTAGAAAATCTGGAAGTTCTGGACGACAAGACAGTCAAAAAATTCGTGGGAGAATACAGACCGGAAAAACATTTGCTGGATATTGAAAATCCGGTAACATATGGCGCGCTGGCTCTGCAAAATGTTTACTTCGAATTTAAAATCGATCAGGAAGAGGCGATGGGGAAAGCCGCGGATGAATATGAAAAAATTACGGGAGAATATGAAAAAATCAGCGGCAGAAAATACGGTTTGTTTGAAAAATATAAAACCAAAGAGGCTGAAAAGATTTTGGTGATAGCCGGGTCGGCGGCCGGAACCGCCAAAGACGCGGTGGATGAATTGCGGAAAAAAGGCGAAAAAGTTGGTCTTTTGAAAATAGAATTGTTTCGGCCGTTTCCGTACAAAGAAATATCTGCGGCGTTAAAGAACGCTAAAGAGATCATCGTTATGGACCGCTCGCTTTCTTCCGGCTCAAAACCGGCGATATACAGTGAAGTATTATGTAGTATGTATAATGTATCAAGTATAAAAACCAGTAGCATAGTTTATGGGTTGGGAGGAAGGGACGTTTTCAAAAAACAAATCGAGCAGATTCTGGAGGGGAAATTCAATGGTAATTATTTAACTTAAAAAATATGAAAAACAAGGAAATGAATCTTGATGATTTAGCGAGAATGATTAAGAAAAGTTTTGATCATGTGGATGATCGTTTCGACAGGGTTGAAAAGGATATGGATGATTTAAAGAGGGGTCAGAAGGAAATCAGACAGGATATGATTTTTACGGCTCGTAAATTCGAAATGAAAGAGCTTGAATCCAGAGTAGAGAAGTTGGAATATAAATTTGCGAAAATGTCGAAATAATGAACAAAGAACTCACAAAACATTTTGCTCAGGGGCATAGTTCGTGCGCGGGGTGCGGGTTTCCGGCGGCGGTGCGGACGATTTTGGGCGAGGCGAAGACGCCAATCGTGGTGGCGAATGCGACCGGATGTTTGGAAGTTACTTCGACCATCTATCCGTATTCGGCTTGGAAAGTCCCTTATATTCACAGCGCTTTTGAAAACGCGGCGGCGACGATTTCCGGCGTGGAGAGGGCGTACAAAGCTCTTTATAGGAAAGGGAAGATAAAAGGCAGAATAAAATTTATTGTATTCGGAGGAGACGGAGGAACATACGACATCGGCTTGCAATCGCTGTCGGGGGCGCTGGAACGCGGGCATGATTTTGTTTATGTTTGCTATGACAACGGCGGGTATATGAACACGGGAAACCAAAGATCATCCGCTACGCCATACGGCGCGGCGACGGAAACCACGCCGGCCGGAAAAGAATCTTTTGGTAAAATGGAAACACGCAAAAATTTGATGGAAATCGTGAACGCGCACAGAGTCGCTTACGCCGCTCAGGCCAATGTGGCCTATCTCCAAGATTTAAAAAAGAAAGCCAAGAAGGCGCTGGAAACGGAAGGGCCGTCGTTTCTCAATGTTTTTTCTCCCTGTCAAAACAACTGGAAATTTCCCACTTCGCAATACGTCAATGTGGCAAAGCTGGCGACGGAAACGAATTTCTGGCCACTTTATGAGATTTCCGCCATAGGCGGATCCGCCTATGGCGGAGAAAACGGAAAGTATAAAATAACCCACGAACCGTCGCAGCCCAAACCAATTGCGGAATTTTTGAAAACCCAGGGGCGTTTCAAGCATCTTTTCAATGAAAAAAACAATCCGGTCATCGACCGAATCCAAAAGATGGTGAATGAAGAGTTCGCGAGAATCGTAAGTTTGACGGGAGAGTAATGTAGGGGTTTAATTTATTAAACCCAAAAGTAAACAGGGCTTGATAAATCAAGCCCCTACATAGTATAAATCAAGCCTCTGCACAGTTAAATCATACACGATTCAAACGTTTGAGCCGAAGACCGGACTTGAACCGGTAACCTATGGTTTACGATACCATTGCTCTACCAATTGAGCTACTTCGGCGTCTGCCTCTTCGGCAGGTCGCCGGTGAGGCGACTTAACTAATATTACACAAAACTTAAAATAATTCAACCATTTACCCCGTTAGAAGTTGACTTGTTCCGTGGGTAGCAATTAGAAGCAATTTTTTAAACCACTAAATCGAAGCCAAACAATATGGAAATTTCTAACGGGGTGAATCTATACATCTGTGAAATTTGCGGGGAGGCGCATATCGGTGTGGAAAAGCCGGGCGATTGTCCGTTTTGCGGAGCGAAGGGAAACTTCATCAAATCGGGAAAAGAAGCTTGTCCGATAGTAAATGAAAGAATAGAAATTTCGGAGCTGTCAAAGAATAATTTATTAGAAACACTGGAACTGGAAACCAAAGCTACCGCTATTTATCTTTGTATGGCCGAAAAATCGGAAACTTATGAAATAAAAGCGATGTACAAGCGGTTGGCGAAAGTAGAATCGGAGCACGCCGCGATTGTTATAAAACTACTGGATATTAAAATGCCGGAAACAAAATCGGAGGAATGTTTCAGTGAAGACCTGGATAATTTCAAAAAGACCATCGAGCTTGAGGACCGCGCCGTCGGACTTTATAAAAGATTCGCCGGAGAAGCGGTCGAAAACAATATCAGAAAATTTTTCGGCGCTCTTACGCAAGTAGAAGCGGGGCACAGTGAGCTGATCAAGAAATATATTTAGCAGTCTCCGATATTTCTAAAAGCGGCTCAAGCCGCTTTTTTTTATGGTATAATGATATCATCGGAAGGATGAGAAACAAAATCAAAAAAAGAACAATAAATCTTGAAAAACTTTTCAAGCTTCATCTGGCCTTAACCGGATTTTTTATGGCGGCTTATCTTTTGTCCGGATACTTTTTAGGCTGGGGGGCGCTTCTTTCTGATATTAACCAAAAGGGACGGGTAGCCGGAGTGACTGTTTCGGCCGTGGTAAAAGTTTTTGGTCCGCCGGATCCGCCAGTTCTTGCCGCAAGCGCCGGGTGTGACGGACAAAACCAGCCCTACGTATATCTTTCTTGGAACGAAGAAGATGATGCTACTTCCTACGATATTCATCGCGGCGGAGCCGAACTTATGTCCGGTCTTTTGGATAATTATTATACGGATGAAAGCGCAGGAAATGGAGTTAACTATTCATATACTGTTACGGCGGTCGGTCCGATGGGAAACGCCGTCTCTGACCCAGTTTCGGTAGCGTCGATGAATTGTTCGCAAAACGCAATTCCGGAAATATCCATTACCACCTTCAGAGGAAAAAATGTTGCCAGTTATCATGGAATTCCTTCCACGACTGACAGAACCCCGTCTTTTTCTGGTTCAACTAGCATTGCCAATGCCGTGATAAATATAGAAATTCACAGCGGTCCGATAATTTACGCTGAGACTGGAGCCAATAGTAATGGTTTTTGGCAATGGACGCCGGGGGTTAATTTGTCTCGGGTGACTCACACTATTTATGTAACCGCCGTCGATCCGCAAGACCCTTCCGTTACGGCCAGCACCTCTTTAGTTTTTAAGATCAAAGAAGAGGAAGAAGAAAGCGAGGATGACGAAGAAGAAGACGAGGAAACATCGGAAACCAGTTCGGTGGTAGAGTCCGTGCCTCTAGTTCCAATCCAGGAAAGAGAAGATAAGGATTTGGAAGTGGAAACAGAAATAGAAAAGGAATCGGCGGAAAAACCTTTCGACTTCGATGTCGAGTTGCAGGGAGAAACGTATATTCGGGGCGTTGAGATATCTGAAGAAGCCTACCGTGGAGAAAACTTGGACGCAAAAATACTTTTTAATAAGGAGGCTGAAAAATATGGCCAAGCGGAGATAATCTATGTCATTTCAGGGAGCGATGGTCTTTCCGAGGAATTTAGAGACAGGATTGATTTTGCGGGTGGCCTTTCTTGGGGAAAAAAAATTCCATTGTCATATAAATTGAAAACTGGAAAATACAAGCTGCAAGTCAATGTTACAGTCGGAGAAACGACTGTCAGCCACGAAGGATATTTTATTCTGAAAGACCGTTCGGTTATCAAAATTGGCGCGGGCACGCTCATAACCATGACCGATATCATGAGTAATTTAGGTTGGTTGGTTTTCCTGGCTATCTTGATACTCTTGATACTTTTAATGCTAACCGCTTGGGAACATCATTTGACAAAGCAGGCATTATTTCATATTACGGAGAGATTTCTCAAAAGAAAAAGATACATTAATTAAGCTAAAATAAAAAAATGGAAATTATCAGCTTTGCTTCGCAAATTTTTTCAATCGTCCTTTTGCTCTTGTCCGGCGTATTTCTTTTGGGAATTATCTGGCGGACAGAGATGAAGCTGGACAAATCCTACAAACTTTTTTTCGCCGCGCTTGTGTTTCTAGTGATCTCGGAAATTTCCGGTCTGATTTTCACGGGAAATCCAACCTTGGAAATAGTCAAAAATATTTCAAAAGTAACATTTTCCGCTTTCTTTCTGGGCGGTATTTTGGAAGCGCGCTCAATGCTTCGCGACGTGGACGGAGAAAAAAATGAAGGACGAGAACAAAAATAGAAAAAATATTTTTTTTGAAACACTGCTTCAAAACGCGCGCGGCGGTTTTAGCGGCGCCAAAAACTTGAAACGGCGTCGAATAAAAAAGCTTTTTACTTGGTGGTCAAAATTTATTTTTATCACTCTTCTTACTTTCGCCTGGATTTTTTCCGGCTGGCCGCAGATTTGGAATTTCCCTCCAGGATTGAATAAGACACATGCAGGATCCACCATCGCCTACAAATCGGCGGGTGCTGGTACAATGACGGAAACAATCGATGCAAACCTCACTCCCGCGGCTCCGGCGGCGGTGGATGCCGGTGATATTCTTATCGCGCATATCGTCGTCCTTGACGCCTCATTGTCTCTATCTACGCCGTCGGGCTGGACGCTCCTCTTTGGCCCATCGGGCTTAGGCACTACAAACGCTGGCGGGGCACTCCTCGGCAATGCGTGGGCATATGGCAGGATTGCAGATGGCTCCGAAGATGGGGCAACGATTAACTTTGGTTCCTTGGCAAGCACCGTCGGACGCATGGGTCGTATTTACAGCTTTTCGGGCTATTCGTCGGGAACGATTAATGATGTGGTACCCGCCGCAAGCTTTACTCCCGACCAAACCGAAACAGACCCGGTCATCCAACAGGTTACGACGACGGTCTCGGGAGCGAAAGCTATCTCACTCGTTTCTCAAGACGATAATAACTCCCACGCTGCCCTAGGCGCAGTAACGGGTGGCACCTGGGCGGAATCGGTGGCTGACTATGTTGACGCTAATGTTGGCGCGCAAGGTGGAAAACTGCAGATTCAGGTTGGAACCCCGACTTCCGACCCGGGCACGATTGCGGGAGGACTCGTTGCGGGTACGGATGATGAGGCGAATACGCTTAACTTTGAAATTAGGTCCAATGCTCCAGTTGTCACCTTGTCTGGAACCGCTACCGCAAGTATTACTGAAGCTGATATTGTCGCCGGTGGCAAAACTATCGTTTTAACAACGGATGGTATGTATGCTCCAGCGAACGCATCTAGGATTCAATTCGTCGGCGGCACTACCGCGGGCAAAGCAGGCGCGATCAGTGGTGATTCCACAATCGCCCTAAATAGCGGGCTGACAGGGGGTATTGCATCAGCCGTTGCTGCCGGCGATTTGGTCATTGCGGTTTTTGGTACCGGTGCGACGGCAGACAGGACTCTGGCAATCACTGACGGCAGCAACAGCTACACTCTGATTGACAGCGAATTGTATCAGGACGACACGCTTGACACAAATCTTCGTGTTGCCTACAAGTTTATGGGTGGCACGCCGGACGCATCGACTACGTTCGGTCCGACCGGAAATGCTAACGACTCGGGCGCGATGGCGGTGTATGTATTTCGGGGAGTCGATTCCAGTAATCCGCTCGATGTCGCGGCTGTTCCAGGACAAGCCGCCGACACGTCCCGTGTCGTCCCTCCTGATATCACTCCCAGTACTGCGGGCGCGTACGTAGTAGTGGTTGGGGCGGCGGGGCACAACGGTGGCGCGGACACATTTACTTCGACGGACTTAGTCCTTGACTTCTTTACTCGAGGGGGGACAAACGACACTAATGATGTGTCGATTGGCGTCGGGCATATCAATAACTGGACAAGTGGCGCAACTGACGCGGCGACATGGGGGCACTCGCAGACCGATAGCGTTGACTTCTCGTGGGCGGCCATTACTCTTGCGCTGCGTCCGGCCGCGACCACGCCGTTTGCCGACGCGCGCCAAGCGATTATCAATGGCTTGGATTCTGCTCAATCCGGAGGGACTGGTTGGGATGCGGTGGTAAAAGCTGGGCAAAATGTTTCCGGTGTCGTTCGAACGTCTAATACTGTTGTCACGATTACTCTGGACGCATTTCCTTCCTATGATATTACGGCCCAAGAAACCATCACCGCCACTATTCCCGCGACGGCATTGCTTGGGGAACAAACCTCGGTGGCAACCCCGACATTTACGATTGATACTGACGTCTCTCCGCCGGACGCGCCGACTAACGTCTCGGCCACGGACGGAACCTATACGGATAAAGTGACGATAACTTGGACAAAATCCAGCGGGGCGACTGGGTATAAAGTATATGAAGGGACTAATCTTCTTGACACTCTTGGCGATGTGGCAACTTATGATGACAGCGCCGCGCCGGCGCCAACTATTACAGCCGGAACATCTACGGCTTCCGATGGGACTACTGTAGGCGCTGTTTCTTTGATTTTATCGGGTTATTCAGCCAATAATGGAACATCGCGGACATATAAAGTGGTGGCAACCAACGCGGCAGGCGACAGTCCGGATAGCGCCACTGATACCGGATACAGAGGAGCTGGGACATTGACATACCAATGGCAGCGATCGGCCGCTGATAGCGATGCCAGTTATTCCAATATTGATGGAGCTACCACGTTCAGTTATGAAGATTCGGGAGCGCCGGATAATGGTGACGGCAGATATTTTAGGTGCGTGCTTAACGCAAGCGGAGCTGCCCAACAAATATCTTCCTCGGACAGGGGATTTGAAGGATTCATTTCTGTTTCTATCGATCCAAACGGCGTTGTTTCTTATGGGAACGTACCGCTTAACAGCGAAAAAGATACTACCGCTAGCGGTACCAATGAAACCAAGACAGCCAGAAACGACGGCAACGTTGCCGAAAATTTTAACATCAAAACTTCCCACGCCGTTGGCGGAACGCAATGGTCGGTGGGAGGAACGGCGGGTGTTAATACGTTTGTACATAGTTTTTCCATTAACGATGGAACGAGTTGGGAAATCTTGCAAACTTACGATTCCTATGAAACTCTAGCTGTTAATGTTTCTTCGAGCGGAACGCAAGATTTTGACCTGAAAATCGGCACTCCCGTCTCTACTTCGGACTATCAGCAAAAAACCGCTACCGTAACAGTGCAGGCGGTTGAATATTAAATATTTCCTGACTGTGGATAATTTATTTGCTTGTTGCCTTGTGTATTATTTCTAATATGATAGAATTATACAAAAAGGGATTTATTCAAGGGAAAACAAAAAGCAAAATAATGAAAAATTATTTTCTAAAGATCGGCGTTTGTGTCGTGGCGGCCATTTTTATGGCTGTTTCAGTAAGGGCGGCGCAGACAGGGGATGTGACGGCGACAGTAACGGCGCAAAGTATTTCCGTGGCGGTTACCGATGGAGCGGTTTCCTATGGAACAATTGCGACGAGCACTACGGAAGACACAACTTCTTCCGGAGTGAACGACTCTCAAACGGCTGACAATGATGGAAACGTAACGGAGGACTTCAATGTCCGCGGCTTCAACACAGCCGCGTGGACACTTGCCGGAACGGCCGGAGCGGAAAATTATACCCATAAATTTTGCACCACTACTTGCGATACTACGCCGAGCTGGACGGCGCTTACAACCAACTACCAACAATTATCCAACGACGTGGCTGATACTGGAAACCAAGTTTTTGATTTGGAAATCGGAACTCCGACAACAACCGCCACCTATACCCAACAAACGGCCACAGTTACTGTTCAGGCGGTTTACTATCAATAGATTTGATTTTGAGAAATGGAAAATTTATGAACAAGCGGTCATTAATTTCTTTCGTTGTTTTTGCCGCTTTTTTTGTTTGGGGAATTTTTTTTGCTAAAATTTCTTTCGCTAAGATCGGAGTGGGGGTGGGAACGGCTAAGATTGAACTCAATGAAGATTTAAAACCCGGAGGAATATATTCTATGCCATCTCTCACCGTCCGGAATACGGGGGACGAGGCTTCCGCCTATTCAGTTGGCATTCAATATCATGAGGGAGTGCCGGAACATCGTCCGCAAAAGGAATGGTTCGAATTTGGCCCGCGGGAATTTGATTTGGGCCCCGGAGAAACTCAAGTCGTTCAAGTTACGCTCCGTCTTCCGGTTAAGCTGGAACCAGGGAAATATTTTGCTTATGTGGAAGCCAGTCCGGCCAAGACAAGTGAAAACTCCGAAGGAGCGGTAATCGGAATTGCCGCCGCCGCCAAACTATATTTCACCGTTATCCCAGCCAATATCTGGCAGGCGTTTTACTATAAAATAATATATCTTTGGAAATTTTATGCTCCCTGGACATATGCGGCAGCGGCGATTCTTGTGGCGCTGGCTTTGGTGGTTATTTTTGGAAGATTGTTTACTTTCGATATTGGTTTCAAAAGAAAGAGTAAGAGCAAAAAGGACAGTGTATCTTTTGAAAAACATAGCAGTAGAAAAGGAGAGGATGCAGGATTTGAGGATGTGTTTATTCAGGCGCTTTCAGAAGTGGAGAAATATGCTGCCAACTTTACCCATTCCCAAGCGGAAAATATTTTTCAAGAATCAGCTGAACTTAAACCATACATAGTTTCTTTCTTTCGCTATCGAGACTCTCGCGTCCTTTCTGTGGCGAGTCCTGAATTGAAAAATATTCTCTTACTTTCCAGGAATGGATTGGACAAGATTGAAAGAGAGTATCCTCAATATTCATCCCAAGCCTTGGAAAAAGTAGTCAGTGGTCTTGTAGGATAAAACAATGTTTTAACGAAGAAGATGATGGCAAGCGTCTGGTTTTATACAATTGTCTCTGTTGTCGCAGTCAGTCTGATTTCCTTGGTCGGAGTTTTTACGCTGTCTTTCGACCAGAAAAAACTTTTCCGCTGGCTGATTTATCTGGTGAGTTTCGCGGCCGGGACGCTGATGGGGGACGCTTTTTTGCATCTCATCCCGGAAGCTTATGAGGAAAATAATCCTACGACGGTTTCCTTCTTGCTTATTAGCGGAATTCTCCTGTTCTTCATCTTGGAAAAAGCCATTCGTTGGCGGCATTGCCACGAGGAGCCGTGCGAAGACCATCCACATCCCTTTTCCTACGTGATACTTTTCGGCGACGTTATTCATAATTTTATCGACGGACTGATTATTGCCGCCGGCTACATCATTTCTTTTCCCGTCGGCGTGGCCACGACCGTGGCGGTGGTTTTCCACGAAATTCCCCAGGAGATCGGAGATTTCAGCTCTTTGATTTACGGCGGATTTTCCAGATCCAAAGCTTTGCTGTATAATTTCTTGACGGCTCTTTCGGCGGTTTTGGGCGCGATGCTGGTTTTGCTTTTGAGTTTCAATTCGGAAAATATGGCCAAAATTCTCGTGCCTTTCGCGGCCGGAGGTTTTATCTACATCGCCGGTACCGACCTCATTCCTGAACTTCACAAACACACGGCCATCAAAAAAACCATCGGGCAGATTCTGGCGTTTGTCGCGGGAGTGGGAGTGATGGCGAGCCTTTTGGTTTTAGAATAGCTGTTTTTATCAATGAAAAAATCAAAAATCAAAAATAAAAATGACAATGTAAAATTTAAAATTATAAAAACATTTTATATTTTGATTTGTCATTTTGATTTTTGAAATTTACATTTTGATTTTAATTTTGTTTTAAAGCAATCGGTTTATTTATTATGAAAGAGCTTCAAGAAAAGATAAGAGAATTGAAATCTAAAATCCCGACCATTCGGGACTATCTTTGACTTTCCTAGTAAGGCGCGGAAAATTGCGGACTTGACGCGGGAAGCCGCGGAAGCTGATTTTTGGGATGATCCAAAAAAGGCCGGCGGAGTAATGCAAGAAATGGAAGAGCTCAAAAAGGAAATCGCGGAAATCAAAGATATCGAAAAAAAATTGGCGGACGCGGCGGAAATGGCGGAGATGGCGGAGGGCGACCCTGCCTTCGCCAAGGCTTCGGCGGGCGAGCTTGAAAAAGAAGTTGGCATTATAGAAAAGGTTGTGAATGACTTGGAATTCAAGACTCTTTTCGACGGCGAGTATGACCGCAATGATGTTATCCTTTCCATTTATTCGGGAGCCGGAGGAGCGGACGCGCAGGATTGGGCGGAGATGCTGATGCGGATGTATTTGCGCTTCGCGGAAAAAAATAATTTCAAAGCGCGAGTGGTGGACGAGTCGCGGGGGCAGGAAGCTGGGATAAAGAACGTGACAATGGAAGTGTCTGGCGCGTATTCTTATGGAAACTTAAAAAGTGAAGCAGGGGTGCATCGGCTAGTGCGGCTTTCCCCATTCAATTCCGACAATCTTCGCCAGACATCTTTTGCTTTAGTGGAAGTTTTGCCGGTCATAGAAGACTTGAAAGAAGTGGAGATTCGGCCGCAGGATATCCGGGTGGACGTTTTCCGTTCATCGGGCGCCGGCGGACAAAGCGTTAACACGACCGACAGCGCCGTGCGGATAACTCATATCCCGACCAACACAGTCGCCAGCTGCCAAAACGAGCGGAGTCAGATGCAAAACAAGGAACAGGCGATGAAAATTTTGAAAGCCAAACTGCACCGGAAATATTTGGAAGAGCAGGAAGCGGAAAAGAAAAAGTTGCGCGGGGAGGCGGTTAGCGCCGAATGGGGCAGTCAAATAAGGTCGTATGTTATTCATCCATATAAAATGGTGAAAGACCATCGGACGAAATACGAAACATCCGACACGGAAGGAGTTTTGAATGGAGATATTAATAGTTTTGCGGAAAGCTACTTGAGGTATATTAAGAAATAGTGTATAATTTAAACAGTGCGATATTTTAGAAAACAAATTTTTTCATGGAAAAGCGAGAAGAAATATTAGACGAAGAAAATATTAATCAAATGGAATCAGGAACGGACGAAATGGTCGAGGCGGCGGAAATGGAAGAGAGAAAGATAGATGACGGAGTGATTATCAAGTTTGACAATGTCAAAAAGGTTTTCGGCAGCGATTTTGCGGCGCTGGAAGATATCAGTCTGGAAATTCAGGAAGGCGAGTTCGTGTCGATTGTCGGAGCCAGCGGAGCGGGAAAATCAACCTTTCTCAAGCTTATCTATGCCGAAGAAATGCCGACTGGAGGGGAAGTGTATTTCGAAGGTAAGCCGCTTTCCGGCATCAGTCGGAGGAAGTTGCCGTTTCATCGAAGAAGAATTGGAACGGTTTTTCAGGATTTCAAACTTTTGCCGAAAAAAACCGCTTTTGAGAACGTGGCTTACGCTATGGAAGTTTCCGGCGCGCCGACGGATGAAATTATGGAAGACGTGCCGCAAATTTTGGACATCGTCGGCCTTTCCGACAAGATGGAAAAATATCCGCATGAACTTTCCGGCGGGGAACAACAGAAAGTGGTTATGGCGCGGGCGCTCATCCACAAGCCCATCGTGATTATCGCGGACGAACCGACGGGGAATTTGGATCCAGTAGCGTCGCTTGAAATTGTGAAACTGCTTCTCAAGATCAATAAATTGGGAACAACCGTTATTTTAGCTAGTCATGACCGGGAAGTTGTCAATAAGGCGGCCAAAAGGGTGATTGTTTTGGAGCGCGGACGCGTCGTTTGCGACGACGCCAGAGGGAAATATAAAATGTGTTAAAAAACCGATTCGAATCAACGAATGAATGCGAATTTACGAATAATATTGAGGCAGTTTCCGAAGGAAGGTACGAGCGAGCGCTATTTGTAGATTCGGATATAATTCGTTGATTCGCATCGGGAATATTTATGTTTTTAGTTTTAGGCAGGACAATTAGGGAGAGTTTTAGAAATTTTTGGCGGAATGGCTGGCTTTCTGTCGCGGCGGTGAGCGTGATGATTTTTTCGCTGTTTACCATCAGCGTTCTCTTTGTGATCACCGAAACCGGCAGTAACATTTTGAGAAACGTCCAGGAGAGAGTCAATGTCAGCATATATTTCAAATCCGATGTTTCCGAGGAAAATATTTCGAAAGCGAAGATCGATCTGGAGAGTTATTCGGAAGTGGCGTCGGTTGAATATGTTTCCAAAGAAAAAGCCCTGGAGGATTTCAAAAGCAACAACGTTAATGAGCCGGCAATCGTCAAATCTTTGGAGGAATTGGGTGAAAACCCGCTTCTGGCTTCTTTAGTGGTGAAAGCTAAAAGCCCGGACCAATATGAATCCGTGTCTGCCTATTTGGCGGAGGCGTCTTTCAAGGAAGATATTAGCCGGGTGAATTATGGGAAGAACAAGGAGATAATTGAAAAGTTGAACCGGATAGTGGCGGAAATCAAAAAAATAGGATCGATATTGGCGGTGCTTTTGGCGGGAATCTCCATCTTGATTATTTTCAATACCATCCGAATCACCATCTACACTCATCGCCAGGAAATAGAAGTGATGCGTCTGGTTGGCGCTTCCAATACTTTCATCCGTCTGCCGTTTATCTTCGAAGGGATTATTTACGGCGCGATTGCTTCCGTTATCTCAATGGGGCTTCTGTTTCTTTCCGTCCGCTTTACCGCCCAATATTTTCCGTCGGTGGTATTGCCGGAGAACTTATTTAGTTTTTATCTCAAAAATTTCGCCCTGCTTCTTGGCATGCAATTGGCAATCGGAACATTCTTGGGAATCTTCAGTAGTATCATCGCGATGAGAAAGTATTTGAGGATTTAGTAGCTTGTATCTAGTATTTAGTATTTAGTATTTAGAAAGCATTTAAGGTGCTTTTTTGTATTTTAATGGGCAACTTGATGTTAAATGCCAAATACTATATACTATATACCGAATACTGCCCTGGGGAGTAGCCAAGCGGTAAGGCAATAGGTTCTGGTCCTATCATGCGGGGGTTCGAATCCCTCCTCCCCAACAATTTCCAGGTAAGTAATCGATTTCTTACCTCGCCGCATAAAAAATTTCCAGAAATAAAAATGCCCCGCGACTTCTTTCGAAGCGCGGGGCGTTTTTGTTTCGCAGGATTGCTATCTCTTGAAACTGATTTAGCAGTGGCTATCGTCGGCAAAGACGTACCAACTTCCGTCGATGCGGAGCGTTTCGCTGGGGAAAACTCCGGAAAGCAAGCACTCTTTCAGCTCTTTGAGGATATATCCCTGATGAGTTTTGCCGTCGAAGTCGTTACACTCAGGGAAATTGCAGAGAGCCATGCCCACGCCGTGAAAGTAGCTACCCCAACGCTCTCGCCAGGTTTCGGGGATTGTGACGCCGTCGATTTTCAGACGGTATATCCAATCGCTGAGCGCTCTATCGCCGTAGCAGTCCTTGATAGACTGCTTGAGTTCAGTCATAATCATCTGGACTTTGTCAGAACTCGGCTTCCCGTCAGGTCCTACTTCCTTGCACCGACAGGAAACAGGCAATGGAAGCATTTTGACCAGGTCATGGTCAGCCTTATCAGAAGCCAGAATCATCAGCATACCATCAGAAGAAAGCGTTATGGCACGGTGAATCTCCCAGTTAACGATAAGACCCATTTTCTCATCGGAGTTGAGGACGATTGTGCCACAGCGCTCCTTGGAATGCATGTCGATTTGCGCCCAGCCCTTGAGGCAGACGAAAACCTCAATAACGTTGGACGGGTAATATTGACCGACTTGATGCGCCAGGCCATACTTGTTGGTAACCCAGCGTACGCTTGGCGCACCCTCGAAAAGTCCCGACGTTATATCAGGAATGTTCAAAGATTTCTTGTGAACGCCGAGATGATCGAATTTTTTTTTCGGCTCCATGACATAACCCAACGGAAACTCTTTCCAATCTTCCATGCTTTTCTCCTTCTGAATTCAAGTGAAAGTTCTGTTATATTTCAGATGGTTTTTGGCCAGTTGTTGCCTATTTAAAACGAAAAGAACTGAAGTGCTATGGTATAATGACTTTAGCTATTTGTCAAACTCTGTTTTCATCTATAAAAAGCTGAATAAAAGGCTCCTGATCATTTTGCTGACGTCACGAAAACGATAGCGATGCCTAAGACGGTGAAGAAGTTGAAAAAATAATCAAATTTATCGGGTATCTTTTTTCAAAGCAGGCGCGGGCAGCCTGTTTTTTAAAATGTCAATGCTTGTTGACATTATTTGGGGGCACTGGTAGTATTAGCTAAACTAGAAATTTAGAAGATATAAAACAATGGCTGGGAGGAGGGAAGCGGAAAAAAATAATAGCGACCAGGAAAAAAGCGCGGATGAGCCTTTGAAGATGGTGAGCGCCAAGAACCGTCTTTTGGAGCTTCTGGGAGAAGAAATTTCCAGAAAAACCTATTTGGACGAAGTCGTGAAACTTATCCAATCCTGGACCGGCGCGAAATATGTCGGCTTGCGGATTTTGGACAAGGACGGGCGCATTCCTTACGAAGCCTACGTCGGTTTTGACAAAGAATTTTGGGAATCGGAAAACTGGCTGTCGGTGAGAAAAGACCATTGCGCCTGCATTCGGGTGGTGACGGGAAAACCGGAGCCGCAGGATATGGTCGCGATGACGCGAGCCGGCTCGTTTTCTTCTGGCAATACCTTGAAATTTTTGCAAGGCCTTTCCGAAGAACAGAAAGAGCGGTTCCGTGGCGTTTGCGTTTGCCGCGGTTTCATGTCGATTTCCATAATTCCCATCCGTTACCATCAAAAAATTCTGGGGGCGATCCATATCGCCGACAAGAGAAAAAACAAAGTTCCCCTGGAAACGGTGGAATTTTTGGAGGAAATGACTCCGCTTATCGGCGCGGCTATCAACAAATTCAGTCATCAAGACGGACTGGAAAGAGCCAATCGCGCTTTGAAAATGCTGAGTCAGTGCAACCATACGCTTATCCACATTGAGAATGAAAAGGAACTTCTGGACAGCATTTGCAAGATTATCGTGGAAACGGGGGGATACCGCATGGCTTGGGTGGGAAGCGCCGAAGAGGATGAGTATAAAAGCGTTAAGGCCATAGCGCAAAAGGGGTTTGAAGACGGCTATCTCAAAACCGCCAACGTTTCTTGGTCGGATGAAACCGTCAAAGGCCGGGGACCGACCGGCACATCCATCCGGACAGGCCGCACTATTCTAGGGAAAGACTTTCTAACGGACGAGGATTTGCTTCCTTGGAGGGATCAGGCTCTGAAACGCGGCTACCGCTGTTCCATCGCGCTTCCGTTGAAATCTTCCGGTAAAGTTTTCGGCTCGCTGACAATTTACTCGGCGGAAATAAATTCTTTTGATAAGGACGAGGTGAAGCTTCTTGAAGAGCTGGCGAATGACTTGGCTTTCGGAGTCGGCATGACTCGGATGAGGGAGAGTCAAAAAAAATCGGAAGATCGGCTGATTGAGTCGTACCGGCATGTGGGAACGATCAATAGGAAGATATCCTTCCTTCTGGATCTGGAGCGTCACGTGAGAAGAAAAAAGAAAAAAGAGCTGGCTTTTTATATTCTGTATTCGGCTATGAGCTTCTCCGAAGCGGACATTGGTTTGATTTATCTTCGGGACAAGAGCGGCGAATTTCGGCTCTTGTGCGCGGAAGGAGCAAGCGCCAAAAACAAAAAAAATATGGGCAAGATTTCTTCAAAAAAATGTCAGATGATGAAAACTTTGATAAGAGAAAAATCGGTTACTAAAGGATATTTCAAAAAAAATGATCTGACTTGGGCGAATCCGGATAAAAAACTGAGATACTTTCTGGCTTTGCCGCTCAAATCCGAGAAAAAACTAAAAGGTTTTATATTCTTGGGTTTTAAGGATAAATCCGGCATGGAATCGCACGAGTTGGAATTCTATGAAGTTTTCGCCATTCACGCTTCCATGGCTCTTTCCAACGCCGGCGTTTTGAAATGAAGCGATTGATGTTTTGTAATAAAAACAGTTCGGAGCTGTTTTTTTATGCGTATTTTTTACGAATACGGCAATACCTGCTATAACTAGTATAGACGAATCAAATTGACCTCCGAGGTCTGCGGCCGCAGACCTCGGAGGTCTGAATAAATGCGAAAAATAGTCGTTACAACCTTGGAATCTTTCGGACTTGTCTTGGCGGCTTCGATTGTTATCGCAATCGGGGCGCTTTTGGGCGTACTGACTTTTCTTTATGCCGATACGCCCGACGCCAAAGTTCTCGGAGAGATGGATTTTCCGGAGACTTCGACGATATACGACCGGACCGGGGAGCATATTCTTTATGAAATTCACGGCAACGAAAATCGGAAAATTTTGCCGCATGACCAAATTCCGGACATCGCTCGCTTGGCGGCCATTGCCGCGGAGGATGATAACTTTTACAATCATAACGGATTTGACGCGGCGTCTATGGTCCGGGCGGCTCGGGCGAACGTCGAGAGCGGAAAAATAGAGCAAGGCGGTTCGACTATCACCCAACAACTCGCTCGGAATGTTTTTTTCACCCGGGAGAAAACTTTTGAGCGGAAAATAAAAGAAGTTTTGATGGCGGTCAAAATTGAAAACAATTTTTCCAAAGATGAAATTTTGGACGCCTATCTTAATAATATTTCTTACGGTTCCAACGTTTGCGGAATCGGACAAGCTTCGGAATGGTTTTTCGGAAAAAAAGCTCTGGATTTGACGCTGGATGAAGCGGCGCTTTTGGCCGCTCTGCCCAAAGCTACTACCTATTATTCTCCGCACGGGAATCACAAGGAAGATCTCATCGCTCGGAAGGAATATGTTCTGAGAAGGATGGCGGAATTGGGATTGGCCGGCGAAGAAGAAGCGCGCTCGGCCATGGAAGCGGAAACTCTTGCCAAAATAAAACCGTTAAAAATCGAAATTTCCGCTCCACACTTTGTTTTTTATGTTATTGAACAGTTGGAAAAAGAGTACGGCCAGGAAATGTTGGAAGCTGGTGGGCTCAGGATCATTACGACGTTGGATTGGGAATTGCAAAAGCTGGCGGAGGAAACCGTGAAAAAAGGAGCTGAGTATAACGAAAAAACTTATGGCGCCGAAAACGCGTCGCTCGCAGCGGTCAACCCCAAAACCGGAGAAATTTTGGCGATGGCCGGCAGCCGCGACTTTTTTGACGGCAAGATCGACGGACAAGTGAACGTGGCGACCAGTTTGCGCCAGCCCGGTTCTTCTTTCAAACCTTTCGCTTACGCTAAAGCTTTCGAGAAAGGTTACCAGCCGGAAACATATATCTTGGATATTCCCACCGATTTTGGTCGGGACGGTTCGGGCAAAAACTATATTCCCAAAAACTACGACGGGAAATTTCACGGCTTGGTTACGATGCGAAGCGCCCTTTCGATGTCGCTCAACATTCCAGCCGTGAAAACATTGTCGCTGGCGGGAGTGCCGGAAACAATCGAGCTGGCCGAACGCTTGGGAATAACGACGCTGACTGACAAAAATCGTTTCGGGCTTTCTCTGGTTTTGGGCGGGGGAGATGTGAAGCTTTTGGAAATGACCGGCGCTTATGGAGTTTTTGCCAATGACGGTAAAAAAGCCGCTCTTTTGGCGGTGGCAAAGATTGTTGATGGCGGCGGACAAATTGTTTTTGAAAATAAAAATCGCTATGAGCAGGTGCTGGACGTTGAGATTGCCAGAAGAATAAATTCGATTCTTTCCGATACCGAAGCCAGAAAACCCATATTTGGAAATGCCGGAAACTTGAGGCTGTCGGGGCGGCCAGTAGCGGCCAAGACGGGAACCACCCAGGAATATAAAGATGGTTGGACGGTCGGCTATACGAACGACATTGCGGCGGGCGTCTGGGCGGGAAACAACGACAGTCGGCCGATGAAATCCGGTTCGGACGGAGTTTACAGTGCCGCTCCTATCTGGCACGCTTTTATGGAAAAGGCGGCGGAGCTTTATCCAAAAGAAAAATTCACGGCTTATCAGAAAGTCAAAGTGGACGAATTTGCCATTACCGGAAAAATCGATCCGGACAAATATATTTTTGACGAAGAAACCGGGGAAATGAAAAAGAAAAAGAAGAAGAAAGACAAAGATTGAAACGAAGCGGGAATTGTTTTGTACTATGAGTGTATGGAAATAGGATACCCATTGGTACAATTTAGAAATGAGAAAGCGCTGTTTATAGTTTCTTCAGCTCGGGAGGCGGAATTTTATCTGGCGGAAAACGGACGAATAGAGAAAAGGGACGGGTTTAAAATTCCCAAGCCCAGATATCTTGATCGGGAGGGATTTTTTATGAAATCCGGGCATGGGCGGGTTTTCGGTTCTGGCGAGGTTTATCGGGACTTGAAGCTTTACGTGGAAAACAAGTTTTTGAAAAAACTTCAAAAGAAAGTCGGTGATTTTTTGAAAGAAAAAAAAGTCGAGGCCATCTACCTTTTCGCGCCGGATTATATGGCCGGGATGGTTTTGAAATACCTGCCCAACAAATCTTGCGATCTTTTGAAAATGTGCGTTTACGGCAATTTCATTAGAAGACACCCTCTGGAGCTGGTGGAAAAAATCCAGCGGGTTTTCGGGGAATCCATAGGTCTTTCTGTTCCGCGTAAAAAAGAAGCTTGGAGAATTTTAGCTTTACGAACTGTGAAATAATATCAAATTAAAACAGCTTTTTCTAGAATGTCATTCCGAGCGAAGCGTAGCGAAGTCGAGGAATCTGCTAACGACTGTTGTTTATTTTACTATAAATCGTAAAGTTTTCGATTATCGTTACCAGATCCCTCGGCTGCGTTTCGATGATTACATCAAAACTCCGCTCGGGATGACACTTTCTTTATAAAACCAAGCTGGAGGTTGACTTTTTGGGGATAAGATAATAAGATTTAGGCAGTTTTTTTGGCGGCAACAATGATTGCTTTCGCTTGTTTAAAAATAGGGGAGAATTGGGATGGAAATAGAAAAGCGCACCCATACTTCGGTGGTAGTAGTTATGTGTCCGGAATGCGGCATTGCTATGAAGTGTCTTGGTGATGTCGAAGGAGCTTTGAGATACTATTGTGATGAATGCGGAGAAACCGCGGAAAGGAGTGAAAGATGAGGGTTAAATGCACGGAGTCGTTGTACTGGCATCAGGATCCCGGATACGATGGGTTTCTCTTGGACGAGGAATTTTTCAAAGGCAAAGCTGGACTCTGGGTATTTATAGAGGGCAAGGAGTATGAAATAGTTTCTGTACCCCTTCGAGAAACCAATGGGTTGGAATATATAACCCTCTTTGCTGTTGGTGAAGATGACCGGTGGTATCGTATTCTTGAAGACGAACTTCATAGGGGTACGACCGCGATGGCTGTTAACCATTTTGACTTCAACAATCCCTTATCCGGATATAGAAGTCCCAGGAGAGAGGATGTCGAGCGAATACTGAGCAATGGTCAAGCGTGTTGCCCTGACTGTTGTCAGGTAGGGGAGGCGAAAGAAATACTGTCTGACCACGCTTGTCCCATGCATATCGGTCGCGGGTAGCCCTTTGCTTTTCAAATGTAAACTATTTTCGCGGCGAATCATCGCCGCTTTTTTTATGCACAATATTGACAACTTAAAAATGTAGTATAAAATGATAATTAGCACTCGGACTTGACGAGTGCTAACGGGGGATATATAATGCCAATATGGAATCCAGGCATAAGAAAATATTATCCGCGGTTATTGAAGAATATACCAACACGGCTGTTCCGGTCGGGTCGAAAGTTTTGGCGGAAAAATACGGCTTGAAAATAAGTCCGGCCACTGTTAGGAACGATATGAACGAGTTGGAAAAAGCGGGGTATCTCCACCAGCCGCACACTTCCGCCGGCCGCATTCCCACCGACAAAGGCTACCGGTTTTTCGTGGAGAAAATAATGCCGGATCAAAAATTGAGTTTGAGCGATCAAAAAAAACTGCAAACTGAACTTCTCAAGCTCAAAGCGCAAAATACGAAACTCTCCCGAACCACCGCCAAGCTGTTGTCGTCCATCTCCGGGGGCTTGGCCATCTCCGGCGCGAACAAAGATTACTATGATTTTGGCATTTCGGAACTTTTGGAAAACCCCGAGTTTCGCGAGATTGACGAGTTTTGTAAAGTGGCGGAAATTTTGGACTATATCGATGAAAACGTGGAAACGATTCTCGGAAAAGTCAGGGACGGGGAAACGAAAATTTTTATCGGGAAAGAAAATCCCATCAAGGAAATACCTAACTGCTCCATGGTGGTCTCGCCGTATCGGACGAAAGAGGGCGAGCGCGGACTTTTGGCGATTATCGGGCCAAAAAGAATGAAATACGCCCGCAACAAATCGCTTTTGGATTATGTAAAAACTTTGATAGCCGGAACCGGAACGGTCGCGCTAATAATTATGATTTTTTAAATACGCCTATGGAAAATAAAGAAAAATACAAACTGTCGGCGGTCGTAAAGGCGGTGATGTATGACGAAAAACAGGACAAGTTTTTGCTGTTGGAGATGAAAGACAAGGGCAGCTATTTCGTGAAAAATTACGGGCAGTGGAGTTTTCCGGGAGGGAAACTGGATCCGGAGGAAAGTTTGAAAGAAGCGTTGGGTAGGGAAATTCGCGAAGAACTTGGCGAAGTCGGGTTTGAAATTGTGGCGCCGCTTAACACTGTGAAAGCCAGTTCGGCCAATGACCAGGCGGTATATATCGATTATCTGGTGAAATATTCAGGCGGGAAAATCATTCTTAGTAAAGAACATAATGGTTACACGTGGGAAGCGGCGGAAAATATTGAAAAAAATGCCGAATATAAATCCTGGATGAAAAAGTCCATTGCCAAAGCGGTGTGGCATATGAACGCGGAAAAATATTTGGAAGGCTGGAAAAGATGCCAAGCGGACTTTGAAAACTACAAAAAACGGCAAGCGGATTCACAGAAAGAGCTGGTCGCGTTCGGCAATATGAATTTGATTTTGGAAATTCTGCCGGTGTTGGATAACTTTTATGCTTCTACTGGCCACGTTCCGGAAAGCGAGAAATCAAGTCCGTGGGTGACGGGGATAATGCATATTCAAAAACAGCTGGAGAAAGTTTTGGAAGATAACGGAGTGAAGGAAATTGTAGTAAAGACGGGGGATGATTTTGATCCGTCGGTTATGGAAGCGGTCAGTCATGAAGCACGAAACATAAAACATGAAACAAAAGAAAACAGAGTAAAGAAGGTACTGCAGAAAGGGTATAGGATTGATGAGAGGGTAATTAGGGCGGCGAGAGTGACGGTGGAGTGATTTAAAAAATTACAAATCCAAAATTACAAATTCCAAATAAGTTACAATAACCAAAATTCAAAACGGTTTTGAATTTTGAAAATTAGGAACTTTGGATTTATTTGGAATTTGGTGCTTGTAATTTGGGATTTAAGACAGATTTAAAAAATGTTAATAAAGTTTTGGGTTTAGACTTAAAAAGTCTAAACTTGAGAACTAAAATGATTATGGCGAAAATATTAGGCATCGACTTGGGGACGACCAATTCCGCGATGGCGGTGGTGGAGGGAGGCAGTCCGTCAATTATCGAAAACAAGGAAGGCAACCGCACGACGCCTTCGATGGCGGCGATCGCAAAATCCGGTGAAAGACTGGTCGGCCTTTTAGCGAAAAGGCAGGCGGTGACCAACCCGGGCAATACTTTGTATTCCATCAAGCGCCTTATCGGACGCGCTTTCGAGGATGAGGAAGTGCAAAGGGATTTGAAGTTGATGCCGTACAAAATTGAAAAATCAAATGGCGGCGTGAAGGTGAAAATGGGGGATAAGGATTACACGCCGCAGGAAATTTCAGCGATGATTCTAGGAAAACTCAAGGCGGACGCGGAAGAAAAACTAGGCGAAAAAATAACCGAAGCGGTTATCACCGTCCCGGCCTATTTTGACGACGCCCAGCGAAAAGCTACCAAGGAAGCCGGCGAGATTGCGGGACTTACTGTTAAGAGAATTATTAACGAACCGACGGCGGCGGCTTTGGCGTACGGGTTTAATAAGAAAAAAGACGAAAAAATAGCTGTTTACGATTTGGGCGGCGGAACTTTTGATATTTCCATTTTGGAAGTGGGCGATGATACGGTGGAGGTAAAATCTACCAACGGCGATACGCATTTGGGAGGGGATGATTTTGATCAAGTGATCATCCGTTGGATAATTGACGAATTCAAAAAACAGGAAGGAATGGATTTGGGCAATGATCCTTTGGCGTTGCAGCGTATCAAAGAAGCGGCGGAAAAAGCCAAGATTGAACTTTCCACGGCTATGGAAACGGAAATCAATCAGCCCTTCATCACGACTGACGCCAACGGGCCGAAGCATTTGGTAATGAAGTTGACTCGCGCCAAATTGGAAGAGTTGGTTGGGGGTTTGATTGCTAAGACTCTTGAGCCGGTGAAAAAATCTTTGGCGGACGCGAAATTGGAAACTAAAGATATTAATGAAATCGTGATGGTCGGAGGAATGACAAGGATGCCGCTGGTGGTGAAAACCGTGGAAGATTTTTTTGGAAAGAAAGTTAATCTTAGCGTCAACCCGGACGAAGTGGTGGCGCTTGGGGCGGCGATCCAGGGAGGAGTTTTGCAAGGGGATGTGAAAGACGTTTTGCTTCTGGATGTTACTCCGCTGACGCTTGGCATTGAAACAATGGGCGGTGTGCGCACTCCTCTTATTGAAAGAAATACGACCGTGCCGACGGCAAAATCCCAAATATTTTCTACCGCCGCCGACAACCAGCCGTCGGTAGAAATTCACGTTTTGCAAGGTGAGCGGGAAATGGCCGCGGACAACAAGACATTGGGAAGATTTATCTTGGACGGCATTCCGCCAAGTCCGCGCGGCATTCCGCAAGTGGAAGTGACTTTTGATATTGACGCTAACGGAATTTTGTCGGTGAAAGCCAAGGACAAGGCGACCGGCAAGGAACAATCCATTCGCATTGAAGCGTCCACCGGTCTTTCCAAGGAAGAAGTGGAAAAGATGAAAAAAGATGCCGAGTTGCACGCAGAGGAAGACAAAAAGAAAAAAGAACTGGTGGAAACCCGCAACATGGCCGATACTTTGGTCTTTACCACGGAAAAAGCCATTCGCGACGCCGGTGACAAAATTACGGCCGAAGAAAAGAAGCCGGTCGAAGAAGCTATTGAGAAACTCAAAAAAGTAAAAGACGGCGATTCGGTCGAGGAGATAAAAAAGGCTACAGAGGAGATGTCGCAAGCGGCGCAAAAGATCGGGGAGAAGTTATATAAAGCGGCGAGCGATAGCAAAGGAACAAATCCATTGGACGAGTTTCAAAAAGCCTCATCGGCGGATGGGCAACCGAAAGAAGGGGACGTGAAAGACGCCGAGACGAAAAAGTCTGAAGATGGAGATAAAAAATAAATCTTGGAGTAAATCAAAAACGACTCATAAGGAGTCGTTTTTGATTTGACGCGTTTTTTGGGATTCAATCTGGGGGATGGAAAAATTTTTGTCAGAAGTCATTTTTTGAGGTAGAATAGAGGTGTAAATTATTATGTAGTAGGTTGTTCTGTAAGACAAAAAAATTCGAGAAAATTGTATGAGTCAGGGCAACATTACAAAAACAAAAATGATGAAGAATGTCTTTATTGTCATCTTGTCACTGACTACTTTGGCCGGGGGAATTTATTGGGTTATGGGTAAGGACGGGAAAGCTGAATTGGTTTTTCAAGAAAGTTTGCCGGCTAATATTGAAAATGCTCCGGCAGAAAACATGCCAGTTCAGAATATTGTTCCCGATGTTGTCGCTCCGTCTCCAGCAGAAATAGCGGAAGCCGAAGAAAAGCGCCAAGTCGAAGAGCAAAAAAAAATTTGGTTGGAACGCTACCAAATTGGGGCATCGCATCCTAATAGTTACGATCCCGCCACGTTCCAGGCGGTGGACGAATTTTACGCCAGAGATAAAAACAATGCTTATTTTGTGGAAATATCTTCTCAGGGGACGGCAAAATCTTTTCAAACTGTTTATAAGATCGGAGTAGTGGCCGGGGCCGACCCGAAAACTTTCCAATCAGCGGTTTATCCCTATTCTAAAGACAGCCGGAATGTGTATTATTACGGGAAAAAGATATCCGGTATGGATGCCGAAACGTTTTTGAACTTGGGAATGAATTACGCCAAGGATGAAGATTACGCGTATTTTGAAAACGTGAAAATTCTTTCGGCTGATGTTGGCACTTTTGTCCATTTGAATGGCTACTATGCCAAGGATGCAAAAGCGGTGTATTACAATGGTGGGAAAATAGCCAAGGCCGAAACGCTTTCCTTTATTGCCGCCAATGCTCGGGAGGCGTACGATAACAACTATAACTATTATGACGGCAAGATTAAGGACAAGAGGCAGCAATAGGGAATAAAAAACCAAAGTCAGTTTCATTCAATAACATAGGAACATGGACCAACGAAATATGACGACAGTGCTGGAATTGGTCGAGCGGTACCTGATATAAAATTATGCGTCTTTTTCCAAGCGGGATAAAATCCGGAATGGTTTTTTCTTTTTCCGGTCTATTTATTGTCTGGGCATTTTCTTCAGTTGCCAGCGCTCAAACGGCGACTTGCTCTGCCAGCGCGCCAGGCGGTTTGTGCGTTGGCATTTCCAATTCGGCTTTGTGCAGTACTTCCGTGATGGCGGATTGTTCGGATTTCCCAAGATGCAATTATATCGGTTGGTTACCCGGATACGTTTGTCGGAACCATTGCCATGACACACAGCAGCAAGGATCTTGTGGTCCTGGACAAGTCTGTCTTTGCGTAGACCAAAATCCGTGTGCCTTGTGCACCTATGGAGGGCAAGATTTGTCTGCTTGTAATGACAATGGTTGCGGGGGAGCTGATACTCAGTTGCCTTCCGTCACGATTACATCGCCAACGAATCTGCCTTCTTTTGCTTCTTCTGTTTCGCCTATCGCTCTGGAAGGAACGGCTTTTGACAACACGACCGTTTCAAGAGTGGAGTGGTTTAACAACCGCAATGACAGTTTTGTGGGTGGATCCGGAACAGCTTCCGGCACTGACAATTGGATGATTAACTTTGTCAATTTGGAGCCGGGAGAAAATGTAATTACCGTGAAAGCTGTGGATGGCGCTGGCAATGAAGGAGAGGATACGATTACAGTCAGCTATAATATTCCAGTCAGCCAAAATTTTCCCGCTGTTGCAGTCGCTGAAAATCCCACCGCTTACTCAGTTAGTATCTCTGATTCAGACGAGCTTTCTGAAGTAGCCTACGCTTGGGGAGAAAAACCTAATATTTACTTTCTTTTGCCCTTTGCCAATGGAGACAATCCCGTGCTTTCCGCTATGGAGCAGGAGAGGTACAATTATCTGGCTGCTAACTTTGCCAATGATTGGGATCGATTGACCGAAAACAGGCTGCCGCTGAAATTAAATTTCTTGGCTCCTTTTACGGTTAGCGCGTATTCTAGAAACGAAAATGATTGGTTCAATTATGTCACTAAGACCATAGACCAATTCGAGACTGACAACTCAGGCAGTTTGAATTTTCCGGCGATTTATGTCTTTCTTTACCCTGAACCATATTTTAATCGGACATTTGCCAGTCCGGTTGGATCGGCTGAAAAAAGGGTTTTGGCAGAAGTGCATTTCGGTTTGTTTAATGACACCAGTATGACTGGATACAGCAGTCCCTATGAAATAATCAGCAATGTTATGCAACACGAATTGGCACATTGCTTTGCTATGCTGCCGAATAATGTCAATTTTCCTCCTGGAGACGATAAATATTTTTGGCTCAGTCACCCGGCTGGATTTTCAGGGATCCAGTCTTCTTGCGACGAAGAAACCAGCCTTATGGATTGTGATCCTTATGGCGCCGCGGATTCCCCTACTGGAACAGATGGATATTACGAAGCGTATTCTATTCTCTCTTTGGCCCGGTCTTTCGTCAAAAAACAGAATTTCGGAAATCGCGATCCGGAGTTGAGTCCTTTGGAAGAAATGGCTATGGGATTGAGGTCAAGGCATGACGACGCCAACTTTATGTATTATGAAGGTTATTTAAGCGGGAGCGTTGATGATCGGCGTTTTAATCTGGTTGCTCCACATGATTATAATATTTCGTCAAAAAGGCTTTATGACTATACTGTTAATCCGGACAATTATCACGCTCTTTATTGGAATATTTCTTACGACAACACCAAGAACGTTTTGCCAATCTCGACGAGATCGTTTTCTGTGCCCAAGGCGTCTCAATCAAGCCGCCCGCTCATTGTGTATGCTAAAGACGCCTTGAATCCGGGCTATTTCAAAGTTTTTTCGAATAATGCCCATTCTGAAACATACGCGTCAGGTTTGGATCTTGCTACGCCAGCCGCGCCAACCGGTCTGACGGCCAGTTAGCCTGCTGGTTAAAAGTCGGCTTGCTTATTTTTTTTACGGAGATATTGCGGTACGCTCGCGGCATTTTCTAACGATACACAAAGCGGTTGCTTTCCGATTGCAGATTATCTGTCGATAGGGTATTATGTCTAATATCAAAGGTAAATGCGGCGGGCGGGTGCATGATAGAAAAAGCATAACCGGAAAAGGGAAAGCCCTTTTGTTTTTGTGTTAAGAATGTGTTTATGAAAAAAGACTTGGAGGGAAAAGAGAATATTGAAAAAGGATTTGATACGGGGAGATTTTGGAGGAGACTTTGGGATTTGATTTCAATCCAGCACAAACAGATCAAATTTCTGGTGGGGTTAATCGTGTTTGAGCAAATGGTCCGCTTGATCGGGCCGTATATTTTGAAGTTGATGATCGATACCCTAACCAGCTTCAAGATTGAGGACCTGGGAAAATTGTTGCAACTCATAGCTTTGATGTTTTTAGCCAATCAGTCCTTTTCTTTTTTAGGGTATCTTGGCAATAAAAGGATTCTTAGGATTCTTGCGGAAGTGGAAGAATATCTTTTTAACAGCTCTCACGGGAAGATGATGTCTCTCGGTTTGAGTTATCACGAAAGAGAAAATACCGGCAGCAAAATTTCCAAAGTGCAAAGGGGAATATTCAAAGTGGAAGATCTGCTGGGGAACTTTTTTTGGGAGGTGGTGCCGACTGTTTTTCAGATAATTTTTACCGGCATAGTCCTGTTTTGGATCGATTTCCGCTTTGCGGCGATTATCTGCGTTTTCGTGCCTATTTTTGTGGCGCTTACTTTCCGGATAAACAAACTGATATATCCTTTCAGAAAAAAACGGTTTGATAATCAAGACAAGGCTACGGGAATAATGGCGCAGTCGATAATAAACATCAACACGGTAAAATCGTTTACTCAGGAGAAGGCGGAAACGAAGGGTTTGGAAAAGATTACTCGAAGCATAAAGGAAGACACTATCCGCGAATTCCGGAGGATTTTCGAGTATGATTTAAAAAGAAACTTTATCATAGATTCCGGCCGCGTCTTTATTCTTCTTTTTGGAATATTTTTAGTTTGGAAAGGATCTATGACCATTGGAACGCTGGTTTTTGTATTCACTATTTCCGAAAAAGCGTTAATTTCTCTTTATCGCATTTCCCGGCTTTATGACAAGATAATGGAATCAGGTGAGGCGGTGGAAAAGATGTATGAGCTGTCGCAGGAGAAATCGGACATAAAGAATTCCGCCAGTGGCATAAAGCCGAAATCTTTGGAAGGGGAAATTGAGTTTCGAAACGTTGATTTTGTTTACAACGAAAGCCGGGTGAAGGCGCTGGACGGCGTCAATTTTCGCATCAATTCCGGATGCGTGACGGCGCTGGTCGGTCCTTCGGGCGGAGGAAAAACAACGGTGGCCCGGATGGTGTACCGGCATTATGATCCGAATAAGGGAGAGATATTTTTGGACGGAAAAAATCTCAAAGAATATGACCTGTATTCTTTCCGGCGCTTCATTGCTATCGTTCCGCAGGAAGTAGAAGTTTTCAACACTAGCGTCCGGGAAAACATCGCTTACGCCAAGCCCGGGGCGAGTCTGGCGGAAATCAAGGCGGCGGCGCGCATCGCCAACGCTGAAGAATTCATCAGCCAATTGAAAGACGGCTATGACACGCTGGTGGGCGAGAGGGGAATCAAGCTTTCCGGCGGGCAAAGACAACGGCTGGGAATCGCCCGGTCGATTTTGGCCAACCCCCGGATTTTGATTTTTGACGAAGCCACGTCCAGTCTGGATTCATATTCCGAAAAGCTTATCCAGGACGCGATGGACAAAATTTCCAAAAACCGCACGGTTATCATCATTGCTCATCGCCTGAGCACGATAAAAAAAGCCGATAAAATTATCGTTTTGGAAAAAGGCCAAGTGGCGGAAGAAGGCAGTCATTTCGAACTGGCGCGGGTCAAAGGCGGACTATATCAAAAGCTGATAAAATTGCAGGAGATGGGAGAGGTGGAGTAGAGCTTGGTTTTATTTTTCAAAGAAACTAACTCGAACCTGAATTTTATCGCCAAAATTTTCGTGGTCGACGGCTGGGCACGAAAATTTTGGATAAAATTCAGGTTCTCAAACAAGAGTTTCTTTGAAAAATAAAATCCAAGCTTAAAGAGAAGGGAAGGAAGGGTAAAGAGGGGATTTTCAAACAGGAATTCGCTAAAAATTAAAAAATCCAAACCATAAAGAGGGGGAAAAGAGAGGTATTTGGAAGAAAAGGAAACTATAGTATAATAAAGAAAATAATAATTTGGTAAGATTACGGATTTATGGCTAAAAAAATAACTTCCAGGGAAGAAAATTATTCGCAGTGGTATTTGGATGTGATTGAGGCGGCGCAGTTGGCGGACAGTTCGCCGGTGAGAGGCTGTATGATTATCCGGCCTCATGGGTACGCCATTTGGGAAAATATCCAAAAAGAACTGGACAGGATGTTCAAGGAAACCGGAGTGAAGAACGCTTACTTTCCGCTTTTCATTCCGAAAAGTTTTTTGGAAAAAGAAGCCAAACACGCCGAGGGTTTTGCCAAAGAAGTGGCGATTGTCACGCATCATCGGCTGAAGCTGGGAGAAAACGGGAAATTGATTCCCGACGCTCCCTTGGAAGAGCCGCTGATTGTCCGGCCAACTTCGGAAACGATTATGTACGACACTTTTTCCAGATGGATTCAATCTTATCGGGACTTGCCTTTGCTTATCAATCAATGGTGCAACGTGGTCCGTTGGGAATTGCGAACTCGTCCATTCTTAAGAACGATGGAATTTCTTTGGCAGGAAGGGCATACCGTTCACGCGACCAAAAAGGAAGCGGATGAAGAAACTTTGGCCATGCTGGAGATATACCGTAAATTCACGGAAGAATATTTGGCGGTTCCGGTGGCTGTTGGTTACAAGACCGAATCGGAAAAATTCGCTGGGGCGGATTATACCACTTGTATCGAGGCGATGATGCAAGATACCAAGGCTTTGCAAGCGGGCACTTCGCATATGCTGGGGCAAAATTTCGCCAAAAGTTTTGAAGTGAAATTTTTGGATGAGAAAGGGGAATCACAATACGCTTGGCAGACCAGTTGGGGGCTAAGCACCCGGATAATCGGCGCGCTCATTATGGCGCACAGCGACGACAAAGGCTTGGTGCTTCCTCCAAAAATCGCCCCTATTCAGACAGTAATCGTGCCTATTTGGGGAGAGAAGGAAGAAGAGAGGAACAATATTTTTGAAGCGGCGGATAAAATAGCGGAAGAATTGAAAAAAATCGGGCTGAGTGTTGAGATGGATAAGCGGGATGCGCGTCCCGGAGCGAAGTTTTTTGAATGGGAGAAAAAAGGCGTGCCGGTGCGGATTGAAATCGGGCCGAAAGATTTGGAAGCGAATTCAATAATCGCGGTAAGGCGAGATACGGGAGAAAAGGAAACTGTCGCTATGGCGGACGCGGAAAAAAGAATTCCGGAGCTATTGGAAGCGATTCAAAAAAATCTTTTTGAAAAAGCTTTGGAATTCAGAAAAGAAAATACTCACGCAGTCAATTCCTGGGAAGAATTTGTCAGCCATATTCCGGAAGCGAAAAGAGGAGAGGCGGAGGATGCGAAAACCGGGCGGGGCGGGTTTTTATTGGCGCATTGGTGCGGCAAGGCGGAATGCGAAGCGGAAATAAAAAAACGTACCAAGGCGACGATTCGTTGTGTTCCTTTTGACCAGCCGGGAGAGGAGGGAAAATGCGTCTTGTGCGGAGGCGCTTCCAAGAAAAGAGTAATCTTTGCCAAGGCTTACTGACCCTTGCGTTTTTTCGCGGATAGTGTATATTATATTGGAAATCGATTTTTCCGATCAGCGGAGGTGTTTAGTCTTTTTCTAACCTCTGCCAGATAGAGTTAAGGCGTTGAAAAAGGATAGTGTTAACAAAGTTTCTGAAAAATTAGCAGTAAAGTTTTTAGTGAATATAGGCCACATTCCGTTGGGTGTGGTTTTTGATTTTCTAAGTATTCGTATGTCCGGCATTCGTAGCGCCGGTTTGCGACCCCGCCTTAGCGGGGGAGCAAAAAACGTATAATTGTTAATTTCCCACAAAATCCCGAATCGTTTTTTCTCCAAAAAAGCGCGGCGGGACAGAAAGCGAAAAAAGAGATGCGCGAAAAAGGCGTGCCTTTGGCCGAAGAAATGAACACTATCAACTTCGGCTTGCACTTAACATTGGACGGTTACGGCGGAAACCCGGAAAAACTTAATGACGGCGAATTGGTGCGCAAGTGCCTTTTCGAACTGCCGGACCAAATCGGAATGCACAAAATTTTTGGTCCGGAAGTCTTGAAGGCGGAAGCGGCCAACCCCAAAGATTCTGGCGGATATTCCGGCTTCGTGATGATTGCCGAGTCCCATATAAGCTGCCACACTTTTCCTTACCGAAAATTTGTCAGCATCGACGTTTATACCTGCGGCGACGAAATGAACAAGGATTATATTATTAAATACTTCACGGAAGCTTTCGAGCTTTCCGACGTGGAAACAAACTTCATCCAGCGGGGAACCAGATTTCCGGCGGAAGATCTGGTGGAAGATTAAGCGACGGGTTGCTTCGTTTTTGTTTTTCTGGCATAATTGGGGCGTAAGGAAAAAGTCCTGAAAATAAAAAAATAAAAGCAAACGGGTTATGGAAACCGCAAAAAACAACGAAAAAATTTCCGGCGAGATAGACAAAAAATCCAGAATATTTTTCGCGGTGTTTTTCGGGCTGATCGCGCTGACGGTGGCGGCGACTTTCATCAAATATTTCATATTAAAAGATTACTATATCCAAGCGGAAGCTGAATGCGATCCGAGCGCGGAGCGATGTTTCATTTATGAATGCGACCCGGAAGAGGACGGGGAAGATTGCCCGGAGGATGAGGCGGAGAGAATTAGTTACTACAAATTAATTAAAAAGAAAGCCTACGCGATTCCTCTGTGTGATCCGGCCGGCGAAAATTGCCCGGCGCTTGCCTGCCAGGCTGGCGAAGATTGCGAGGAAACGCTTTGCGAGGAAGACAATGAAGAGGAAGGGATAGTGTGCAACGATCCGGCGGAGTATGTTTTGGAGGAAAATACTTTGGGCGACGACGAAGCGGAGGATGAGGAAGAATGCGACAGTGAAGAGGAAGATTGCGAAGCCGGTGCCGGCGCGGAGGATAGCGAGGACAGCGGAGAAACGGCTGAAAACGCGAGCGGCGAAGAAACGTTGGAAGATACAAGCGATGATGAAGGAACTGATTCTTCCGGGCTTGACGGCGCAGTGGATAGGAGTCAATTATTTCTCTAAATATTTCCAATAAGATGAACAAACAAAAGCTGAATTATTTCATCGATTTTCTGATGTTGGTTGTGCTGGTAGTGAACATCTTTTCGATTTTGAACCGCCAGCGGGATATTCACGAAGTGACTGGATATTTGTTCGCGGCGCTGGTTTTTATCCATCTGCTTCTTCACTGGCGCTGGATCGCGGCCACCACCAAAAGTTTTTTCCGGCGGGAAGGCCAATAACCCGATCCGGCCGAGAATATCCAATAGTTTTTTTTCCCAAAACCGCCCGGAGGCGGTTTTTTTGTCAGTTATTCGAGATTTGAAATGTGGCGGTTTAGCTGGTATGATATTATTATGCGGAATATGTCAAAAAAAGAAGTAATTTGCACAGATATAAACGGAAAAGAATTCAAGGTGCCAGTGGACAAGTTGACTTTTCGTCCTTCAGTTTACGGGATTATTATTGAAAAAGGGAAAATTTTATTATCCAAACAATGGGACGGATATGATTTTCCTGGTGGAGGCGTGGATTTGGGAGAAACCATAGAAGATGCCCTGAAAAGAGAAGTTAAAGAAGAAACCGGATTGGAAGTAAAAATTGGCAAAGTGGCGTCTTGCGAGAATTCATTTTTTAAATTGCCCTTTAGCAAAGATAAATTCGTCCATTCTATTTTAATTTACCATTTATGCGAAAGAATCGGCGGCGAGCTGTCGACTGAAAATTTTGATGAGCACGAGAAAAAGTATGCCGGTATGCCAGAGTGGATAAGTCTGGAGGATATCAAAAATATACGGTTTTACAATTCAGCAGATAACGTAAAAATTATTAAAGACGCCCAAAAATTGTTATGAACAAGAAACAAATAATTAAGGATACTGAAAAATTTGTGAAAGAAAAAATGGCTGGTGAAGGCTCAGGCCATGATTGGTGGCATGTTTATCGTGTTTGGAAAAATGCCGTGCATATAGGGAAAAAAGAAAAAGCGGATATGTTTATTGTGGAGCTTGGAGCATTGCTTCATGATATCGCTGATTTTAAATTTCATAACGGGGATGACACTATTGGAGCAAAAGTCTCGAGGGTTTGGTTAGAAAAGCAAGGAGTGGACGAAGAAATTATTAAGGATGTATGCGATATTGTTAAAGGCGTGTCCTTTAAGGGCGCGGGAGTAAAGTCGGAAATAAAAACTTTGGAGGGTATGGTGGTTCAGGATGCCGATCGATTGGACGCTATCGGAGCGATCGGAATAGCTAGAGTTTTCGCTTATGGCGGAGCCAAGGGGAGAGAAATGTATAACCCTGTAATCAAAGTTACGAAACACAAATCATTTGAGGAATACAAAAACGCTGACAGCACAAGCATCAATCACTTTTATGAAAAATTGCTCTTACTTAAAAACTTGATGAATACCAAAACCGGCAAGAAGATGGCAAGAGGCAGGCATAAATTTTTGGAGCAATATTTGAACAGATTTTTCAAGGAATGGAACGGAGAAATGTGATTTTGTGAAAAATATTATGACTGAAGTTGAAAAATTAAAGATTGGAAAAAACTTATGCAAAAACCACTTGATATTGAATTTGAAAAAGCGATGAGGCTGTTGGCGGAACACTTTCCCGTTTCTGAAATCGGGTCGAGAAAGCCGGTTTTGTTCCATGATATTCGCGTGGGCGTTTATCTTTACGAAAAAAACCACTCCCGAGATATCGTGCTAGCCGGAGTCCTTCACGACGCTTTGGAGTTCAGCGATATGAGCGAAGAAACGATCCGAAGCGAATTCGGTGAAGATATTCTGAAAATGGTGAAAGCTTGTTCCAAAGATCGCTCGATTGAAGATCCGGACGAGCGGATCGAAGAACTCGTCCGGCGTTCGGCGCAAAACGGGAAAGACACGCTGATTGTGAAAGCGGCGGATACGCTCGACAGTTTCAAACACTATACAAAAACCAAAAATCTTCCCGAACTCGAATATTGCCGCAAAAACGCGAAAGCGATTTTCAAACATACGCCGGAGGGAGCCGAGGAAGATGTTTTTGGGGAATTGAGGGAATGGTATGGCAGGGAAGCGGAGGGGAAATAGGGGTGAGTAAGATTGTTTCGGGGCTGGTGTCGCTGGATGCGGGCAAATTGACTTTTGATTGCAGCTGATGTAAGCTCTAAGGAAATAAAAGTAAACAAAAATCGATGAATAGAAAAGTGATATTTGGCTCAGTTGTTTTAGTTTCAGCGGTTCTTGCTGCTGGCGGTTTTTGGGCTTGGGAAAGAAATGAAAAAAAGGCAGATAACCAAATCTCACAAAATGAGGAAATTGAAAAAAGCTCTACTAGTGAAGCAAGCGACCATCAAAACGAAACTGAAAACAATTCAAATAGACCAGTTCCACCAAATTCAGAAGATTGGAGAACCGCGGAATGGAAAGTATACAGGGATGAAAAAAACGGGTTTGAGATAAAATACCCGGATAGCCATTTTGTCGATACAGAATTTGGAAATAATAATTCTGTGTATATTAGGCACTCAGATACAGTTAGATATAGAAAAGAAAGAGGTGGAATTCATGATGTGCCAGAACTAAACCTTGTTGAGATCTCAGTTTATAAAAACAAAGATAGATTTTCGTTGATTGATTGGGTGAAACATAATAATGAAAGTTGTATCAATTGTTCTGAAAATAGTCCAAATAGGGAATGTAAAAATGGGTGCTCTTTTAACAAAATGGAAACTTTGATCATAAACGGACAAGAAGTTTTAGCTGTTGATGAACCCTCAATTGTTGATGACGAGGATGTTTACTTTGATTTAAAAGGCAAGATTGTTAAATTTTATGTTCGGGGATTAAATTTGAAAATGAATGACGGAGACAATTTTTTTAAAAAAATGATGGAGAGTTTTAAAATAATAGATTAGTGTAAGTGATTGTTCTTTGAAAACTGAATAGAAAGGAGGTTATAAAAGCAGGCGGTTTTTTCCGTGGTTTGAATTTAAGAAAACTTTCAGATTAGACCGACTAAGGAGACTAACTATGAAAAAACTGTGTTTGCTGAAATCATTGGCTTGCTTGGCTGCTCTGTTCATTATTGTCGGAATGGCCGTTGCCGAAGAATGCTCGACCGGTTGGCAATGTCCGGCAGGATCTTGCGACCGTAATGCTTCAACATCAGAGGGAAATTACGTTACTGATGGCGGTTATCCCGGGCACGTTGGCATCGATTACATGAGACCAGTTGGCTACTCAGTCCAAGCAGTGGCACATGGGCTTATTGTGGATTATAAGCCAGACCGGAATTACTACGGGAGTGCCTGCGGTAGCACTGGAGGCGCAATGCTCGTGCATCATGTTGCCAAAGGACATGATGGATATTTCCGAAGTTTTTATGCCGTTTATGGACACATGTACAAAAAATCCGGTTTGGAAATCGGAGATATAGTTGAACAGGGGGAGGTTATTGGCAATGTTCATCAATATTACGGCGATGGCAATGGAGACGGTGTCTGTACTGATGCCTGGCCACATCTTCATTTTGGCATGAAGCCAGACGTTGAACCTGCCGCTAATACTGATGATCGGTTTCGTGGAGTTTGTGGTTCTGGAGGTGAATGTGGCTGGACACATCCAATGAATTTTCTGGACGACAACTTTCCGGCCAATTCGGACGTGAGTTGCGAGAAACTGAGAAACAAATATCCGGATGTCTTCCGGCAAATGGAAATTTTCAGTTGCCAGGACGCTGTGTATATTTATCCCGACCAATACGTCGTTTCCCATTATGTGACCGAGGGCTTTATGGACTATTGGGGAATGAAAGACATTTGGTTTAGGGTGAACTCGAAAGCCGAAATCGTCGAAATTGCCGGAGAAGCTCCAGCAGGCATCGGTTATGGCGGAGGAAGCAACGATGGGGTTGGCAATGTGACATCTCCTGACCAACCTTTCACTTACAAACCCGACCTTTTCGTCAAATCCCTTGAATTTGAAAATGACAAGGTTCACTATTACCATGACGAAGACTTCCATATAATCGCCAAAACCAAAAACGCCGGAGAAGATGTTGATTCAAGTCTTGACCGAATCAGAGTCAAGCTCTACCGTTTTGAAGGGGATCATGTCAACGATGATCTGAAAGATTGGTCGGAATATATGCGAGGGGAAGAATTGGAAAGAGGGGAAAGCGCCACCGAACATTTCATAATCGGTGCCCCCGATCCCGATCCAAGCGAATCGAAAAAATATCAATTCTACGCCTGCACAGACAAAAATGGCGACGTTTCTGAATCCAATGAGAATAACAATTGCCTGGGAAACATTATCTGCCGGGTGCGAAAGCGCCCCAATCTCAATATGATCAATTTGACTTTGGATGGAGGGCGGACGCAATTCACCAGAGGCGAAAATCCTTACGCGGAGGGGACAGCTACCAATTCCGGAGGGGAACCGTACGAAGATGTCAAGATGAAGTTTTATCTAAATGGAAGTTTCATTGGCGAAGGAAATATGCGCGCTTATAATTTGGAACATAACGAGGTAAAACACGAAAGCTTGTATGTTTTGACCGCTGACCTGGCTCTTGGCAATCACACTCTTAGGGCTTGCGCCGATTTTTCCAAAGATCAGGATCAGTCTGATAATTGCCGAGAGATGGTTTTTTCTCTGGTTGACCCGCCGGAATCTGTCTTGTTTCCTCCGCAAGGGCTGAGGGTCGATTAAAATAACGCCTGATTGTGTGTTTGGGGAATCTATCATGCGCCAAACTTGGAGAAGTTGGCGTTTTTTATTTCTATGCTATAGTAGAGTTATGAGAGGGATAAGCAACTTGGTTCTATGCTTATGCGCGAAAAAACATTCCGGGGAGATCCCGGAGAAACAAAAACAAAACGGGGGGAGCTTTTTAGTTTGGAAAATACGACAAATCATCTTTAGCGTTTCTCGAAACCGTCCATTGGGCGGTTTTTTTGTCGGGGGGAATTTGAATTTGACAAATGCCTTGGTTGGTGTTAGAAATATGCCAAGGATGATTTTGTAGTAAACACTATGCGTAATCGTAATTGCCAGCTGAATAAGACTGATAATGCCATTTATGGAAATGGCCGTGTTTTCGCGTCCCCGATGGCCGAAAACATTTTATTCAGCCGGAATTACCCAAAGCGCATAACTTCACATAGGACCTGATTTTTAGCGCAAACCTTTTTTGGATAAGCCCGGCTGGACAAAAGCCGGGCTTTTGTTTTCAGCGTTTGTTCTTACGCAACTATCCGAAGAAGGAGAGAAATTATGCCTACGTTACAGGGAGAGAAAGTGATGTTGCGAGCCATTGAGAAAAAGGATATTCAGCTTGCTCTCAAATGGTTCAACGATCCAGAAGTTATTCAGTTCTTACAGGTCTATCTTCCCATTACGGAATTGGCGGAAGAAAAATGGTTTGAGCGAGTAAGTCTCTCGGAACATGACATTGTTTTTTCGATCGAAATCAAGGCGGGCGAAAATGAATCGAAACCTATTGGAAATTGCGGTTTGCACCAAATCAATTGGAAAGACCGCGTGTCCACTTTCGGCATCGCGATCGGGGAAAAAGACTTTTGGGGCGGAGGCTATGGCACCGAAGCGGCCAAACTTCTCATGGAGTACGCTTTCTGCCAGTTGAATCTCCGCCGGATCAGCTCCTCGGTGTATGATTTCAACGAGCGAAGCCTCGCGATGCACAAAAAGCTCGGTTTCGAAATCGAAGGCCGGCGGCGACAAGCGATTTTCAAAAACAACCGCTACGCGGACGAAATTGTTCTGGGGCTTCTCAAAGAGGAGTGGGGGAGAGCGGAAGAATAAAACTCGGCAAAACTTTGCCGAAAGAAAAAAGGAGATTGGCCAAAAACTTGGTCGATCTCCTTCTTTTTTTAAGTTTACATTTGTTGGAGCATTTCCAGCGGATAGGTCTTTCCTCCTATCCAATCCATTAAGACCATCTTTGTCCTTTTTGATACAAATTCTTCCGTTCCCATTTTCTTTATTTGAGATTTGTTGAACCAGCGTAATTCCGTTATGTTTTCATTGAGTTTATCTTGATATTTTTTGTCCTGAACGCGCGGAACGCCTGAAACAATTTCGGCTATAAAGTTAAATTGTATTCTGAAACCGTCAGTGTGTTTTTTTATTAAGTAGCATCCAAGTGATTTCGTCAGTTTTATTTTTATGGAAGCTTCTTCAAAGCACTCTCTTTCGGCGGCCTGAAAAACTGTTTCTTTATCGAGGAGGCACGTCCCCTTTAATACGTTCCACTTAGCAAGATCATTTTTTTCGGTCTTTTCTTTGATAAGAAGAATTTCTTCTGGATTTTTTTTGTTGACCACCAAGGAAGCTACTTTGATTATGATTTTTTCCATCGTAATGATTTTATTATGTTACTCTGACTGTATTTATGGGTAACAAGTATACAAGACTTGCTCTAAAACATATGTCGTGATAATCTCATTATTGTCGGCACATAGCACATTCACAACTAGTACTCCGAAGGAGATTGATATGGGCGAAAGAATTTTTGGCGTCGGTTTTTTGCTGTTTAGTAAAACAGCAAACGATTCTCTAAAGCTTTTTACGGTAGAAGAGCTTGGGAGTAAACCCCGGTACCACAAATTTCAAGGAATGAAGTCTTTTCCGCTGGAAACATTCGAAGAAAAAGACGGCAGTTTCAAAGAAACAATCCTGCGTCTTCTTACAGAAGAAGTCGGCATTAAAAAGAGCGAAGCCAAAATCATTAACATTGCCGCGCCGTACTTCCAATTGATTCCCGGTAGAAACGACATCTATACTGTTTACGGATACGGCTTGTATCTTGGTAATTCAAATGAAACTTTCGTTCCTAATGACGTTGACATTCGGTTCGCTGGCTGGAAAACCATAGACGAGCTTCTTCAACAATACATTCGCGTTGAAGTTGCGCCCATTCTTAAGCACTTCACCGACAATCATCTAGCGGAATTGCTCAACGAGCTTTCCGCAACGGCCTAGCGGCCGTTTTTTTATGGAATTATTACAGTATGAGAAAAATCTTTGCCGGCAAAAATTTTCTCGTAATTATCTTTTTGGAATCCATTAAAAATTTCTATCGATTTCAGACGATTTCCAAATTTAGCATCCAGTTTCTGAATTTTTCCCAAAAGACCGCCAGTAGTATCAATGTTGTGCGAATCAGTCAGGCTTGCTTTTCGAGAAACATCCTTCAGGTTAATTTTTTTTACCAACCTTGCGCCCTTGTAGACATGCGGATCTTTTGTAAACACCCCGTCAATATCAGAAGCAAAAAAAATCTTTTGCGCTCCCAATTTTTCCGCCAAATATGGCGCGATGGCATCGCCAGAACAAATCGACATCCCCAGCTCCACATCGAAAACCATTTCGCCATAAAGCAGAGGGATGCATCCTTGGCACAAGGCTTCTTTGATTATTTCTAAATCGCAGTGGTCTATTTTTTTATTTTTTTGAATAATCGCCGTAGCCGTATGAACTGGCGCTATTCGAAGTCCCTGACTTACTAGTATCTCCGTGATATCCACGTTCAATTTATTATTAACTAAACGAGAAATCAATGCTCCGCGCCATTTTTTCGGATTTATGCCGGTTCCCTCAGCTAGATTATATTTTTTAGCCAGTTGATGTCCCATGGCTCCGGCGCCGTGAATCAAGATCAAACCAAAACTGTCTTTTCTCAAAGCTTTTTTGATCGAACGGCCAATCTCTTTTAAGAGCGTCTTTCTTGTCGACATGCCCAGTCGATTCTTATACGTGGCCACACTTCCCCCAATTTTCAAGATGTATATAGGTTTCATAATATTTCCACTAAAATATACAAGAAAAAGCCAAAAATAGCAAAATTGCGTATATGTACAACCCTATAATGAATTTACAATAAGCGATTGACACAGAGAGAACCGCTTGATACTCTTTTACTGCGTATCCGCTCTTTATCAACTATTAATCCCGACAATCGGAAGGAAATGCTATGGAAGAGACTCTCAGTATTCGAGTTGGCAATGTCATAATGGGCGGAAACTCGCCCATTACAATTCAATCCATGACCAACACAGACACTCGCGACTGGCGTTCTACCATAAAGCAAATTCAACGCCTGGAACAAGTCGGATGTGAAATTGTCCGCGCGGGGATTCCCGACATGGATGCGGCTACGGCTCTGGGAAAAATCAAAGAGCGCATCCATATTCCATTGGTGGCAGACATTCACTTCGATTATAAACTCGCGCTCGAGGCCATAAAGCAGGGGGTCGACAAAGTGCGAATCAACCCTGGAAACATCGGGAGCAAAAAGAAAGTACGAGTGGTAGTTGACGCGTGTCGAGATAAGGATGTCCCTATCCGTATCGGAGTAAACGCAGGTTCAATCGCCAAAGAACTGCTTAACAAATACGGACCAACACCCGAAGCAGCCGTGGAATCATGCCTTGAACACGTTCGCATCTTGGAAGACTTGAATTTCTCGAACATCGCCATATCAGTGAAATTCAGCGATGTCGAAGAAATGATTCTTGCGTACAGACTTTTGGCAGAGAAAGTGCGATACCCTCTTCATCTTGGCGTAACCCATGCCGGAACTAGCTTCATGGGAACTATCAAGAACGTCCTTGGCATCGGCGTGCTTCTCCGTGAGGGCATCGGATCTACTATGCGTGTTTCCCTCACTGCCCCTCCCGAGCAAGAAGTGAAAGTCGGCTGGGGAATTCTTAATGCTCTTGGAATCAGAAAGCGCGGCCCGGAATTAATATCCTGTCCAACTTGCGCCCGAAAACAGCTTGACGTTGAAAGGTACGCTTCGATGGTGGAGGAAATGACAAGTACGATAAGCTCTACTTTCAAAATCGCTGTTATGGGATGTTCCGTGAACGGACCAGGAGAGGCTAAACAAGCTGACATTGGCATTGCCGGAGGAAAGGGTGCTACTGTAGTCTTTAAATACGGGGAAAAGCTGCAATCCGGCAATGAGGAGGATATGATAAAGGTCTTCTTTTCCGAAATCAAGAGACTCGCGGAAGAAAGCTGATCTATCGTCTTCGTATCCGCTTTCTAAAAAGCGCTTCGCTCTATCTCTGAGTAAAAATGTATAACGTTACAACTGCCGGTTCAATGAGCCGGTTTTTTCATTTTCCCCTTTTATGCTACAATACAGCCATAGGGGATAAGCAACTTGGTTCTATGCTTATGCGCGAAAAAACATTCCGGGGGGATCCCGGAGAAACAAAAACAGAGCGGGGGGAGTTTTTTAGTTTGGAAAATGTAATGACTCATCTTTAGCGTTTCTCGAAACCGTCCATTGGGCGGTTTTTTTGTCGGGGGAAAATGCTTGACAAAAGGCGGGAAACCTGCTAAAACAGACAGTTATGGTTACAGCTGAACTTCTCAAAAAATTCGATTTTAAGGCGATGGGAGTGGGGTATCTTTTTTTTGTCGGTACCAACCAGGCTTTTGATTATGTGCTCTATCCTTATGTTATATACCAGCGCGGTCCTCTTTGGGGCGGGATTGTCATGATGCTCCTTTCGGCGGCGTCTTGTCTTGTCAGCGTTTTGATATATGATTTGGTGAAAAAAGATTGGCTGGGGATTGAAGCGATAAAAGAAATCAGGGAGGAAATTAAAAATATCGGGAAGTATGAAAGAAAAAAAATTCGCAAGATGCTGGCTTGGTTTTTGAGAAAAGGGCGTTGGGCGGAATTTCTTTTCTTGTCTTTGAAATTTGACCCATTTGTGACGACGGTGTATCTGCGAAATGGGGTAAAAAAGTTTAATGGTTTCAAAAAAGAAGAATGGCGGATTTTCATCGGAAGCGTCTTTGTGTCAAATGCCTATTGGACGGCGCTCTCGTTTTCGGGAGTGGAAATATTTTTGAAAATATTTGATCAGATTCAATAAAGGGGGGCGGCTGGAGCCGTTCTTTTTTTAGGTTGTTTTATGCGATTTTAATTTTTTATGGTATAATTTATGGGAAGCAATGAGGAAATCAGCAAGAAAGTTTTGGAGCTGTATACTCCCTTATCTGTTGCCAAGAAAGAAATCTGGCGAAGATGGAATGACAAGGCGCTTCGGAAAAAGGTAGAAAATTTTTTGGGAGGGGATGTGCCTGACATTTTCAAAGATAAGCCCAAAGCGGTAATTTTTCGAAATATCGCAACACCAAATTTTGAAATGGGGATTGCCTACGAATATGCGTGTATGATGGGCTTAGACTTGGTCATTATAGAATATACAGCGGATAAGTTTTGTACCAGGAATCGCGACAAATTGCACTTGGGAAAAATGATGTTTTTCAATAATGATGACAATCTTCGAATTGTTTCAAAGAAGAAAATAGTTTCCATTAAAGAGGTTGACAATAAATGTCTCAATGAGATTAAAACTTTATGGGGAGAGGGTCTAGTTTCTTTCCATCATAGAATTTTTGATAGTAGCGACTTTCCAAAATTTCGCACTTTTGATGCTTCAGTTTATAAGAAGGCAGGATTCAATCCGCATGAGATATATTTAAAAATTTTTAGTATTTGTTCTTATTCAGCGATTCTTTTGGAGAATTTTTTAGTTAAGTCAGACAAGGGTGAAAGAGAATTTACGGAAGAAATAATAATTCCAGCATTTTCTGATATAGAGAAAAAGTTTGGTTTTCGACCATTAATAGTTTCACTGCTCGATACTGATGAAGACGGAAGTATTTTTTGGCAATATTATCCTGAAAAAATTAAGGAGTATATTCATTAGGTTTTTTTATGGCAAATAAAATTTCTAATACGTTTTCTTGGACTAACCCAGATGTAGAAGTTAGAGCGGTAGCGAAAAAAGAAAAAGGTGTCTTTGCAAAGAATGATATAAAAAAGGGGGTATCAGTAGCGGTTTTTGGCGGTTATGTTATGAGTGTCAGGGAAGAACAGAAGTTACATGAATCCATAAGAGATAACGCTGTCCAAATTGATGATGATCTAGTCTTAGGAATAAAAAGAAAGACAGATATTGAAGTTGCATGCTATTTTAATCATAGTTGCAATCCGAATACAGGGTTTAAAGGGCAAACTTTCTTAGTGGCTATGCGAGACATCAAAAAAAACGAACAGGTTACCTTTGATTATGGGATGGTGTTGTTTCAATCATCGAAGGGGATAGATTATGAGTTTGAATGTTCTTGCGGAGAAAAAAATTGCAGAAAGATTGTCTCTAATAATGATTGGAAAATAAGAAAGCTACAAAAAAAGTATAGGGGTTACTTTCAACAGTATTTGGAGGATAAAATAAAAAATAAAAAATAAAAATATGAACTACAACCTAGTGACTAACATTCAATGGTGTCATCAAATGATAGCGGAGACTGTTCCACTGGGATTGGTGTACTATTCTCATATACCAACCGCAGTAGTTTCTTTGCTTGTTGGTTTCTTTGTTTTTTTTAAAAATCGCAAATCTCTTATAAGTAAATTATTGTTGGGACTTTCACTGACCTTCTCTATGTGGCTAATGTTGAGTCTTGTGGTGTGGGTTGCAAATTACAACAGCGCGCTGACGATGGTTTCTTGGGCGCCGTTGGGCATGTTAAACGCATTATTTTTCGCCTGTAGTCTATATTTTGTGTATGTTTTTATTGACAAAAAAGATATTTCTTTTTTTAAAAAAGTCATACTGGGGTTGCTTTTATTGCCAATTGTTATTTCTACGCCACTGGATATTAATCTAGCAGGCTTTACTATGGATGCCTGTGAGGCCATTGAGATGGACATGTTTTTAAATTACTTACTTTTTTTTGAAATTTTAGTTTCAGCCTGGATAATAATTTTTTCTGTGCAAAGATATTTGAAGGCAGATGATACAATGAGAAAACAAATAAAATTGCTTTTGATAGGGATAAGCTTGTTTCTTATTTCTTTTTTTGCCGCTGGGTATTATGCCACTTATGTTGGCGATTTTAGATATGAGTTATATGGTCTTTTTGGCATGACAGTTTTCATGGGTTTTCTCGCGTACTTGATTGTTCAATACAAGGCTTTCAATATCAAGCTTCTGGCCGCGCAGGCGTTGGTTACAGCGCTGGTTATCTTGATTGCTTCGCAGTATCTTTTTGTCAGAAACGCGACCAATCAGATTCTCACCGGGGTGACTTTGATTTTGGCGTTGGGGTTTGGGTATATGCTGATCAAATCCATCAAGGCCGAGGTGGAGAGGAAGGAGCAGTTGCAAAAAGTTTCGGATAGTTTGGCGAAGGCCAATGATCGATTGCGCGAACTTGACAACGCCAAGTCGGAATTCATTTCCATCGCTTCGCATCAACTCCGCACGCCTCTCACCGCCATCAAAGGTTTTGTGTCGTTGCTTTTGGAAGGATCGTATGGAAAGCTGACTCCGAAAGTGGCGGATGTTTTGGCGAAAGTGGATACCAGCAACACCCGCTTGGTGGATTTGGTGGAAGATTTGCTTAATTTGTCCCGCATCGAAGCCGGCCGGATGGAATATGATTTTGGAAAAGTCCAATTGACGGGAATTATCGAAGAAATTTACGACACATTCGCCGTGCGCGCCAAGGACAAAAAAATCAGTTTGGAATTTGAAAAACCGAAAGGCGAAATTCCGGAAGTGACGACCGACAAGACTAAGATTAGGGAAGTGATTTCCAACTTGGTGGACAACGCCATAAAGTACACTCCCAAGGGCAATGTGACTGTTCGTATCGCGCCGGCCGGCGAGTTCGTCCGCGTTTCCGTTTCCGACACCGGCATCGGAATTTCCCCGGAAGAACTGCCCTATCTTTTCCAAAAATTTTCTCGCGGCAAGGACTCCGTGAAAATCAATGTCAGCTCGACGGGTCTCGGCTTGCATGTCGGCAAAAAAATGATGGAAGCTATGGGCGGACGCATCGGCGTCGATTCCAAAGGCGCCGGAGCCGGCTCGACTTTCTGGGTGGAAGCGCCGAGGGAGATGGGAATAGAGATAATGTAGTGGGTAAATATAGGATAAATATAGCACCGTTTTCTATCCAATAGCTTGGAAACAATTTATTAAATAATCCGGGGTTTTAAAATCTATTCCCATATGCAGTCTTTCAGTATTGTAGTAATCCAGCCAAGCCGGTAGAGCTCTATTAAATGTTTT
>JAUPKF010000028.1 GCA_030837625.1 Patescibacteria group bacterium | reverse complement strand
GCACAACTGATTTTAATAACTTTGCGCGAGTGGGGTTATTCGATGTAGGCGCCCTGGAATATGGCAGTGTTTTTGACGAGGGAGGTGCCGACACCACTCCTCCCGCCTCACCCCATGGGTTATCGGTTTTGTAGAGACGGATAAACGACAAAAACAAAAAACCCGCTTTTGGCGAGTTTCCGATTTGTGATATTTTTATTCGATGACTGTTCCCAGTGGAAAAATTTTCCAACCCCCGGGTCTTAAAACGATAATTTTCGATCGAAATTGTTTTTCCGAAATTGATGATATGAGTTTTGAAAAAGAAGAAAACAGTGAAGCGGCGTCATATTGCGGGATGCGGAGCCAGACTACGGAATGTATTTGCGATTTTTTATAGGCGCAAAAATCGGAATCATTGGTAACCAAAATCCGGTGTTCCTTGAGAGACAACGAAGCCAAGAATTTATCTGTCGCGCCCTTGGGGGATTTTTTGACATCCAACCTTTCCAACGAGAGAAACGCGAAAAGATCCGCTCGCACGTTTTCGTCAAGCAGCAGTTTGAGAGAAGGTGTTGATGATGACATAATTTTTTTGAGTCAGGGAAGAAGCGTAATTCAAAGCGGCCGAGATATGTTTTTTCGTAAGTGTCGGAAAAGCGCGAAGAACATCCGCGGGTGTTTTATCGGCGGAAAGCATTTCAAGAACCTGCCAGACCATTACGCGGGTACCCTTAAAGACGGGCTTGCCGTGGCATACGGAAGGGTTGGCGACGATGTATTTATTGATAGCGATAGTCATGGGATTATGATAATATGTTTACGTCTGTAATTTTAGCAATTAAAACAGCAAACTGTCAACAGTAATACAAAGTATCTCAAGTTAAATTACGCTGGGATTCTTGTCGAATCCGGCGGCGACTCCACCCCTCCCCAGTCACCAACTTCGCTTTCTGTTCGGTGATAAGCGAAAGAAATTTCCACGGAATTCCCTTCGGTTTTCTTTAAAAGTTATCGAGAGTTTATCTTGAAAGTTGGTGGCCGGGTAAACCCAGTTGCCCCAGGGATTATCGGTTTTTTTGAGACGGGATTGGCGCGGGGCGGTGACGCAAACATCACATTTGCAAGAATCCGTCCGCTAGCGAAACGTTAATCGCCATTTTTTTATGCTAAAGCCGTCAAAAAATCCTTATGGCTTCCGAAATCTTCTGGCTTACAAAAAGGCCGAGGAGCTTCAAGCCGAATGCCGGAAACTGACCGGACTTTTTCCGCGCGCGAAAACTTTTCTTGACCTGGCGGATCAGATGGACCGATCGGCCAGATCCGGAAAGCAAAATATAGTGGAGGGGTGGAGAAGAAATACGACCAAGGAGTACTTTGATTTTTTAGGTTTTTCCATCGGGGCGGTGGCGGAGCTGGAGGAGGATTGCGGCGATATTTGGAAGGGTCGGTATCCGGAACTCTTTGGAATAAGGGGCGTAATGGGAATTGAAAGGGAAGAAAGGGAAGAAAGGGAAGAAAGGGAAGGAAGGGAAGAAAGGGAAGGAAAGGAAGAAAGGGCGGAAAGGGAAGAAAGGGAGAAGAGGGGCAATCCCGTCAAACCCCTTAGTCCCTTTAAGCCTATTAAACCCCTTAATTTCCCTTTTGACATCGAAAAGCTTCCTTTTTATCCTCTCGACACCAATCTTCCTCCAATCGTCCAACTCAAACTGCGTTGCAAAGAGCTAAACTATCTTCTTCATAAGTTGCAACAATCACTAGAAACCAAGATGACCGACGAAAAAACCCTCCCAGTCTCCGCTCTTGCTCGAAATAAATTGCAAAAAGTGAAACAAGACCAGGACTGCTTGGATGATTTTTTGACAGCCCGGGGGTTTCGCCGTCTGGAAAACGGGCAAATGGTTTCGGATGAGCCAGAGGAGTGATTTTGTGGTAAAATAAAAATATGCGAAAAGCGAAGTATCTTTTTGGAAAAATTTTTATTTGGGGATTTTGGCAAGATGTTTTGGCGGTGATTCTTAGACCGTTGTTTTTGCTTTTTTTCCGGCCGGGGTATGTTTTTAAAAACGTCAGCCAGAGGCTGATCCGCCTTTGGCGGAAATTGCCGCGAATTGTAAAAAAATTAAAACGAATCACGAATTCGTGTTTCGTGATGATTCGTCATCCATTGGTGACGATTCGTTCTTTTTGGCGAACTCCCCGACGAAGGATAATTTTTGCTTTGACTTTGATTTTTATTATAGTTCTACCGGCTTACTTTTTGATGATAGCCAAAAAGTCCGAAGCCGCCTGGTGGAATGATTCCTGGCGCTATCGCAAAAAACTGACGATTGATTCCGATCAAGTGGCGGGGGAACTCCAAAATTTTCCTATGCTGGTTTCGCTCACTGACACCGATCTTTCCGCCGCGGCGCAGTCCAGCGGTAATGATATTGTTTTTACTGACTCTCTCGGCACAAAACTTTCCCACGAAATCGAATCCTACACGTCGGCCACTGGCGTCCTCGTCGCTTGGGTGAAAATTCCCAATCTTACCGATTCCCACGACATGGATCTCTATATGTACTACGGCAATTCCACGGCGCAATCCCAACAGCAACCAACCGATGTCTGGGACGAGAATTTCAAAATGGTCCAGCATATGAACCAGGATCCTTCCGGCACCGCCCCGCAAATGCTCGATTCCTCCGAAAACAACAACGACGGAACAAGCGGCGGCACGATGCTCACCGAAGATCTCGTGGACGCGAAGATTGGGAAGGGGTTGGATTTTGATGGGGGTGGAGCGGCAGATGATTATATTAACGCCGGGACAGAATCAAGTATTGACAACTTGGAGACACAAGGTGGAGGGGGGATGACAATGAGCGCATGGATTTATCCTTATACATTGGGTGAAAATTCTGTTGGTATGGTAGCATCAAAAGATAATGGCGCAGGAAGCGATGGAGCTTGGTCATTAAGCGTGGGAAATTATGGTGGAAATGTTTTGGTGTTTCATAAAGATTTTTCCGACACAAATCTATATGTGAGATCTTCCAGAGATATTGTTTTGAGTACTTGGCAAAATGTTGTTGTTTCTTGGAATGGAGGAAATAGTGCTTCTTCGGGTGTTAAATTTTATATTGACGGACAGGAGACCTCTCACGCTTCGGATACTGACGGGGCAGGAGGTGCAAATTCTGACGCAAATCAAAGCTTGTATATTGGAAACAATAGATTCCAAACAGCAACACTTGATGGTCTTATTGATAACATTAGAATATCAAATATGGTCCGTTCATCCGAGTGGATTGAAACTGAATATAATAACCAAAATAATACCAGCACGTTTTTATCAGTGAATAGTAAGCAACAAGAACGGCCGGGATTGCCAGCTGGTTTTTGGCCGTTTAATGAAGGCTATGGGACAACTGCTCATGATGAATCTGGTGGAGGTAATGACGGTACGATAACGGGGGCTACTTGGCAACAAGAATCAGAATGCGTCAGCGGGAAATGTTTGAAATTTGATGGTAGTGGGGATGAGGTGGATGCGGGAGATGTCAGTTATTAAATAAAAGAATCAAGATGCAAAGCGAAAGAATAAGATTAAAAACTCTCCTTTTTGCTGTGTTGTTTTTTGGGATCTTCGGTTTGGCAAATTTTTCTCACGCCGCTTCCCCGGTGCTTTTTTATTCAGACATTACTAGTGGACCCAACTCCGGTGGGCAAAATGATAAGGGTGTTTTTGCTACTGTATGGGGCAAGGGATTTGGCGATAACCAAGATGACTCTCATATTACTGTTGGTGGAGGGCTTGTGGATAATTATCCGGAATGGAGTGACACGAAGATATGTTTCCAGCTTGGATCAGAGGCTGCCACGGGAGACATTGTGGTTGTAGTCGGAGGGATTTCCAGTAATGGGTTGCCTTTTACGGTTCGAACAGGAAACATCTATTTTATATCCAGTGATGGTTCGGGAGACGGAAGTCATGACGCTCCGATGTCACCGACGAATTTTTGCAACGTTATTAAAACGAATAAAGGTTCGATCGGATATTTTAGAGCGGGAACATATACGGGGGAGTATGCTCACGCCGGCTGGCATGCCATGTTTACTTTAGAAGCGGGTCATTCCGGATTAATGGGACAAGAAAATGCTTTCATCGCTTATCCGGGAGAGATCGTAACTCTATCTCATGTCGGCGAAGGCGAACGCAGTATTTTTCGCATTATGGATACTAATGAACATGATATTGTTGTTGCCAAGTTTCGTATGATATCAACAAACGGAGCCGTCGCAACCCATTCTCGATGGAGAGTTGTCGGCAATGATATTGACGCAATTCACGCAATCAGCGCATCCGGAGCAATTACAACTGGTCAATACCAAGATAATACGTCTGAAGCCATTTATATCTATGGAAATAATATCCACGGAGGATCTTCTGGAGCCAATGTAGATCACGCAATCTATCCCGGTTCGGGAAGCAGTAACGTGTTTATTGGTTGGAATTATATTCACGACAACAATTTTGGCACAGGCGCCACGATTTCGCTTAATTGTAACAATGCTTATAACCTAGAGTTGGTTTCAGAAAATGTCCGTATTTTTAATAATATTATTGATATGTCAGCTTACGGCGGGCGAGCCACTGGCGTTTTTGAAACGGGAGATGGATCAAGTGTTTATCATTACAACAACGTGATAATCGGGCCCCCTAGTAATCAAAACGATACTATGTATGCTCACTCTGCCAATGTTTATTATTACAATAACACTTTGTATAATGTTGGAAGTTTGTACCATGCTGGGGTCTTTTCCTTTTATGCTGACACTATTTCCGGATCGGGCTATACGCATGACTACGCGCCGGAAAGTATTACCTTGAGAAATAATATCGTCTATGCCGCTTCTAATGCATCGTCTTACTTAAATTGTCTAAATATTTCAGGAACAAATAACGTTCCGACGCCAATCAATGACCATAATCTTTGGCATGGCATAGGTTCCTTTGCCGGTCATTCAGGATGTGATAACGGTTGCGGAGAAAACGGAAATTCATTGGAAAGCGATCCCTTGTTTTCTAATGCTCCGTCCGATCTCTCGATAAGCGCTTCATCGTCGGCAATTAATGTGGGAGCGGATATGTCGACTATTTTTACTACGGATATTAATGGCTTAATAAGAACAGATGCTTTTGATATCGGCGCGTATGAATACGTCGAATCCGGCGGCGACACGACCGCGCCCCAGTCACCCGCCGGACTCTCCGTCCGCTAAACGCACCGGGAACGGCGGCAAGCGAGGTAGGAAAAGCAACTCAAGCAGTATGGGCAAGCCCTGGCCCAGCTAAAAAGAAGAATCAAAAAGTCTTTAAATGAAAGTTAGTGCGGGGTTGACAAAAAAGACCCCATACAGTAAAATAAACGTACTGAACAAAAAATATAATTTATGTTCAATAAGATTATTTAATTATACAACCAAAAATGCTTAGAGAAACCCTTTTGGGACAAAAAAAAGAGCTGGAAAGGATGCTAAAAAAGCCCTTTATAGAAAGGGAGGCGGAAAAATCCGTCAGGAAATTCGTGACCAACAGCTTGGTTAAGGTTGTGCTCGGACCAAGAAGGGCGGGAAAGTCGGTATTTTCGGCCCATCTTTTCGGCGACCGCAATCCGGCTTACGCCAACTTTGATGATGAAAATTTGGTCAAGATAAAAAATTACAACGAGATAGTCAAAGAACTTCACGCTATTTATGGCGAGGATAAAAATATTCTCTTTGACGAAATCCAGAATTTGCCCGACTGGGAACTTTTCATCAACAGACTGCATCGGCAAGGATACAACGTCATGCTAACCGGATCCAACGCGAAACTTCTCGGCAAAGAATTGGCCACCAGCCTTACCGGCCGGCACATTCCCATGGAAATTTTTCCGTTTAATTTCCGCGAGTTTCTGGCGGCTGAAAATTTTAACTTTAATGAAGATGAAATACACCTCCCTGAAACAAAAGGACGGCTTTTTGATTTATTGCAGAAATACATGACGAATGGCGGCTTTCCGGAGCTGGTTGTGAAAAAACTGGAACCAAAAGGCTATCTGGACACCTTGCTCAATTCGCAGATATTTACGGACATTGTCAAAAGGTACAAGTTGAGACTTACGCAAAAGATTTACGATCTGGAAATATTTCTTTTGAATAATTTCGCTTGTGAATTCAGCTATAGGAAACTCTCCAATCAGCTGGAGTTTTCCAGCGTAGCAACCTTGCAAAAATTTTTGGGCTATTTGGAAGAAGCCTATCTTCTTTGCGTTTTGGAAAGATATTCTCCAAAAGTCGGAGAGCGTTTAAATTTGCCTAAAAAAGCCTATTTGGTCGATAATGGTTATATCGCGGCCAAGTCGGTGCAAGCTTCGGCCAACAGCGGGAAGCTGATGGAAAATTTGGTTTTTTCCGAACTTTTAAAAAAAGGCTGGAAATCCAACCACAGCCTATTCTATTACAAAACCCAAAGCAGCAAGGAAGTGGATTTTGTTTTGCGTGACGAGACGAAAACTAAAAGTTTGATCCAAGTCACCTACGACATTGATAAGCTGGGAGTGAAGGACAGGGAAACGAAAGCGCTTCTCCAAGCAGGCGCGGAACTGAAATGCAATGATTTGATCACGCTTACCTGGGACTACGAAGGAGTGGAAACTTTTGAAGGCAGAAGAATAAAATTCATACCGCTTTGGAAATGGTTGCTCGGGGGATAAGTAGCAGGCTTCTAATCCGGTGGCGGCACGGCCCCTCCCGCCGGACTCTCCGTCCGCTAAGCGCGTCGGGAACGGCGGCAAACGAGATATAGACGCATTGCACAATGTAGAGACGCGATTAATCGCGTCTCTACGTAAGATTGGCTGGGGAGGCGGTGTGAAATCGAATCTTTTGGCGGTTGGTTTTGTGGTATGATAAGAGTGGCAAAAAAAAACAGACCTTCGGGGTCTGGATAATTTTGAAAAGTCTGAAAAAGAATTATTTTATGTTCAAATCAAAGAAGACAAGAATGGAAGAAAATATTTCATGTCCTGTTTTCCGCCAGGGTAGCCGACAATGTTTTTGACAAAATAAAAACCCCCCGCCTAATGATGTTGAGTGTTACCTCTTGGCCGGGATTCCTATACGATATAGTACTGCCATAGAATCAAATTTATTGCAATAGCAAAAATATGCTTTATTTGAGCCAAAAAATTTCCAACCATTCCCCAATATCCAGTATTTCAGTATTTTTGATACTTTTCTTTTTCTTTGGGAGTTACGGGGCAGGCAGGGCGGAGGCGGCGGTGATTTTTGACTTTGATGGAGAAAATGGCTACCAGTATATGGGTTTTCAAAATGCCCATCTCGGTGGGGGATATTTTTCCCATATGGGCGGAAATGTAACGAAACCAGAAAGTTATAATTCTTGCGATGGGGATACGAATAACTTTCACTATACAACTGTTTCTAATGATTCGCCTTCTCAAGATTCGGTTAATGGATCTAACTATGCTCTTAAAACTCCTTATTCCGGAAACTGCCCCAATGAAGGGTTTTTGAGAGATACTACGGTAATCAATGTTCCAGCTTCATCCGAATTATATGTGCGGTGGTACCAGAAATGGACGGGTAATTGGATGAGCGGGGATGTCCAACAAAAATTCACCAAATTCTACGATCCGCATGTCCCGAATTCTATAGCAGGTCATCTTTCTTTTTTGTCTAATTCTAGGAGGTGGCGAACTTTTTTGCCTAATTTTGATGGACATTTTGATAAGGATGGCATTACTAGATATGCCGGATGGGTTTGGGTTAACGCGTCTGACATTGGAGAAAATTATCCCGGGGTAAATAGGTCATATGACGATGATCCTAACACATCCAATTTCGAATTTGAGACCGATCGTTGGTACTGCCTAGAAATGCACTTCAGGATTAATTCCGACCCTGATGTTTCTGACGCAATCTTTGAAGCCTGGGTTGACGGGGCAAAAGTGATGGGTGTTTATGATTTTAAATATCACAACACGCCAGAAGCCGTTTTTACTGTTAATGCTTTGGAATTTCAGCATGTTTATTACAATCGCTCTGCTACTGACCAACCAACCTATATGGATAATATTGTGGTGGCGGATGAATATGTTGGTCCGGTTGACGCTGGCAGTGACACGTTGGCGCCCGGGAGCCCGGGCGGACTGAGTGTTATATGAAACTATAATAAAAATATGAAATCAAAAGTTTTTACTTTCATTGCATCTGTCCTGGTCGGTTTTTGTTGTGCCGAAAGCTCGCAAGCCGCCATACTGTTCGAGGACGATTTTGACAACTATGCTGATTCTCCGGCTAATCATGGCTGGGACATCCCTTCGTCAGTCGTAGTGGAAAGCGGAGATTCGCCGGAAGGCGGTCGTTGTTTGAAATTCACGATTAGCGAAAATGGCACCGCTCAATATTGGTCTAACTTTGATCCTAACCCAAACGGAACTTTTGAGGACGGCTATATCGCTTTTTGGGCCAAACAGGAAGGTCACACTGACGGCGCGTCCGGCGGAGTCAAGTGGCTGAAACTGTTTTCCTCTGACTATCCAGCGACTTATGCCAATGTTACCTGGGGCCAGACTTATGAGACAGGAATATTTGGCAGCGTAAGTGCTGGTAGCGGCTATGGCCCAACCAATGATACCCAAGTTGGCTATCGTTACAGCGGATTAGTTAGCGCCGGGAACTGGTTAGCCGGAACAGGTTATTCAGCTGGTTACACAAGCGGCTATGGCACTAATCAGATTTACTCGTGTAGGCTTTCCCACACGGCCTCGTCTGACAACCGGCCGGGGATTGGCGCGGAGTGG
>JAUPKF010000015.1 GCA_030837625.1 Patescibacteria group bacterium | reverse complement strand
GAAGGGGCGCCAGCAGTATTTTTATTTTCATTTTTTTAGCGTATGCGCGATGTTCGCATACTTTTATTTTAATGTTAAATTAACTGGAAAAATTATTTCTCCCGATTCGGCGTCCAAACTGGTCTCACCAGCGGTAACGCCGGAAAAATAGCCGGAACTTTTGAAATTCAATATCTGCCTGGCTACTGCGTTGTAATTGTCCGTCGCGCATTCCAAAGAAATTTCTTTTGTTTTTTCGTCGAATTCATATGAATTAAGATAGGCATCGGTAATCATCGATTTTTCAACTTCCGTCAGATCGGCCGCCACGCTCCGCCCTTTTGCTAAATCTACATCGGCTATATCCAGCCTGTTTTGGAAATCAGCCACATCTTTGGCGCCGCCAGCTTTGAACTGGGCCAATCCCGTGTCATATTCCAATTTAGTGCTCACAATATTCTTAATCAAGCTGTTTTTATAAAAAACCAGTCCGCCATACAAGCAAAGGGTTAAAACAAAAGCCACGATCACCCATGCCAACCCCTTGCCTATAATAGCAGTACTGTCGTTTTTGTCCGTAATAAGATTTATATTTGCCATATTTTTGTTTTTCTAGCGAACCGCAAAGTTTTGCGGGACACTAAAAAATTATTTTTTATTTTATGTTTGAACATGCGTCGATTCCCCGAAGCGCCAAACCAAGACTAACAGAGAATCTGGTTTTTATCTTATCGATAACCGGGTCCAACTTCTTGTTATAATTAATTCTAGCCAGGGGATTTCCGATAACTGTTTTTATTCCCAAAGAACTCTGAAAATATTCCGCAATTCCCGTCATGCCAGCAGTTCCGCCAGAAAGCACAATACTGTCAACGCGCGCCTTGGCAGGATCGTCTTTTTTATAATAAGTTTGAAGCATCCTGAGGACTTCTCCGGAAATCAGGCTCAACGTCGGGAAATTTATATTCGACTCCCGGCTAAAGAAATTCCTTTTTGAAACCTTCAGCATTTCAGCCCCCTCCTCATCAACTCCCATACTTTTGGAAATAGTCATTGTTATGTCCCGCCCTCCAGCGTCCATATTGCGATTAAGTTTAATTGCTCCCTTTTCAACCAAAATGATATTGCATATCCGGGCGCCAATGTCAACGATCATAAAAGTTCCCAGATCATTTCCAATTAAAGAATTTACCATCGAGAAGCTTTCTGTTTCCAGCGCCCTAAGCCGCAAACCCGAATCCTTGACGAGTTTTTCGTACTGGATAACCTTCTTTTTGGAAGCAGCTACCAGCATCACTTTCACTTTATCATCAGAAACGCTTTCTTGTCCGCCATCTTGATTGCCCTTCTCGGCAACATAATTGGACCTGCCCGAAGTTTCCCCCTCGACTTTGTCCCAACTCAAGACAACGTCGTCCAAAGGCATAGGAATATATTTATGCGCCTCAAACCGAATCGCCTGTTCCATATCCTCGTCCGCCATCGCCGGAAAATCAATCAGGGTAATAAGTCCAGCGGAAGCGGGAATGGAAACATAAGCGTCCTTTCCTCTGAATTTCGCTTCTTTAATAATCCTTTTTAATAATCGAGGGAGATCTAAATCCAAATCAACCAATTCGGCGCCACTTTTTTTTTGCAAATTATCCGAAGGCATCCAGGCGTAATTTGAAAGAAAAGGTTTCCCGTTAACCAGTTCCAATTCCACCGCCTTTATCGCCGACGTCCCAATGTCCAAGCCGAAAAATATATTTTTTCCAAAGTCAAAACTAAACATTTTCTAATTTTTCCCGTTTTTATATTTATTTTTTTCCTTACGTTGGTTATTGTAGCATAATTCTTTAAAAGCAACTACATCAGAACTTATCCACAGCGCCCCCTCCTTTATTTTCATCAACTTGACATATCCGTCTTAAAAAAATACACTTTAAAAAACCGATGAACCACTCCAAAAAATTATCTTTTTTTTCTAAGGACGGACGCAAGCTAACTGCTCGCGCCAAAAAATCGCTTCTGAAAGCGGCTGATTTGGCGCGAAGAACCAATTCGAGAGAAATAGAGCCTGTCCATTTATTGTTCTCAATTTTATCAGAAAAAGGAAGTATGGGTTCAACTATTCTCAATGATTTGGGAGTAAGAAAAAAATATTTCTCCCCCCTTTTAAAGCCGACTAAAAGGGGAGTTCCAATATCAAAGAGCCATGGTATGTCCATATCAAAAAAATTGGAGGAATCTTTCGCCAGCGCTTTTTCTATAGCCAAAAGGCTGGGATACGCTTACGTCGGAACGGAGCATCTGGTTTATTCTCTTTTGAATTCAAAAAATGAGGAAGTGAAGAAAATCATATCCCAAGCCAACTTTGGACATCCTGAAAAAATTTCTGAAATCAATTTAAAGATAGAAAAAAAATCAAGCGGCTTTCCGGAAACTGCCATGTTGGCAGCGATCGGGGAAGCTCTTCTTTCCAGATTTATTCTTCCATCTCTCCCTCCGGACTCATTCACCGAATCCGACTTCCCCGATTTGGTCTTCCCCGGGAAAAAACTAAAAAACTTGCCAAACAAAAAAACTTTTATCGGTCAATTTTGCGTCGATTTGAATAAAGAAGTTCAAAAGAAAGAAGATACCGCCGTCGGAAGAGAAACAGAAATTGGAAGAATGGTCAGCATTCTTGGCAGAAAAAATAAAAATAACCCCCTGCTTATCGGCCGGCCGGGAGTGGGCAAGACAGCTCTAGTTTCGATTCTGGCGCGCATGATAAATGAAAACGCGGCGCCAGCTTTTCTTTTGGGAAAAAAAATTATGGCGCTAGACACCGCCTCGCTCGTCGCCGGTGCGGGATTCCGCGGAGAATTCGAATCGCGCCTTAAAAACATAATCGCGGAAGCTTCCAGCGATGGGAACATTATTCTTTTCATAGATGAAGTCCACACCATAGTAGGAACCGGAAATATTCCCGGCGGATTGGATATGGCCAACATTATAAAACCAGCGCTAGCCAGGGGAGAATTCCAGATAATCGGAGCTACAACTCCCGAGGAGTATAAAAGGCATATGGAGCGGGACGGCGCTCTCGAAAGAAGATTTCAGCCGGTGAACATCAAAGAGCCAACAATTGAAGAAACCAAGAGAATGCTTTTGGGCATTAAAGATAATTATGAAAATTTTCATAACGTTGCCATCTCCGAAGAAGCGCTTTCTTTGACGGTGGAACTTAGCCACCGTTATATAACAAACCGATGTCTTCCCGACAAAGCTATTGATGTCTTGGATGAAGCCGCATCTTTCGCGCGTTGCCGCCAAAAAATTTCTTGTTTAGACGCCGAGATCGACACCCTTGAACGAAAAAAGTCCGGCCTGCTCGCCCTCAAAGAGAATTTGATATCAGGGGAGGTTTATGAAGAGGCCATTCAGATCCGGGAAGAGGAAAAAGCGTTGGAAAAAAAATTGATTGACTTGCGAAAGCAGCAAATCGCTTCGAAAAAAAACTGTCTTATGAAAATAACAGGCAGAGATATCATAAGAACAATCTCCAATATCTCCGGGATCCCCGCTGAAAAACTATCCGGAGAGAAAAGGGGCCGGATAAGGGATATTGCCGCCATCCTGTCATCAAAAATAATTGGGCAAGAAGAAGCCGTAAAAAAGCTTAGCGCCGCGCTCTTGCGTTCGCAATCCGGCATTTTGAACCCTAACCGCCCCATCGGCTCCTTCCTGTTTTTAGGTCCCACCGGAGTCGGAAAAACCCTGACTGCCCGGATTCTGGCGGAAGAATTTTTTTCTCATCCCAATTCTTTCATCAGGATTGATATGAGCGAACTTTCCGAACGCCACAGCATTTCTTCCCTCATCGGTTCTCCCGCTGGCTACGTGGGCTACGGCGAAGGCGGGCGCCTCACGGAAAAAGTCCGCAAAAATCCCTACTGCGTGGTGCTTTTTGATGAGATAGAAAAAGCCCACCCGGACGTAATGAATATCTTGCTCCAAATTCTGGAAGACGGAATTTTGACCGACGCCGAAGGATTAAGGGCTAGTTTCAGAAATTCCATCATAATCCTCACCGGCAATATCGGAACAGAGGAATTTTCTCTCTCATCTCGAATGGGTTTCGGCTCAAAATCAGAAGACGGTTTCGTCGAAAACTCCGCCGCAACCAAAGAAAAAATCTTGAAAGAACTGGAGAAAAGAATCAAACCTGAGATCCTCAACCGTCTGGACAATGTTTTAACTTTCAACGTTCTCAAAGAAAAAGAACTTCGTGAAATTGCTTGGCTGGAAATAAACTGCTTGAAAATAAATCTTGCCAAACAAAATATCGACTTTGTTTTCAAGAAAAACTTGGCGGGATTTATCGCCCGAAAAAGCTTTTCTCCGCGCCACGGCGCCCGCCTCATCCGTAAAAACATCCAAGACATTTTGGAACACCCGATCGCGGAAATGATCATCTACGATAAAGTCAAGAAAAATAAAATAACCGCGGAAGTCGTAAATAGTAAACTGAAATTAAAATAAAAAATTACAAGCACCAAATACAAAATTACAAATTCCAAACAAATCACAATAACCAAAACACAAAATTCGAAAATTTCCTAAAAACTATTTTGGATTTTGAACGTTTGAATTTTGAATTTATTTGGGATTTGTAATTTTGTATTTTGGATTTATCCATACGTGTTTGAAAAAACAAAAACATTCATATTGGACACTCTTTTTCCTATCAGTTGCGTTTCTTGCCAAAAAGAAGGTATTTGGCTTTGCGACAGTTGCCTTGACAAGATAGAAACCCTGTCTTCCCAAGTTTGTCCGTATTGCGAAAAAAACACCACCGAACGCGGAGAGGTCTGCCCTACTTGCAAAAATATTTTTCTCGGAAAAAATAAAACTTTGCCGTTGGACGGCCTGATATCTTCAACCAGTTACAACGTTGGAAATATCTCCCGCCTGGTGCATCTTTTTAAATACAACTTTGTTTCAAATATCCATATCCCTCTGGGAAAAATTCTCATCGCCGCCATTCTCAAAAATAATCTGCCCATACCCGATCTGATTGTTCCCGTCCCGCTTCACCCGCGCCGCCTCCGCTGGCGCGGTTTCAATCAGGCCGAACTTCTGGCGAATTATGTTTCCCAAAATCTGACTCCGGGATTCGCTATTCCGGCTTGCCCAAACCTTTTGATACGCAAAAGATACACCGTACCTCAGATGAAAATCAAAAATTACGCCGAACGAAAAACTAATATCGCTAACGCCTTTTCTTTGAACTATTTGAAGCACCCGAATCATTCGGGTGCTCATTCGAAAATTCGAGTCGTTTTTGAGGGAAAAACCATTCTCCTCATCGACGACATCTGCACCACCGGCTCGACTCTATTCGAATGCGGCAAGATACTGAAACTCGCCGGCGCCAAAAAAGTCCTCGCCACCGTAATCGCGAGACAGGAGGCAGAGAAGAAAAAATAAATTTAGTCGGGCTGCTGGGAATCGAACCCAGTCTACATCCACCCCATGGACGCGCCGCGCCCGCTTGCCTGGCCTGTCGGGATGCCGAGAATCGAACTCGGACTACATCCACCCCATGGACGCGTACTACCACTATACTACATCCCGGCAAGCCAGGCGGGCGGGTACTGCCGGTATACTACAGCCCGAACATTCCTAACATCATTCGATGTTAGGAAACTTATTCATTAGTGTCGGGCTGCCGAGAATTTTACCCCAGCACCATTTCCATAGGTAATTTTACGATTACGTTTATGCTGGAGCGAAGCGGCTTCGCCTCACTTTTTTCACTATCACGTAAAACCGCCTCAAGAAATGGTGCGGGGCAAGCTCGAATTACACGAACCTTCACCCCGTACCACTTTTCTGTCGGAGCACTGGGAATCGAACCCAGTCTACACGAACCCGAATCGTGCGTACTACCGGTATACTATGCTCCGGTAAAAGTGGTACGGGGCGCATCGTGCATAATACCACTATACCACAGCCCGCCTGCTACATTTTCTAACTATCTTGCTTGCCATTACTCTTACGATTCTCACCATACTAAATCGAAGAGCACTTGCTTTTTATATAACTGGAAAATGCCGCGGGCCCGCCTGCCGCATTTGCTAATAAGCCTATGCAAGAAAACAGCAAATCGTTAGCTATAATAATCCTAAAAACATAATTGCTCCATACTTCACTGGAAAATGCCGCGGGCCCGCCTGCCGCATTTGCTAATAAGCCTATGCAAGAAAACAGCAAATCGTTAGCTATAATAATCCTAAAAACATAATTGCTCCATACTTCACTGGCAAATGCCGCGGGCCCGCCCTACTGCTCGCAATAAAAAATCTTTTTGTCTTTTATCCAGTCCAGAACCGCTCTTTTTAGGCCTTCCGGCAATATTAGCATACCTTCTAAATTATTCAAATCAAACCAAGAAAATTCCAGATGATCCTCGCAGCACTTCACTTCACAATCTTTTATTTCTGTTTTAAACATAACATTAATCTCCTGATGTTCTTCTCCTTCGAAAAAAAACTTGTTTTCATTTATGCCGATAAACTCCGCGCTTACCGCCTCGACGTTGATTTCTTCGACAAGTTCGCGCTTGAGCGCTTCTCTCACGGTTTCTCCCGCTTCCAAGTGCCCGCCCGGAAAAAACCAGTTGTCTTTGGTTTTTACTTTGCAAAGCAGAATTTTCCCGTCGTTAAGGATTATCCCGCGCGCGATAACTTCAATGCCACTGATTTTATTTTTCTTTATGTTTTCCATACCCCCTCATCTTACCACCAAAAAAACGCTTCTTCAACCCCGTCTAGACCATGAAAAAACATGCGACCTCCGAGGTCTGCAGCTGCAGACCTCGGAGGTCTTCCTTTTCCCCGCCGGAGTCTCTCGAAGAGGACTCCGGCTCGCTGCGTTTGTCGGAGTCCCTTTCAGGAGACTCCGACAGGGATAAAACATTTCTTACTTCTTACTTCTTATCCTGTAAACCGCTCCCGCCAAATCGTCGCTGATAAACAAATCCCCTTCCGCGGAAAACTTCACGTCCACCGGCCGTCCCCAAACCTGTCCGTTGGCGTCCCGCCAGCCGGTGATAAAATCCTCCGCCTGGCCCCCCGAACCATCCGGGTCGATCCGCACAACTTTATATCCCGTCGGCTCGCTGCGATTCCAAGAACCGTGAAAAGAAATTATCATATCGCCGGACAATTCCTTGGAAAAATTATCCGGAGCAAAAGCAACTCCCAACGGAGCGCTGTGCGCTTGCATTTCATAACGCGGAAACTCGGTCTGGTTTTGGCAATAATCCGCGCGGCCGGGATACTCCGGATTGGCTATTCCCCGACCATAGCAATACGGCCAGCCGAAATTTTTTGTTTCTTCCTGACCGGAAACGTACACCAGATTGGCTTCTTCCGGCGGAATGTTGTCTCCAATCCGATCGCGCCCGTTATCCACCGCCCAAAGTTCAAAACCGGTGGAAGTATTTTTAAAAGTAAACCCGACGGTGTTGCGAAGACCCGCGCCGATAATCCTGTCAAAACTCCCGTCCAAATTATACCTCAAAATAGTTGCCCGCCGCTCGTCCGTTTCTTCACAAACGTTGCAACTGGAACCGACATGAACATAAATTTTCCTGTCCGGTCCGATTTTCACCGTCCGGGTGGCATGACCAGCGCCGCTGGGAAGATTAGTAATTAGAATTTCTTTACTTTGATATTTTCCTTCTTCGTTGATATTTCTATAGGCGACGACTTGATGCTCCTCGCCGACATAAAGATTGTTTTCAAAAAGTTCCACTCCGTGCGGATTTTGGAGATTTTGATCGACTGTGATGATTTCTTCCGCCGCGCCGTCCTTGTCCGCGTCGCGAAGAAGCAAAACCTTTCCGCTTAAATCGGTTACAAAAATATTTCCCTCACCGGAAAAAGCCATCGCCCGCGCGCTTCCCAACCCGGCCGCGAAAACACTAACTGTGACGCCATCCGGTAAATTTAACTTCCGCGAAACCGCGAAAGCGCCGGCTTTGTATTTGTCCGGCACAATCAGTTCTTTTTGAGAAAATGCCCCCGATGCTTCATTGGAGGTTCCGGCCAAAAAATTACTCTCGCTATCTTGAATTACAATTCCCGATATTCCCGCGTCTTGGTTATCCGTGATATTTTTGTTTTTATCCCAAAAATAAGTCGCCGCAAGAACAGCCGAAACAAAAAATACCCATAAAACAATTTTTTTGAACATAAAAAAAAATAACAGCTTTACTGCTACTGATACATCCGAAACCAAACAAATATTGCTAGAGACGCAAAAGCCGGTCGGCTGTTTCGATGAGACCCGGCTCCTTTTCTTCCTCAGGAAGAAAATCCAACAGAATTTCCCGGATACGCGCCGGATCCTCTTCGCCCAAAGGAATATGAATATAGGGGATGAGCTGCCCTCTGGTATTAAGGCTGATAGCTTTGACACCTTCCGGCTCATAAAATATCCAGAATGACTCCAAATTTTTGAAATCATACATCTCCCGGCCGACCGTTATGCCATCGGGCGTTACCATAAAATCCAAAACGCGCGGCTCCTTGTGAATTTGGATATAACCCAAAACTCCGATCAAAATAAAAGTGATGGCCATAACCGGACTGTTGGTGAAAACGGCATAGCCGACTATAGCCGCCAGCGCCAGCGTTACAACCAAATACCATTTTCGATCGCGCTCAAAAGCTTCAAACTCCGGCGCGCGCCAATGCGCCAGCACGTCCCCGGAATGAGCGGAAATCAAAAAATCTTCCGGCGCTTCCAGCGTTTCGTCGCCTTCCGGCAGATTTCTTTCCCGATAAAAATTTCCCATCTCCCTCTGGCGCTCCCTTTCTTTTTTGTCTTGCTCGTTTTCTATATACATTTTTCTTCCTCAACTATACCACAGCGCGCGGGTTTACAAAAGCCCTTTTTGCTGATAAGGTTGAATAATTGTATAATAAAAAGGGAAGCGTGCGTGAGCGGTTTAAACGGATGGTCTTGAAAACCATTGTGGGGCAACCCACCGAAGGTTCGAATCCTTCCGCTTCCGCCAGAATTTAATATTATTTGGAAAGGTGGCTGAGTGGCCGAAAGCGGCAGGTTGCTAACCTGTTATACGGGTAAAACCGTATCGAGGGTTCGAATCCCTCCCTTTCCGCAGAAAAAAGTGTTAAGTAACTGGTTACTTAACACTTAAAATATAATTGTTCTCGTAGCTCAGTGGATAGAGCGTCTAGTTGCTATCGGGGAGGTCGGAGGCACGCCCCGTCACTTATATTGTCCTTATAGCTCAGTGGATAGAGCGTCTGGTTGCGGTCCAGAAGGTCGCAGGTTCGATTCCTGCTAAGGACACAATAAGTGACGGGGTGAAATTCCTCCCGAGGGCACAAACTGTCTCCATAGCTCAGCTGGATAGAGCGTCAGCTTCCGGAGCTGAAGGTCAGAGGTTCAAATCCTCTTGGGGACACAAATAAATAAACTACTGACCGTATGGTCAATCTTGACACTCTTCTCAAAGATATTTCTCGGATCACTCCCAAATACGCCAAAACCCTGGAGAAAATGAAGCTCGTTACCGTACGGGATTTTTTGTTGTACTTTCCCTTCCGTTACGACGATTTTTCCCAAACTGTTTTGCTGTCTGAAAGCCATCTCGACAAAGCCGTAACCGTCGAGGGGAAAATAACAAAAGCCAAAAGCTTTCGGGCGCGCTCAAGGAGAATGACGATCACGGAAATAATTATGGAGGACGAAAATAATACGCTGCTGAAAGCCGTCTGGTTCAACCAACCGTATATTTTGGAAAGTTTATCCCAAGGATCAAAAATAAGGCTCTCTGGAAAACTGTCTCTTGACGACGGGACCTATTCCATGAGCAATCCCGCCTGGGAAAAATCCAGCCGCGATGCCACCAACACGGGACGGCTGGTGCCGGTTTATCCCGAAACCGCCGGCATCACTTCCAAATGGATCCGCTGGCAGATGAAAACTCTTTTGCCACTTGCCCGACAGATGGAAGATGTTTTGCCAGAAGATATCCGAAAAAAATATCACCTGCCCGATATTTACGCCGCCCTTGCCCAAATACACTTTCCCGATTCAAACAATAGTCTGCTTCTCTCTCAGAAAAGAATGGCTTTTCAGGAAATGTTTTTGGTCCAACTTAAAGCCTTGCAAGTTAAAAGAGACTGGGGAAAGAAAAATTCGCCGGATATCAAATTTGATGAAACATTAGTTGGGAACTTTGTGAAAAGCTTGCCGTTCAAATTGACTGACGCGCAAAGGAAAGCTTCTTTTGAAATATTGAAAGATTTGGAAAGATCCCACCCCATGAACCGGCTTCTTAACGGCGATGTCGGCGCGGGAAAAACAGTTGTCGGCGCTATCGCCGCCTTGCAAACTATTTCCGCCGGGTATCAAACGGCCATTATGGCTCCGACAGAAGTGCTGGCCAAGCAGCATTTTGAAAGCTTTTGCGAATTGTTTGGGAATTATGATTTTAGCGTTGCGTTGCTCACAAATTCGTACAAAGTAATCCGTCATCCTGAGCTTGGCCAAAAGCCAAGCGAAGGATCTGCCAGCAACTATGCAAAATTTACCGATAACAGCAAAAAATTATCTAAACACATAGCAGATTCTTCGTTCCGCAAAAGCGGAACTCAGAATGACGGAAGAAAAGAATTGCTTAAAAGAATATCCGATGGAGATATCAATTTAATCATCGGGACTCACGCGTTGATACAAAAAGACGTCAAATTCAAAAATTTGGCTCTGGTGGTTATCGACGAACAGCACCGTTTCGGCGTCGCTCAAAGATCCGCCTTGCAAAGCGAAACGATGAACATCGATGATGGAGACAAAAAGACCGTCCCAAACTTACTGACGATGACCGCCACGCCCATTCCCCGAACTCTCTCTATCGCCTATTTCGGCAGTTTAGACTTGTCAATTCTGGATGAAATGCCAAAAAATAGAAAACCAATCATTACCAAAGCCATCGCGCCGAGCGGGCAAAATAAAGCCTACGAGTTTGTCAGGAGCGAGCTAAAAAAAGGCCGGCAAGCCTTCGTGATTTTCCCCCTGGTCATCGAATCGGAAAAAATGACGGAAGTAAAAGCCGCCACCGAAGAACACAAGCGATTATCCGAAAAAATATTCCCCGAATTTAAGCTCGGACTGATGCACGGAAAATTGAAACCGAAAGAAAAAGAAGAAACTATGCGAGATTTCAAGAATGGAAAGTATAATATTCTAGTTTCCACTTCGGTGGTGGAGGTCGGCATCGACGTTCCCAATGCTACCGTGATGATCATTGAAAACGCCGAGCGTTTCGGACTTTCCCAACTTCACCAGTTCCGCGGCCGAGTCGGACGGGGAGAACATCAGTCGTATTGTTTTCTATTTACGGGTGGCAAGAAGGGGTCAGGTACCTTTTTTCGCCAAGCCGACCAAACCGGAAAAAAGGTACCTGACCCCCTAACCAATCGTGGCATTCCCAAGCGTCTAAAAATCCTGGAAGAAACCAATAATGGTTTCCGCATCGCCGAGGAAGACCTGAAACTGCGCGGTCCGGGACAATTTTTCGGCACTTTGCAATCGGGCTTGCCCGACATCACTATGGAAAATCTGTCGAATGTTAAGCTTATCAAATTCGCCCGCGAGGAAGCCGCCGCGATTTTGCAAGCTGATCCCCAATTAAAAAAGCACCCTCTCCTCAAGGATGCCCTACGAAAGTTTTCGGAGAAGATTCATTTGGAATAGCCTTTATATACTTCCAGCATCTTCTCCGCGCAAACGCCCGAAGTAAACCGCGTTCGGGCGATTCTTTTGGAAGTTTCGCTGAATTTGTTCCTTAACTCTTTGTCGTTTATTAATTTTTCCACCGCTTCGGAAAATTCTTTCCCGTCTTCTTTAACTAAAAAACCGTTGCCTTTGTTCAGAACCAAACTTCTTGTTCCCGTAGCGTTGACCGCCACGATCGGCAATCCTGTATACATCGCTTCGGAAACGACCATCCCCTGCGTTTCCGATTTTGAACCGTAAACAAAAATATCAGCGGCGGCATAGTAATTCTTCAAATCTTTTCTTTCCACTATGCCTGTAATTATAATTTTGTCTTGTAAATTATGCTTTTTAACGTATTCTTTAAGTTTTGGAACCAAGTCCCCTCCTCCGGAAATTAGAAATTTGATTCCTTTGTATTCCGTAGAGACGCGACTAATCGCGTCTCTACATGCCCGCATCACAAACTCAACATTCTTCTCGCTCGTCAAGCGCGAAACCAAAAGCAAGAGTATTTCATTGTCGGCTATATTATATTTTTTTCTGATTATATTCCTGTCCGCGCCCTGAAACTCTTTTTCTACTATTCCAGTCGCCACTGGGATTATATTTTTGTTGGTTACGCCCCATTTCCTAAGGATTGGAATAATGGAGTCCGTCGGCACCACCACCGCGTCCGCCCGGTTGGCATAGCGCGCGGCTTTTTTGATTATATAATTCGCCGCCAATTTTGGCGGAAGAAAGGGAACAAAATGAGCGTACTGATCATAAAGCGTGTGCCAAGTAAAAATCAAGGGAATTTTTTTCTTCTTCGCCCAGCGCGCCGCCGCTGATCCTAAAAGATTTGGATGCTGGGAATGGATGATGTCTATTTTAAGCTTTTTTAATTTTCTTCCGATTCGCCAAGAATACGGAATCGCCAAAGGGAACCTTATCTTAAATTTAATATCCCACGCCGGATAACGAAAAACATTGGGATTCTTGTCGACATATCCGGGAAATCGCGGGGCAAAAATAAAAACGGCATGTCCCCGCTTTTCAAACTCCTTTCTAAATGTCTCAATCGACATCGAAACGCCGTAAGGGTTGGGAAGATAGTTGTTGGTGAAAATAGCAATATTCATATTAAAAATTCACCTAATTGTCTAATTACCTAATTCACCTAATAAAATTCAAGAATTCAAAATAACGAAATAGAGCATCCGGAGCTAAATAAAAAATAATTTTAGAATTTAGCATTAGAAATTTTATTTGACCTTTGGTTATTTTAATTTTTATTAGGTGAATTAGAAATTAGGTGAATTAGAAATTCTTTATCAATTCTCATTGATAAAGTTTAAAATATCCTCAAACACCTCTTCATTCTTAATATCCGATATAAAAGTATGATACGCCCGACGGATGTATTTTTTCTTTTTGACTTTTGAGCCAATCTTTCCATAAATTATCTCCAGGCTTTTTTTCGCCACTACGTGATCGCTCAGTGATTGGATGATAAAGCATGGCTGGACGGCCTTGGGCAACTCCTTTCGGCAAACCTTCACCAACTCAAAAGTCTCCAGCGCCGACTGAATCGGATAGGATTGGTACGCGATAAGCCGGGTAATTGTCGTTCTGGCTCCGAATGTCGGCGGATAATATTTTTGATTATATCTTTTGAAATAATTGATAAACTTCGCCAATGCTAGCGCGATGCGTTCAAACCTGATTTTGTACGGCATTGCCATCAAAACCAGCCCGGCCACATCCGCCTTGTTCTTTGCCAAGATCACCGCCAGACACGCCCCGATGGACGTTCCGGCTATATACACCTTGCTGTGGTTTTTTTTCAGCTCTTCATAAGATTGCGTAATGTCCCTAAGCCAGTCTTTCCAATCCACGCGTTCCAAATCACTTGGAATCGTCCCATGCCCGGAAAGCATCGGCCCGTGAGCGGTATAGCCGTTTTCATTGAGATATTGCCCCAAACGCCGCACTTCATAAGGCACAGAAGTCCAACCATGCACCAAAAGAACCGCCTTGCCGTTGGTTCCTTGAAAATAGAAAGGCTTATTGATTAAATCCCGCTCTTTTTCATACAACCGCTTCGGGTCGGCAAAGAGCACGGATTTGGCGGTTTTTAGAATTTTCTTGATTTTATTAGCCATAAGCTATATTTTAGGCACGTTTTGGGTTTTAAGCAAATAAAAAAGCCGGAACAATTCCGAGCTTTTCAATGCAAACGCAAACCAGACAGATTTATTTGTCTTTTTCCTCAAGCATTTTTTTGGCTCGCCAATTTTTATACAAAGTGATCGCGACGAAAGTGGCAACAGCCAATACTGAAATTATCCAGCCGATCGATTCGATATATTGTTTAATCTCTCGCCACAAATAGCCGTAGAAATATCCCATCGCCACGAGAAAACTGCTCCAGACGATGCCACCTAAAAAAGAATACTTCAGGAATTTTTTGAAATCCATTTTCACAATTCCCGCCGCCGTAAACGCCGCCCAGCAAAGCCCGGTGGTGGATTTGACGGCGAAAATTGTTTTGCCGCCGTGACGCGCGAAATATTTTTCCATCCGCGCGACCAACTTCTCCGTAATACCCATATATTTTCCCACCCGCCGCACAAAACCCAACCCGTAACGATATCCCAAGCCGTATAAAATAACGTCCCCGGCCATATCGCCGATAATTGAAAGAATCAGCACGACAAAAACATTGAACGCCCCCAGAGACGCCAGCATCGCCGCGATAATCGTCACCACCGGTCCTTCGATAATCATTAGCGGCAACATCACAAAATACCCGTAGCTTCGTAAAAATTCAAATATATATTGCCCTGTTTGTTCCACCCCGTTAGAAATTAATTCTTAATATTCCAGTTATCCATTCCCCGCTTCAAGCTTTTTCAGCTTGGATTTCTAACGGGGTTCCATAAGAATATTTTATCCTATAACCCTCTTTCCCGCCAACTGTCCGCAAGCGCCGGAAATATCCGCCCCCAAACTTTTTCGCACAGTCGCGCTTATACCATTTTTTAAGAGATATTCTTTAAACTGGGAAATTGTTTTGACAGATGAGCCGGAAAATTCTCCTAAAGTACGGTTATATGAAATCAAATTTACATGAAGCAACTGCAAGCGCCCGATTGATTTGACATATTCAACAAGTTTTTTAGCATCCGTCAAGGAATCGTTTTCGCCCGCGAGCATAATATATTCCAACATAACCTTGCGCCGCGTTTTCAAGAGATATCGATGGAGATTTTCCCGAAGTGTGGTCAAATTAAACTTTTTGTTAATTGGCATAAATTCACCCCGCCTGCCATCATCAGCAAAATGAAGCGACACCGCCAAGTTGACCTGCGGAAACTCTTTCGCCAGTTTTGAAATGCCATCCGACACCCCAGCGGTGGAAACGGAAATTGAGCGAGAGCCGAAACCGAACAAACCAGGGTCGGTTAACTCCCGCAAACTCTTTTTGACATTCTCCCAATTCAAAAATGGCTCTCCCATCCCCATAAAAACGATGTTAGAAATATTGCCTCCATTTTTTTTGAGATACTGTCGCCAAAACAAAACCTGGCCGGTAATTTCTTCGCTCGTCAGATTTCTTTCAAAACCCCCTTTTCCGGTAGCGCAAAAAGCGCAACCCAAAGGACAACCGATTTGCGAAGAAACACAAACCGTAAACGCCCCGCTACTGCCGGGCATCAAAACCGTTTCCGTAAAATTTCCGTCCTGAAGTTTCAAAAGCGCCTTGGCGGAAAGTTTATCTTTAGAAAGTTTTATTTCTTCCAGGCTGAAAGGCAAAATATCCATATTTTTTTCCAAAAACCCGCGCAAGCCTTTGGGCACGGTGGAAATTTCCTGGAAACTCGAAACGCCGTCTTGAAAAACGGCTTTTTTGATCTGAGCCAACCTGAATTTCGGCTGCCCGTCTTCCTGAAGTATTTTCTCCAGTTTACCAATATCCATTTTTGAGTTTCCTTACTCCATAACCTTAAAATCCTTAAGCTAAGCTTAAGGATTTTAATCGTAGCCCCAAGGGGAGTCGAACCCCTCTTTCCAGGATGAAAACCTGACGTCCTAACCGATAGACGATGGGGCCAGAAAAACAGTAATAAACAGTGTGCTTATCAGGCACACCGTATTTTCACAAAATAATCCTATCACAAGCTCCAAAAAAAATCAAACTTCCCTTCTACGCCCTCACCAGAAAATACAAGGCAATGATCGCCAGTAAAACAAGGACTATAATCCAGGCGTTTTTTTTCAAACATTCTTTCGTCAAGCACACTCTCTGGCTGTCCATCTCTATTTCTTTTTTTCTGATTTTTCCCAGAATCTTGTTTTTTAAATCAAGATCCTTCAAGGGCCTTTCATTATTTTCCATTTGACTAGGACTGTATATCCTTTTTTAAACTTTCTAATTCTTCCGCCAATTTTCTTTTTGCCCGGTTAATGAGCGTCCCGACGGTGTTGACGGGGCGTCCCAAAATCTCGCTGATTTCCTCGTAAGAATTATCGGAATAATACCGGAGAAGCAAAACCTGTTTATATTTAGCCGGCAACTTGTCAATGGCGGCGTTCACTTCCTGGCTGATTTCCTTACGCACCCAAGCATCCTGCGCCCCTTCCTCGTTTGAAGAAGATTCCAATTTGTCCTTGGTGGAAACCACGCTTTCCCAAGAGACAAACCGCTTCAAAGATTTCCGCTTGATGTGATTGACCGCTTCGTTGTGAGCGATTCGATATATCCAGGAAGAAAACTTCCGGTCGGCGTCGTATCCTCGCAGATTTCTATAGACCTTAATAAAGACGTCCTGGAGTAAATCCTGGGCTTCTTCCCTGTTTCCAATCAGACGGTATAGGTAAGCAAACAGCTTCCCTTGGTATCTTTCGATAATTTCGCCGTATCTTTCGCTGTCCCCTTCTCTGACAACTCTCGCCAAATCATTATCGGAGATTTTCTCCGTTTCGTCCAGTTCGTAAGCGCCGGCTGGTTCTATTTTCCTCTTTTCCAAAGCCATCGTTTATTACTTCACTTGAAGCATTATATTTCAAAAATTTAGTATGCTTAATTATAAAATGGCAGGAGAAATTAGTCAATTTTCAATGACATTTTCGCCAATTATTGTTTCTAACAAAAGAAAAAGGATGTTAAATAAGATTAACAAAACTTAATATTTTTGCAATTGCCAGCCGCTTCCGTTATAGTTAAAACATGATTCAATCAGTTGACCTCCGAGGTCTGCGAAGCAGACCTCGGAGGTCTGTCCAAGTAACTTCATGATAATTTTAGCCATTGAAACATCCTGCGACGAAACAGCTTCCGCCATAATTAAAGCCGACGGCAAAACCGTCGAAGTTTTATCGAACGTCGTATATTCCCAGATAAAACTCCATTCCCGTTGGGGCGGCGTAGTGCCTAACCTGGCTGCACGGGAACATCTAAAAAATATCGTTCCGGTAGTCAAAAAATCCTTGAGCAGAGCTAAACTCTGCTCAAAGGACATCGACTTGATTGCTGTTACCCAGGGGCCGGGACTGATTCCGGCGCTTCTCATAGGAACGAACGCCGCCAAAACACTTGCATATCTCTGGAAAAAACCTTTGATCGGCATCCACCACATTGAAGGGCACATCTACGCGAATTTTATCTTCGATAAAATTCGCGTAAGCACCAAATCCAAAATCCCAAATCCCAAAAAAAACCAAGGTACAAAATTACAAAATTCAAAACAAACTGGGATCTGCGAACTAAATTTCCAAAACCCTAACATTAAATTCCCTATCCTTTGTCTCGTGGTTTCTGGCGGGCATACCCAGCTGGTGCTGATGAAAAAACATCTGGATTATGAGATTGTCGGACAAACTTTGGACGACGCCGCCGGCGAGGCTTTCGACAAAGTGGCGCGCATTCTCGATTTAGGCTACCCCGGAGGACCTGCCATTGCCCTACGGGCAATGGAATTTCCAATTTCCAAATCCCAATTTCCAAATAATTTCAAAATTCAAAATTCAAAGCTTGTGGTGAGCTTGTCGAATCCATTCAAAATTTCTCTGCCCAGGCCGATGATAAAATCGGACAATTTTGATTTTTCATTTTCCGGCTTAAAAACGGCTGTTTTGTATGAAACGAAAAAGCATCCCGACTTGTTGAAGAACAAAGACTACATTTCGGAATTATGCCGCGAGTTTCAGCAGGCCGTAATCGATGTTCTGATATCCAAAACGATCCGCGCTGCAAAAAAACACCACCCTCAAACCATTATGCTAGCCGGCGGAGTTTCCGCCAACACGGAATTGCGAAAACAGCTTGGATCCGCCATAGGAAAAGAGCTGCCTAATAGTACTACATACCAAATACTAGATACTAAATACTCCCTCGACAACGCCGCTATGATCGCCGCCGCCGGGTATTACCGCTACAAATCAATAAAAAATAAAGAACTATTGAAAAACAATTGGCAATCCTTGGAAGCCGACGCCAACCTAAAATTAGAATAAAAAAACTATGGCAAAATATTTTTTCTGGGGAGTCATCGCCGCCGCAGGCGCCTTGGTTGCAGAGTCTTTATTTTTTGCCATTGCGAATTCTGCCACAGCTTATTTGCCGCAATATGAAACTCTTCTAGCCTGCGCCGTACCGGCAACTTTTGAGGAATTTCTCAAATCACTCTTTATAAAAAAAACCCGTGAAGAAAACGCTGCTACCGACAAAACTTATTTTACAAAAATCGCCTTAATAGGGCTGGGCTTCGCTCTGATCGAGCTATTGTTAAATGCTTTCAACAAACCCCTGCCGGAACTGTTCTTTTATTATGCCTTAGGAGGAATATTTATACACCTGGCAACCGCGCTCTTAACAGGTTTTATCTTATTAAATACTTTTCACATCAGAAAGTTTCCGACATTTATATCCGCTATTCCGGCAATTATCCTGCATTTGGCTTATAATTTATTGATTGTTTACTTTTTCTGAAAAACACCGCGCCGGCCGGCCGCTTGCCCAAATCGAAAACATCGGCTATAATTTAATCGTGAAATTAAACAATAAAAAGCCAAAAACATATGACCCAAGTTAAAAAATCTTTTTTTGAAAAGCTTACCGGCGCCAGACAGATTGAAGACGACAATGGATACCGGGCGGAAGTAGCTTCCAGCCCACGGGAAAGCTTCTATGAAGAAGAAGTTGAAACAATAACCAACGTGGCCGCTCCGCGCGAACATACGCGGGAACGGGACTTCTCATCTTCGCAAGACTCTGAAGGGCAACTAACTATTGACGTCTATCAAACCGATAACGATATCGTCATAAAGTCGACTATCGCCGGAGTCAAGCCGGAAGATTTGGATGTCAGCATCAACAATGATATGCTCACTATCCGCGGCGAGAGGAAACAAGACGAAGAAGTTTCCGCTGATAATTATTATTACCAGGAATGTTACTGGGGAACCTTTTCCCGCTCGGTGATTTTGCCGATTGACGTTTTGGCGGAAAAAATCGAAGCTTCCATGAAAAACGGCATTCTGACCATCCGCATGCCTAAAGCCGAAACCAACAAAACCAAAAAAATCCAGGTGCGGGGATTCTAGTTCATTACGAAATACGAAAAAAGCGAAATACGAAAAATAAAAAAGGCACGAGAAAAAATTATCGCGTCTTTTTTATTTATTTGAAACCTAAAAAAATCCGTATCTTTTCGTATTTCGCTTTTTTCGTATTTCGTAAAACACGTAGTTCGTAAAATATTGATTTTATGTCTATTTTGCTATATTCTGAAATCATGGGAATTATAAGATACCTGACGGTTTTGGTTTTGTTCTTGGTAAGTGCCACTCCGGCGCTAGCTTCGGAAATCGATCTGGGACTTTTTTCGCCGTCTTTTTTGGAAAACAAAGCTTCAGATATAGTTCTCTTGATAGACCGAAAGGAATACAAGCTTCCCAAACAAGAGCTTGGGAAATGGCTCCGCGAAAATTCCTCCTTGGCCTACAATCCCAGTTATCTGTCGGAAATAGAAAATGGCGATCTTTGCGATAGAAAAAAACCTATCGACTGCGAAATATCTTTTAGCTTAAAAAGAGGAAGCCATATCCAAAAAAAATCTTTTATGAAGCTAGACAAAGACCAAGCGGAAAGTTTCATCAAGGATCTAGCAAGGTCGGTTAATAAGGATCCCGAAGACGCCAAGTTAAAAATGGAAGAAGGAAGAGTGTCGATTTTTTCGCTGAGTAAGCCAGGATTAAAACTGGATGAAGAAAAAAGCTTGCTGGCCATGGTTGAATATATAAAAAATCCGGACACAAAAGATCCGCTGGAATTGCCTTTTGAGAAAATAAATCCGGAAGTTTCCATTGACTCAATCGATAATATGGGTGTCACTTCGCTCATTGGAGAAGGGCGGTCAAATTTTCGAGGATCCCCTAAAAACAGAGTCTTCAACATCAAAGTAGCCACCAACCGTTTCAATGGAATGCTTATCAAGCCCGGAGAAGAATTTTCTTTTGTGAAAATTCTGGGAGAAGTGGATGGCGAACACGGATATTTGCCGGAGCTTGTAATAAAAAAGGACAAGACCGAGCCGGAATTCGGCGGGGGCATTTGTCAGGTATCAACCACCGCTTTTCGAGCCGCCATCAACGCTGGACTGGAAATCACCGCGCGGAGAAACCACGCTTATCCCGTAAGCTATTATAATCCGCAAGGAATGGACGCTACAGTGTACGTGCCCAAACCGGATCTCCGATTCAAAAATGATACCCCCGGCTACATATTAATCCAGACCAGAATAGAAGGGACCGAGCTTATTTTTAATTTCTACGGAACAAATGACGGACGTAAAGTGGAAATTGACGGACCTACAGTTCTGGAGCGTAATCCGGACGGATCAATGAAGACTGTTTTTACTCAGAAAGTTTACGACGATAGCAGCAGCCTGATTAGGGAAGACGTCTTCAATTCCAGCTACGACTCGCCTTCCAAATATCCCCACCCCGCCACCTCCTCCGATATCTTGACTGAAAAACCAAACGGCTGGTCGGATAAGGAATGGAAAGAGTACAAAAAAGCCCACTGGATGTAAAAGTTTTGACTTTGAGAACATTTTCTGGTACGATATTCTCATTGCCAGGCAGGCATTTTTATTTTACAATCAGCAAAATCGCGCCCATAGCTCAGTTGGTAGAGCAGTTGCCTCTTAAGCAAACGGTCCCAGGTTCGAGCCCTGGTGGGCGCACATTCCATCGCGCTCGTAGCTCAGAGGATAGAGCAGAAGGTTTCTAACCTTTTGGTCGGGGGTTCGATTCCCTCCGAGCGCACCGAATTTTATATGGCGATCATCGTCTAGCGGCTAAGACATCGGTTTGTGGTACCGAGAATCTGGGTTCGATTCCCAGTGATCGCCCCTGGGTAGATTTCTTTAATAGAAATGATGAGCGATAGCGCCCATAGCTCAATTGGATAGAGCGTCTGGCTTCCCTGCCCGCCGCACAAGCCCTCGTGGTGAAATGGATATCACAACAGTCTTCGGAACTGTCGTTGGGGGTTCGAATCCCTCCGAGGGCACGGCTTGGCAGGCGGGGGACCAGGAGGTTCCAGGTTCAAGTCCTGGTGGGCGCACCAAAATAAAAACAACCTTATTTATCAAAGGTTGTTTTTTAGTAGTACCCAAAACGCGCTGCTTGCTACTTTTTCAGTTTAAAGACATCTTCCCAGCCTTCAACCCCTTTCTCGTAAGATTCCTTTCTCCTTTTGGTTTCCTCGACTACGCTATTGAACCTGTTCTCATTGAAAATCGCCCCCCGCTCCTTGGTTTTGGCATATTCCGCCTTCCGTGTTTCATTCCAATGTGACTGATAGATGAAAAAATACCAGAAATAGACACAGTAGCCGGTCAGAATAAAAAGAATGCTAAATACAAACCATCTGACATTTTTTTCGAAAAGTTTGATGGCTCCCTCCAAAACAGTTTTGGGAGTGATGCCTTTCACCAATTCAGCAAAAGAAAAGCGCTTGAAATAATTTTTCATTTTTTATTGTAAACTACGACTTTTATCACACTGGTTATAACTTCTATTTCTTTTTTTTCCTCGACTGCTGGAACGGAATCAGCCGGGGTAAAAACATTTCTGGAATCAGATGGATTGGCAGCTGTAGTGGCAGTTTTTTCTTCCGGCAATTGAATGGTCTTTTTAGCGTCTATCGAAATGATATTGACATAATAGTTGAAATTCTCTAATTTTCGGACAAAATTCGCCAGCCCCTGATAATCCCCTTCCAGAGTTATTTCCATAGGAAAGTATCGGTCATAGGGCAAGCTACCCATGATATCCTTCCCTCCCTTATCCCCTTCTTTGCTATCGGATCTTCTCGCCCTGGCTGTTTGCGAGGCGCTTCCGGGATCTTCAGCCTTCAAGCTTATTTTATTTCCAGTGTCCTCCGCCAAATCTTCCAGGCTTTTTATAAAAGACAACTGCTCGTTAGGGTCAAGAATGACGTTGACAAAATCTTCGTTCTTCTGATAGTTATTGTACATTTCTTCCATACGAGGGATCTCCTCGAATCGGGCGCCTTCTATCTGATTATCAATAATCCTTTCTTGAATGCTGTCCGCCTGGCTCTTCAACTTGGCAACATAAGGCATCGCCGCGAAACGCAAAAGCAAAACCGTACCCAAGAAATAAACAGAGATTATTATCAGGAATTTATTTTTAACTAAGAACATTTTCATGACGATTATTTATTTTGTGAATGGATACACTCTTCTTTTACCCTCAAGTCCATCTGAAAAACTATATTCTCCCGAGACACCAAATTAGAGAGGGGCAAATTGATTTCCGCGAAGCAATCGTTCTTTTCCAGCTTTTCTTTGAATGATATCAAATTGTCCCGATTGTCAGCCTCGCCCGCCATAAACACAGCGTAATTCTTAGTAGAAAGGCTTCCCATCCTAATTCCAGGAATAATTTCTCGACTGATATTTTCAAGTAACCGCGACCAATAAATTTGGCTATTCTCCATGACAATTATATCAGAAACTTGCTCGTTTATTTTTCTAAACCGCTCGTCATATCCAATAATCAGCTTGTGCTGGTCGCGATCAGTTTCCGCTTTCGATCCGCTAGCGACGACTTGCAATTCCGATTCCAAAACATAACCAAAACCGAGAAGAACAGCAAAAAAAGCAGCCGCTATAAAAAATAACGCCAGACCCAACCGCAAAACAAGCCTCCATCTTTTGGACCGTCTGATCTCTTCCTTCCTGTAGTCGGGAATAAGATTAATTCTCAGTTCCATAGTTTTGCGCCCCCAGCGCCAACCCGACCGCCGTACTATAGCGAACCGAATCTTCCTTGCTGATTGGCGGCAGGTTATTGCCCAGATTAAAATTGATCCAAGGATCACCAACGACAACTTCTCGGGAAAGTCTGGTTGTCAGATATGAAGCCATCCCTTTCAAATTCGACCCCCCTCCACACATAATTATTTTTTGTATATCCTTTGTTTCCTTGGATATGTTTTTATAAAAATCGGCCGTCTTCTCTATTTCGCAAGACAAGTTCTCTAAAAGCGGTCTTACAGAATCAAAAATAGAACTATTTTCGAAAGAGTGCTCTATG
>JAUPKF010000027.1 GCA_030837625.1 Patescibacteria group bacterium | reverse complement strand
TCGCGCTTACCGTGTCTGGGGAAGAATTGGCATATCCTCCCGGGGCGCTTCCTCCCGTCCGGGGAGAGGTTCCCCAATAGATTTTATACCCGGCTAGATCGTCTTCGGTATTGGCATCCCAATTCAATCTGGCTTTGGCGGCGAAGACTACTGAAGTCGACAACGCGAACACCACAAGAAGCGCGGAAACAACACCGGTTAGTTTTTTTGCCCCCGTTCTTTTGATATTTTTTTTCATACTTTCGATTATTTTTTTATTTTGGATCCGTTACAATTATAATACAACAAATCTCACTGTCGGGCAATCACCAGCTGTGGATAAGTTTTCCCCTAAGCCGCAGAACAACAAGAAGCGTCCTTGCCGGACGCTTCTTGTCATTTCAATTCCTCTTCCATCATCTTCTTCACTAAACCGCCCTCGGCTTTGCCTTTGAGGCGCGTCATCGCCTCGCCCATAGCCCTTCCTATTTCCGCCCTGGTTGATAGGCCGAGATCGGAAACTATTTTTTTCACCTCGGCTCTTACTGCCTCCTCGCTCATTTGCTCAGGAAGATAAACTGACAGAATTTTTATTTCCTCTTTTTCCTTTTCCGCCAGATCCGCCCGTCCGCCAGCTTCATATTGGGAGATACTGTCTCTTCTCTGTTTGATAGCGCGAGCAATGACTTCTATCATTTCTTCGTCCGCCAGTCCCTCTTCACGCTTTTTCTTTTCGATCTCGGCGTTCTTAGCCATCGAATCAAGCATCCGAAGCGTGTCGCGCTTGGCCGCATCGCCGGCTTTCATAGCCGCCTTGAGATCATCGATAATTTTTTGTTTAAGACTCATATTATCCGATTCGAATCTTCGAATGTATGCGAATTCACGAATCTACAAATTTGCTTAAAATAACATGCTCATTCGTAGATTCGGATGCATTCGTTGATTCGAATCGCGGTTATTTAATAAGTTTCTTTTTAACATTCTTGAAATTCTGGTCGTCAAACTTGCCCATCTTTTTAAGTTTGCTGACTACCTTCCGGACTTTTTCCTTGTACATAGCGCGTTCTCTCACTTCGCGCTTGCTTTTTTCATCCTTTCGGAACCTTCCGCGCCTGGCCTGCATCAAAACACCGCTCTGTTGCACCCGGCGGCTGAACCTTCGAATCAAACTCTCTGAAGACTCCCTGTCTTTCTTTTTTACTTCTATCATAAAAAACCTCCCCTCTTGAAAATTACAAATTCTTTTTCCTATCGAGCTTCTTTTGACATCTCCTCGGGATGAATGGCTTCATAGAGTTTGGCTCCTCCGATAAGATGGAGATGCACATGCGGAACTTCCTGCCCGCCCCACTCGCCTACCCGAAATAACAGTTTATACCCTTTGGGAGAAATGTCAAAGTCTCTGGCAATTTTCCCAGCCGCGACAACTAACTTCCCTGCCAACAAGACATCGTCGCCCCTCAAGTCATCAACACTCTCTATGTGCTTTTTGGGAATAACCAAAATATGCACCGGAGCTATCGGGTGGACGTCCTTAAAGGCCATAATGTCATTATCTTCATAAACCACCGCCGACGGGACTTCTTTTTTTACAATTTTGCAAAAAATACACATACGAATATTAACCGATTCGAATCTACGAATAAACGCGAATTCACGAATCTACAAATACGCCCGTTCCAGTTATTCGTAGATTCGAATGCATTCGTTGATTCGAATCGCGTTCGCTAATTATGGTACACCACCACATTATCCGCTTTTAGCTTTTTTTTAATCAGTTCGACTAGCTTGTCCACGCTGACTGTCTCCTGGACTCCCGTGGCCATGTTTTTGACAATCGCCGTCCCATCCAATGTTTCTTTCTGTCCTAAGATTAGAGTCAGGTCAACTCCTAACTTGTTGGCTACTTTAAGTTGAGACTTCAGGCTTCCCCGCCCAAAGCTTTCCGCTACAAGAATTCCGTTCTTCTCTAATTCGGAAAAGAGTTTTAGGCTTTTTCGCTTGGCAAGATTGCCGAGTTGAGCCATAAAGACTCTGGGACGCGGAGCTTTATAGGGTTTCGCCTGAACCCGCTTCATCTCCAGAATCAATCTTTCAACACCGACAGCGAATCCGATAGCCGGAGTATCCTCTCCTCCCATTGACTTTATAAGCCCGTCATATCTTCCTCCGCCCCCCAAGGAATGCTTCTTACCATCTTCAGCTCCCGACCATATTTCAAAAACCGTCTTTGTATAATAGTCCAAGCCGCGAACCAAGCGCGGATTAATAATATAAGGCAAGTCCAATTCATCCAAGTATTCCAAGAAAACTTTAAAGTGGGTCCGACATTCGTCGCACAAGTGGTTTATCGACTGCGGGGCCGAAGCTGAAACTTGGGAGCATTTATCTTCTTTACAATCCAAAACCCTCAAAGGATTGACTGTTGAACGCCGCTTGCAGTCCTGGCAAAGCTTGGCCTTTTTTGATTCCAAATAATTTACCAACAAGTTTCGATAATCTTTCCGGCAGACAGGGCAACCAATTGAATTGACCTGGATCTGGACTGATTTGATTCCCAAATTCTGGATCAATCGATAAGCCACCTGGATAACTTGCGCGTCCAATATCGGATCAATTTCCCCATAGGCGTCAAAATTGGCCTGGTAGTGTTCGCGATATCTTCCTTCTTGAGGACGGTCATACCGATAAACCGGTCCAGTGGAAAAAATCTTCACCGGCTTGGGAAAAACGCTCATACCGTTTTGGATATAACTACGGCAGTTTCCGGCAGTCAGCTCCGGGCGAAGCGCCACCTTGTCCCCGCCTCGCGTGGTAAAGGCGTACATTTCTTTTTCCACGATATCCGTGCCTTCTCCGATAGTCCGGGTAAAAAGATTGGCGTATTCGACAATCGGCGTATCCATTCGGAAGAATCCATAGTCCCGCGCCAGCCTTTCCGTCACTCTTCTCACCTGATCCCAGTAAGGCTGGTCCGACGGCAAAATGTCTTTCATACCGCGAAGAGTCTGGAGAATAATTGGCTCAACAGCTTGAACTTTGGTTTTTTTCAGGGATTTTTTCAGAACTTTTTTAGTACGAACCATGGTTAATAAATTTCTAATTCACCTAATTTCTAATTCACCTAATGAAATTTCAAATTCTAAAATTCTAAAATTTTGTTATTTGATCTTTTATTAGGTGAATTAGGTAATTAGACAATTAGGTGAATTACAAACAGTAACTTAAACATCAAAGCGATATTCAAACAACAAGCAATCTCATATAAAAAACTTAATACACGTCAATCTTATCCAGCGGCCAGGCGCGGATCAGCACCTTCCCCATTATGTCCGCCTGCGGCACCGGACCCCAAACGCGCGAGTCGGAGCTAGCCGTTCGGTTGTCACCCATTACGAAATACTCGTCATCTTTCAAGGAAACAGCCATATCGGGATTAGTTTTTACGGATTTAAAAAGATAGCCAGTTTCATCCAACGCAAACCCTTCCGGATTTTCCTGGTTATATATGGTAATCTGGCTGTTCTTAATTTCAACTTTTTCTCCGGGAAGCCCGATGATTCTTTTTATAAAAAATTTTTCCGGATCAAGAGGATAGCGGAAAACTACCACTGTCTGCCTTTCCATTTTCTTGAACGGCTTTATCGTCAAAAGTTTGCTGTCAAAGCCAAGAGACGTTTGCTTATACCCCAACTCATTAATGATCAGATACTGTCCATCTTCAAAGCTAGTCTCCATCGAAGCGCCTTGGACGAAAAATGGCTGAAACAAAAAAACCCGGATTGGAACAATAATGATAAAAGCCAGCGCCACAATCTTTATCACTTCCCAAATAAACAACCCGACAGCTTGGTATTTTTCCCCTGAATCATTATTCATACGATTATTAGCAAAAAGAAATAAACCACTCCGTCATTTTATCAGAATTTTATGCTTTTGGCAATAGCTTTTTTTGCTTTATACTAGCCAAAATTTGACGAGAGCTTCATAAGCGGTTACTATGATAGTAACAAGGTGGCAAAAAAATATTTCATCAAATCATTATTAACGCTCTTTTTCCTGGTTTTAGCCGCGGCCGCCGCGTACGGGTCTTTTTTTGTCTGGAAATTACACTCCGCCGGCAAAAAAATAAGTTTCAATGTTTCTCAAAACCAGTCCCTCTTGGAAACCGTGAAAAACATAGCTTCCAGCAAAAAACCGGAATTATGGGAAAACAAAGAAAGAATTAACATCTTGCTGCTCGGCATCGCGGGAGAGGGAAAGGCCGGCCGAAACCTCACTGATACCATAATGGTAGCCAGTATCAATCTGAAAACCGGCCAGTTGGCTTTGATCTCCATCCCCCGGGACCTGTACGTAACAGTTCCTGAAAAAAACTTGTCCATGAAAATCAACTCTGTTTACCAGAGCTCCCTCAGCTCGACTGGAAAAGACAAAGAGCAATCAGCTGAAATAGCGCGCGACACTGTCGAAGAAATAACATCTCTTGATATGGAATACTATGTCATTCTGGATTTCGACGGATTCCAAAAAATAATCGACTCGGCGGACGGAATAAACATCACTAACGAGCGCGATATTTATGACGCGCGCTACCCCGGGCCGAATTACTCCTATGAAACATTCGAACTCGAAAAAGGCTTTCACCATCTGGATGGAGCCACAGCCTTGAAATACGCGCGGGTTAGGCACGGCGATCCCGAAGGTGACTTCGGCCGAGCCAAAAGGCAGCAGCAGGTCATTCAAGCGCTCAAGAATAGGATATTCTCCACTCGGACACTGCTTGACGTTTTCGCGCTTAACAACCTTTTTGATGCCCTCGGCGAAAATATCAAAACTAACATCCCGCCGGAAGAATTTGAGAGCTTTCTTGAACTTTCGAAGAAATTGGACACGAACAACATAAACAATATCGTTATTAACGCTTGGGACAAGGGAAGCCTTCTTAAAGTATCCCATGTTTTTCATGGCGGCACCCGGGCATTTGTTTTGGTTCCGCGAGTCGGAAACTGGAGCGAGGTGCAAGAAATTTCTCAAAACGCTTTCGATATCAACCGGATACAAAAAAGACGGGAAGAGATCGCTCAAGAAAACGCAACCATCGCGATAATAAACGCCAGCGGCGACGAAAATATCCCAGATAAGATAAAAAAACTCCTAAAAGACAACCTGGATTACAAAAGCGTGGTTGTCATAAATAATCCAGAAAATATTCTTATTGAAAAAACTTTGATTTACGAACTAAAGAGCGGACAAAAACCCTTTACTCTGGACGAGCTGGCGCTAAAACTGCCGGCGGAAGTTTCCTCGGATATGGGCGAAGATTATACGACGCTATTGAACAATGTCACGGCTGACGTAATTGTCGTTATTGGAAAAGATTTGATTGAGAGGTATAATATGGAAGAAGCCAGTCTGGAAGAATATAAGAATTCTACTGATGTAAATGAATATGTAGAGTTTAGAAAATAACAACGATACCTGCAAAATTCACCTAATTACCTAATTCACCTAATTTCTAATAAAATTCCCAATGTCAAATTTAAAAATTCTTTATTTTTCTTTTGGCATTTTATTAAGAATTTGTAATTTTTGAATTTTATTAGGTGAATTAGAAATTAGGTGAATTAGGTGAATTCTTCTAATGTAACTGTCAAAAAATATCCTTTATGAAACTTATCATCGGCCTCGGCAATCCTGGAAATAAATATAAATTTTCCCGCCATAACGCGGGGTTTTTGGCGTTGGATAAGATCAAAGAAAAATACGGCTTTCCCGATTTCAAATTGAACAAGGACTTCAAGGCGGAAATATCCGAAGAAAACATACGCGGCAATAAAATACTTCTCGCCAAACCGCAAACTTTTATGAACAATTCGGGCGAAGCGACCCGAAAAATTGCGGATTTTTATAAAATTGCGCCGGACAATATCGTGGTCATTCACGATGATTTAGATATCGAACTGGGAAACTGCAAAATTGCCACCGATTCCCGTTCAGCCGGCCACAACGGGGTGCAAAATATTATCGACATTCTTGGCACACAAAAATTCAAAAGAATACGCATCGGTATCGGCAAATTCCCCGCAGAAAAAGCCGCCTGCCCGATTTCCGGACACCCGCCTCGCGTCGAAGAGCGGCCTTCGCCGCGAGTCGAGGCGGGTGATTATGTTTTGGGAAATTTTACAGAAGAAGAGCTGAAGAAGATAGAAAAAGTTTTTGAAAACGTCCTGGAAGAAATAAAAGACTTTTTATAAGATTTGCTTCTCACGGTTCCGCCGGCAAGGGAGCATTTTCTAATGAATTATCACCAAAAAATACATTTTACCTACTTGCAAAAATAAGGAGGGTTTTTCGCTTTCGAACTGGCCGGCGGAACCGTAAAAACCAAATGGCTGAAATAAGCCACAAACAAGCTACGCTTTTTATAGGTACGATAGGATAGTATAGCAAATTATGGATCACTTGTCAAGGACGGCTCGACGATGAGAAACTCGCCAAAATAAAAAGGCCGGGAAGCGAACAGTTCGATGATTCGAACTGACGCTTCCCGGCAAGATGGCTGCTCCGGTCATTTTTCTTCCCCCCTTAAGAAAATTACTCGATGACCTTAACGGCCTTGTTATTACTGTAATCACCTTCTTCCTCGAATGCCCTCGCCCCGTCAATCATCGGATTGACTTCCACAATCAACCTGAAAGGAGGAGCGGGGAGATTTTCGAGCTCCAGACTGACAGTCCTTCTTTTACCGGGCAAGATTCTCGCCAGGGTTTTTTCTAACACTAGGATCGGATCTGCCCTTCCTTTTTTCGTGTACGCCCTCACCGTGGTTCTCTTCGACGGCACGTATCCGTCGTTTTTTATAACAACAGTATACGTATTCACAGAAAAAACTTCCGGGGATGGAGGCGGTGGAGGAGGAGGCGGAAGTTTCTTCCACTGAACAACCAACTCCGGGCGAGGGTAGCGGAGATACACGTTGACGATTTTGAAACCAACCAAAGTCATTTTGCTGAGATTTGAAAATGTCCAGGAAGCATCCATTTCTACCATCTTGTTAAAATACTTCCGATAAGCAGTCCCGAAATCTCCTCCATAAGCGAGTGTTGGAAAAAAATCAGCCATACCAAGAAATCCTTTGGTAATACCAGAAAAGGCCACTGCAGTTAAGCCGAAGTTTTCACCGCTTGCCAATGTCCCAGCCAAGAAGTTGTCCCACAGATAATTCCCTGCTCCACACATATTCAGCATATATATTTGAGCGAGGGAACCTACACTGAAATAGTCAGCATAGGCAATGGTCTGCGGTTCCCTATGGAAATTCTCATATACTGAATTGGAAAGGAAACCTCCATGCGACATCAAAAAAACAAGATTATATCTCCTAGCTGTCAAAAAACTCAAGAGACTCTCCTTGGTTACAATGTTTCCTCCGGTTACTTCCGGATCATCGCCATCAGAGCGAACAACCACATTCCTTTTTCCGAAAATTTCCTTGAGCCAATAAACATTTCCGCTTGGATCAAAATAATCATCAGCTGCTATCAGAGCTTTAGGAACAGATTCTTTTTCTTTGTCATATGCAGCATACAGTTTCCGAAACATATTTTTCAAAATCCATTCCGGCGATCCAATGTAGGGCAAATTTAACGGCAAACGACTAACCTCAACCTGAATCTTGTATGGGTCAACACTCTTGTCATTCCACCAATCGAATTTTCCATTACCGGCCACGGTTTTTCCATAGCCGATATCAAGAAACTCCGCTGTCAGATTCATGAAGTATAGATCTGATGGATATTCCAGTAAAACAGGATCCGCTCCAGCCACGGGAACCTCCCACGCCTCAAAAACAGCTACGGGGATGTCGTTCCCGATAAAAAGTGCCTTTTCCAGCCGGTTGTCGGACCCATAGAGAGTTCTGATGAAATTGCGAAGATCTTCTTTACTTCCCGAATGGAATTCGCAGACTACGGAAGCGTATCCGCATTTCTTCAGAAAATCTTGGAATTTCCTCACTTCTACAAACGGAAGCATCGAAGTGGAAACGACTATGGCCTTCTTCTTTGTAAGCCATGGAGCATCCACCTCACTCAAAACATTAACTTGGGAAAACGCGAGAGTACTCAAAAATATACTCATCGTCACAATTGCCAGAAAAATTACCCTTATTTTCTTCATTTTTTACCCTTTCTTTTGTCAATGTGCACTTCAAATAAAACAAACCGACGCTAACTCTTATTTAAAACGACAAAAAAAGCGACTTACGTCGCTTTCACTGCCAATCAAATTTTTCAAATATTTCCCCGCCGTTGGCTTCATTGGAAAGCCAAAACAGACAGAGAGTCGCGAGTTCCCTAACGGCATCAGCTAAATTGTCTGAAATTAGCGTTAAAACCATAACAGTCCAATCTAACGCTTATTCTCTAATCAGTCAACCCATTCCCTGTGGATAAGTTTACCCCGCACTAATTTTCGCAATTATCTGCCAAAAACGTATACTTAAGCCGAAGGCGTTTCCGAGAAACAACCTTTATGCCAAAACAACCTTTCTTCGAAATTAGTTGCGGGGTTACGTGTTACGTGTATCTCTACGGCACCACTTCTTTCCAACCGCCTCCTTTATCTGGACAAGTGTCACACTCTTCTTCCTGACATGTTTTGTCATTTGCTATGCAATCCGCCTGAGACCTTAAATTTGTGCCCTCATAGCAAGACCATTCTACAGTCTTGCCACAATCATCCTCCTCGCATTCTCCATCATAGCACTGCCAAGCCGAAAGATTAGCCCTATTGGCCAAACAATTATCTACAGTTGACCCTACACATTGCCAAGATACATTAGCTCCTGGAGTGTCAGGTAAATTCGGAATGAGTGGAGAGGCTACTCCGCCACCCGGCGCACAGAGAGTGCGAGATCCGGGAAAAGAAGCTCCCGAAGCGTACGTTTTATCATCCGCCGTGCCACAATTTCCAATATCAGGAATATTTAATGCCCCCATCTCCGCGTCAAAATCTATCCAACCCATTCCATTGGCGACGTTATTGGGGGAAATGGCGGGATTGTCGGTGTTTTCCCCGTTCCAGCCGTAACCGGTAATTTTCCCGGTAGTTGGATCAATGACA
>JAUPKF010000026.1 GCA_030837625.1 Patescibacteria group bacterium | reverse complement strand
AGCAGCACTCCTCCGTCAGTAAGAGTGGTTGTTCCGGTGCCGCCGTTTCCAATTGGGAGAGTGCCGGTGATTTCGGTGGTGAGGTCGACGGAGGTGCCAAGGGTGGAGGCGATACTGATAGAACCGGCTCCGTTAGTAATGGTCATGCCAGCGCCTTGCGTTAGCGCGGCCAGAGTGAACCCATTACCGGCGTCATTGCCAATAAGAAGCTGTCCGTCAGTAACAGCGGAAGTGTTAAGTCCGGTGCCGCCGTAGGTGGTGGAGATCGCCGTGCCGTTCCAAGTCACGCCGGTAAGGGTGGAATCAAGGTTGATAGTGAGGGTGTCAACGTCAGAATCAACCGTGCCGATATTCGTACCGCCAAGAATTGACAGCGTATTGGTATTCGAAATTGTTCTTCCGCCTCCCGCGTCGCCGACTACCGTAAACGATGTGAAACTTCCCGCCGCCACATTCCAAGAAAGAGTCGGCGCTCCGGCATTCCAGTGAAATTGGAGATACTCGCCGTCATCCCCTGCCACTCCTTCAAGCGCCGCCAAGCTGTCGTTAGCATCCGCGTATAAAATTCCACCTTGATCAATCGTCGCCAGTCCCGTTCCTCCACGCGTTACTCCAATCGCATCCGCGTTCCAGGTTCCAGTGGTAATCGTTCCAAGCGTCGTGATGTCCGTCGTCGGATCCCATTCAATTCCATTTCCGCCGGCGTTTACTCTCAGCATATCGTCAGGATCGCCAATAGCAAAACGCCTCCATTGCCCTCCGGTTCGGTAAAGCAAGTCGCCGTTTACCGGAACATCTAACGCTGGATTTGTATCCGAGTGAGCGGTGGAAATCAAGTTATGCGATGTGGCTCCCGGAGAATCAACCCACGTTGGAATTCCTCCCGCGATTCTCAAATATCTTCCTTCCGCGCTGATTCCCAGCCTTGAAAGAGTATTGGCAGCCGAAGCGTAAAGCATATCTCCGGTAACATAGGCTGACTGTCCGGTTCCACCATAAATTTCATCGATAACGCTTCCCTGCCAAGCGATCGCTCCGGTCAAAGTGGAATCCAGGTTGATGGTAAGCGTGTCGAAGTTGGAAGTGACTGTGCCGATATTGGTTCCGCCAACAATTTCCAAAGTATTGCCGTCAGAAATAGTTTGGTCGGCGCCAATGTTGTCGCCGGAAACAGTAAAAGAAGTAAACCCTCCTGCTGCTGCCGCCCAACTTAATGTTGGATTTCCTCCATTCCAATTGAACGTGAGAAGTTCTCCGTCATCCGCCGCGGCGCCGGTCAAAACCGTCAATGAGTCGTTCCCGTCAGCATACAAAATGGATCCGTCGCTAATAGAAGTAAGTCCGGTTCCCCCTTGTCCGATGCTAAGCGTTCCGGTTACATCTGTGCCTAAATCTATTTGCCCCAAAGCCAGCTCTAGTCCGTCCGCTTCGATGTAATCGTAAGATCCGGAAACTGTTATATCCGTGGACGGCAAGTCTTCCGCCAAAAGCAGTTTCTTTCCGGACGTTCCCGTCGGCAAATTTTTGATATCAACTTTTCCTCCTGAACCGAGACGCAAGAGGTTGCCCGCGCCGGTTCCAACTTTTGCCCCACCGACGCTCTCGGCATTTTGAGCGCTAACAGCATTGAGCGCGTTGAGCGCCAAAGGCACCGCGCCAACTTTTTTTCGCGGAGTCATTTCGGAATCGGTTCCAATCCTGATTCCCAAATAATATTCGCCGGATCCGAAATTCAAACTCTCCGGCAAAGGAACAACTGTTCCCAAATAAGCTTTCAAAATTCCGTTTTCGATTTTCACTTTCTGAACTTCCTCCCAAAGCCGTAAGTCAGTCTCGGAAGGATACTCGTCCTTTTCCGTCCGGTCAGTCGCGTAAAAAGCGAAACGTGCTTCATATTCTCCGTTAGTAATTTCTTTATTCTCGTTGTTGACGATGTAAGCCGAAACGTCCAGTTTCCGCGGAGTAATAAGCGCCGCCGGAGCAAGCTGGGCGGAAGAGTAATCAAAAAACAAACCAAAACCTTCCACGGCGCAAGCGGTGACAATCACGAGAAGTATTAATTTGTTTTTAAACTTGGTTTGCATTTTTATTTCGGTACGTATTTTTTTCTAATTCATCGGGTCTTTTTATTTTTTATTTTGATTTGACATTTTGATTTTTGATTTTTCCATTTTGATTTAATTGAGCGCCCACCCGAACACATCGTTCATCGCTTTCGAAATCAAATCGAAAACCGAGACAGGTTTTGAGGCGGTGTAGATTCCGAAATAATTTGAGAGCATTTCATTTCCCCAATGGTCTTTGCACTTGATGGAATAAACATAGGAGGTTCGCGGATCGAGATCGGACAGAACCGCGCTGTGGTTGAAACCGTACGACTGCTCTTTGACCGCTTTGGAATTTTGTCCGTTGTTTTTCGCATACGCCAATTCCGACATCGCCAGTTTGTTGGTCTTCCAGGAGACGACTAATTTCACTTCGTCTTTTTTGTTGGAGATGAATGATTCCGACCGGACTTCAAAAATTTCCAAAGGCAACTCTTGGTCGACGTTCATCGCCAAAGCGATTCCGCCAAAACTGATTTCGCTGATCTTGAAATTTTCGCTGGACAAAAAACTTTCCGATTTTTTTTCCGCCGCTTCGTTCACGTCTTCTTCACCCCGCACTTCTCCCAAAACGCTTGCCTCGTTCAGAATCACCGAAGCGCCTTCCAACTCCGGAGCTTCCGCCAGACGGATAAAATTTTCTTCGCCGTTTATATTTTTGAAATTTGTTTTTACGAAACTGGCTCCGGCAAAAATCAAAGGCAACGCGATGGCCATCGAAGCCAGGGCGGAAAAAAGTTGGAACCATTCCGGACGATTGGAAACTTTTTTTGGCGCGTCGGTTTCGCTTGGAGAGATTTCGTAAAAAGTTTTCTTCTCTTTTTCAGTTTTGCTTGCTCCGGCTAAAACAAAAAAATCTTTTTCCGCCTTCCCGTTTTCATCCGCCCGTCCCTCCGGCTGATCCGGATCGGTGGCCGCCTTGGCAATGCCGTTTTTCTTGCCATGCGACTCCAAAAGCGCGTCCAGCCACTCCCGCGTGGTGTGCCAGTTGCGACCGATTTTCTTCGCCTGCAAAACGCCCTTGCGGGACAGGGAATTTAGATATTCCGGGGTATACCCGGACAGCTTGGCCGCTCCGGAAAGCGGGATGAGTTCGCCGTCATTTTCACCCTTCTTTTTGTCTTTGTTTTCCGCCATAATTATATTCGGATGAGCGCATTCGTAGAGCGCTATTCGCATACCATCTTTGATATCAAATATAAGCTTTAAACTTGTTTAAATTATACCATTTTTTCCACTCGTCAACAAGAAAAAAAGCCGAGTTATCCACAGGTGAATTACGCCGCATAATTCAACTTAAATAGCCAGTATGTAATGGTCGATTTCTCAGTCTAATTGGCTTGATAATTTTCAATTTACAATTTACAATTTACAATCAATTTTCAATGCCTTAATTTTCAATTAAAGATTATAGATTTTCAAATTTACACCATACCAGTTCAAGTCAGATACCTGGACCAACCACAAAACAATACGCCTCATACTTCCCATGCTTCTTACTTCTTACTTCTTACTTCTTACTTCTTACTTCTTTTTTCCCTTTAATAAAGCCCATATTTGATATCAAATGTTCCTTTGTCTGCGGTATTTTTCCGCAAAACAAAAAACCGCCGGAAAAGTTCCGCCAGCTTATTTTGAAAAATTTTTATTTTTTCCCCTGCCGCGCCGCGAGGTCTCGGGAAGAGGAAAAGGGGGTGAGAGAACTCCTATCCAAAAGAAGAAAAAGCTCCAGCGGAAACATCCTTACGCCATCTTTCACACCGAGAGTATTTTTAGTGACAATATTTTTTTCTCCCTTGAATTTCAGGAGGCTTTTGTAATCGCTGGGAGATACCCTGTTTTGAAATTTCGATTCGTAAGCGGACGCGCCGCAGACAAAATCTATTTCGTCGTCGTTCTTGCTGAAATAAACTTCTCCGAACAAGCTTTTCAAATGCAAAAAAACCATATTTTCCGCTAGGCGACTTTTCGCGATCGAGTCGCCAAACGCCAGCTTGTCGTCCGGAGCTTTTCCTTCAAGCCAAAAGCCGAAAAGAGAAAACAAAAAAGGATCGTTAAGATATATTTTTTTGTTTTTTCTGAAGTTAACTTTTTTTTGCGCGTAATCATAGTTATATATTTGCGATACGACAAAAGCATCCTCCAGAAAATTCAAATAATCATAAACGGTATTGTGAGAACCGAGTCCCGAATCCTGGGCGAAGGAATTATAGGAAATGTCCGAAGTTACGGACGCAAGAACGCGAGAAAGAATTTGTCGAACAATGTTTTCTCTTTTTCCGTTCTTGGCAATTTCAGATATGATCCAGTCCCGGTAAAGATTAATATTCTCCAAACCTATCTCCTTTCTCGTCAAATACTCGTTGATGATTCTGGGTATCCCGCCGCAAAATAAATACCTGTTAAGATCTCCGGAAAGAGAAATCTTGTCGGAAATTCTGGCGTAATATTTTTCAACACTTTCTCTCCGCCCCAGCTTAAGGTCAACATCCTCGTGCTGGATCTTAACAAAGTCCCGGAAACTCACCGGAGCGAAATGGAAATCAATTCCCTTCCCTCTTCGCCCGGGCAAATATTCTCCAGTTTTTTTTATTTCCACCGTGCTCGAGCCGGTCAAAATATAGGTGATGTTTTTCTTGATTCCATTATCAACCAAATATTTGATTCCCAAAATGCTATCTTTGACCGAGGTTATTTCGTCAAGCATTACAAAAATTCTTCCTTTTTTCGGAAAGTTTTTTAGATATATTTCCACCAATTCGACCACGTCAGACTTGGTTTCCAAAAGATCACAATTGAAATATAAAAAGTTCGACCGATTGCCGGCATTGATTTTATCTTTGACAAGAAGTTTCAAATGGGTGGTTTTTCCGATTTGCCTGGGTCCGGTGGCGATATAGACGCCGTCCCCGAACTTGTGATCAAGAAACTCGCGATTGAGGAAAACATACTTGTTTTCGGCCAGTTCTTTGATGTGCAAGTCGTTTTCAATAAGTCGTTCGTCTTCCAGCCAGGGGTTGGAACTGTATATTTTTTCCAGCAGATTAGCCATATTTTCTTGAAATTGCCTATAAATTAGTTGTCATTTTGATTGACACTATTATTATAATTTATGTCATTGGTTTTGTCAACCACGCACTAAAAATCCTTTTTAAGATCTTTTGTACATCCATAGTATAGCTCCGATTTTTCATTTTTAATGATATAAACGTAGAGCATAATTTCAAAAATGAAAGTTGGTGCGGGGTCAACCCCGCCGCAAGGTTTTTCTATTTCAACCTCACTCCGCCTTTGAGCCGCGTTCCGCCTTTGATTTTGTTTTCCCCCGCTTTCTCGTCCGCGCCGATGTCCCAGCGCGTGCGGACGTTTCCGTCGATATCGGTATCGAAAGATAAATTTGAGTCCTCCGACAAATCCGTTCCCGCTCCAATGGCGGATGTGTCGTTGGGATAAAGATGAAAATCAAAGTTAGCCGCGTCGACAAAGGAAACGGTCGCGGAGTTTATGGGATTGCTTCCCGGTGCGTCGGCACGGTCGGAAAGATTGTTGGTACTGCTATCGTGATAAATTGTATTGTCATACTCATAAAACCCCATGGTGCCCGAATTTTGGCTTATACTGTTTTTGGCAAGAAATGATTGAGGTATTAATGAATAAGCCCAATAGTTATAGGTAAAGCCGGAAACCGTATTATTGTATGATGTTGCATAGGAATTATCCTCATAAATTCCATATGTATTGCTCGTCGTTGAACCGGAAAAGTAAATCATACTATTCCAAATATATACTTGCTTTGTCCCTCCGCCAGTAATAGTAATCCCAGCGGCACTAGTTGCATTGGCTCCTGGCGCGCTGTCAATTATGCAATTAGACACATACGACGTTGAGTTGACAAATCTCATTGGAGAATGTCCAAGCGCATAGTTTGAAGTTATTTTGACTTGCAACCCGTCTACATGAACAAAATCGTTATAAGAAACATAAATTGTGTCGTAATAGAAACCTGACGTTGATATATTGTACTTCCCCTCATCCCACTTCCCCTGATGCCTTTGACTCTGATTAACTTCGCTGTCCGTGTCGTAGGGCGTGTAGACGCGGATGTAGTTTCCACTACCTGTAGTGTATCCGTCGACGGTCACGGCGGTTTGGTCGGGACCGGTGTCGTAGTAGCAGGGGATGTTTAAAATATAATTTCCCGCCACGAGATCGGATGTTCCGAGCAAAGCCGGAGCGCCGGCTTCGGCTAGTGAGAGCGAGGCGAAGGCGTGATGGATGGAATTGACCGCTACCTCTCCACTGGTGGCTGTCGGCGCGCCGCCGGTGGCGGATTGGCATTTCCAAACAGAGGTTGAAATTTTTTCACTGATGTAACAAAGTTTATTGTCACTGTCGTAATCAATCACGTCCCCCACTCCCATATTCACCGCTTCTTGGGCGACAGTGAAAGTGGCTGTTCCCGCGCTGGCGCTCACCGTGACATTGCCCGCTCCGGTTTCGTGGGTATCAATATTTTGCCCGACGGAATAATATATCTCCGCTTGGCTTTCGTCAGCGCCAATGTCAAACGCCGTTCCTGTCGGCCGCGTCTGGCCGTCGATATCATTTGTAATTGCCAAATTCGTATCCGCTGACAAATCTGCCCCGGCATCACGGGCGTATGGATCAGTTAGCGCCAGATGAAAATCCTTGTTGGTTTCGTCGATAAAAACTACATCCGTCGCTAAATTGCTTCGATATGACGCCGATGGCGCATCGTTTGGAAGATCAGAGAGATTGTAGTCGGACGAAACATAAGGCGTACTGTTGCTAAAATAACCGTCCGCGCAATTTTGAGTGACGTTATTCTCCATCTTGATCCTGGTGGCAGTGGAATAAAACCCGGTAGTTGAGTCATGAGCGGTATTATTGTACAGATAAGACGGGTTCGTGCCGTAATCGTTATACACATAGACAGCCGCCCCGCTCGAATTTGTAAAACCATAAAAAATATTGTTGTAAACAAAATGCGGCGCCGCGCTCCAGCTAAAAAAGCTAATGCCGCGCCTAAGAGCAACGGACACATTGCTGCCATTCCTTACGATATTAGAATTGATCGTTATAGACTTCGCGGGCCTGTCAGCCAATGTTCCCGAAACGCCAATCCCGTACAAAGCATTCCCAACATTCGGAGAGACAGTCAGCTGGATTCCCTCAATTTGCACGTAAGATGAAACAATATTAATGGAATTACTATTACTTGTTATTTCCAACCGCCACTTTCCATCATCCCACTTCCCGCTATGCCTCTGTGAATTATTGGCTTCGGTCGTAGTGTTGTTCGGGGTGTAGGCTTTGATGTAATTCGTCGGGGCGGTTGTCCAACCGTCAATCGTTACTGCCGTCGTATCCGCTCCCGTATCGTAGTAGCAGGGCAGGTTGAGCTGGTAATTATTGGTGAGAAGATCGGTGGTGTTAAGAAGCGTGCCCCCCGAAGCGCCGGCTTCGGCGCCGGAGAGGGTGGTGAAAGCGCGAGTGATGGAATTGACGGTAGCGTCGTCTACGCCGGTAATGGACGCGCCGGTGGCCGATTGCACCGTCCAAACAGATGTGGAAGTTTTGCCGGTGATGTAGGCATAGGAAGACGGCGAACCGTAATCGATCACGTCCCCCACCCCGATGTTGCCGGTCTGCGCCGCACTGAAAGTCGCCACACCGCTGGCGATATCAACCGTCGGAGTACCGGTCATTTTGTCTGACGTATCCCCTCCGCCGGAAACGGAAAAGTAAACTGGTGTGGCCGCCTCGTCCGCGCCGATATCCCAGCCGCGGGAATCGGTGTTACGGGTGTTGTTGTCGATGTCGGTAGTAAAGGCGTAGTAGGAGTCAGTGGAAAGATCCGCGCCGGCGTTTCGTGCAGAAGTATCCACAATCGACAAATGGAAATCGTTATTGGAAGAATCTATAAAAGAAAACAGCTGATCAACTTTATTATCTGACCCACTGAAGTCATCGGCTGTCCCGTCAGAGCTGGCACAATTAGTGAGCGTAACATCATAATTGGAAGCTCGACTGAAATCCGCCGTAGTGTTGCCAGCACCAATGCAATTTTTCAAAGTTTGGGCATAAAAAGCTCTATACCCATGCGCATTGCCATAGCTAGTAAGATTATATCCAAATCCAGCGTTTTGCGCGCTCTGCGTGCCGCTAACAAAAAAACCTGTATACCACCCTCCATATGCGACAGAATTAATGACACCGCTTACTGCTCCAGGCGATCCTACAATAAACACGGCAGCGCCGCCTGTTGTGGCATTCGTCTTCTTAAAAATAGAATCTTTAACTATAACTCCCGGTTGGACATCGGAGTTAATCCCATAACAAGAAGATCCTCCTCCGGAATGGTGAAGCTGCAGTCCCAGCATTTGAGTGTAACCAACTTGATTGGTAATTATATCTCCATTGAAAGTCGCCGTCGTCAGTTGATACTTCCCCTCGTCCCACTTCCCCTGATGCCTCTGCGATTGATTGACCTCGATCGTCGTATTGTTCGGCGTATAAACTTTAATATAATTCGGCACGCCGGTTGTGTAGCCCTCGATCGTCACGGCCGTTTCGTCCGCGCCGGAGTCGTAGTAGCAAGGGATGTTGAGTTGGTAGTTGTTGGACCAAAGGTCGGCAGTGTTGAGATATTCTGCACCGGGAGCGCCGGCTTCGGCGAGGGAGAGCGACGCGAAACTATGCGTGATGGAATTAACCACCACGTTCCCGTCAGAGTCGGTCGGCGCGGTACCGGTAGCCGATACGCATGTCCAGACACTCGTGGAAGTCTTGCCGGTGATGAAACATTTTTTGTTATCGGAGTCATAGTCAATCACATCCCCCACGCCCATGTTAGTAGCAGTCTGCGCCACAGTGAAAGTCGCGGTCAAGGCCCCCGCATCCACGTCCACGTTGCCCGCTCCGGTTTCGTGAGTGGTAACATTCTGTCCGGCGGAAAAATACACCGCCGTGGCCGATTCATCGGCCCCAATGTCCCACGCGCCGGAATGGGAAGAAACGTTTCTAGTATGGCCGTCGATGTCGGTGGTGAAGGGGAGGTAAGTGTCGGAAGTTAAATCTGCGCCAGCGTTTCGGACTTGCGAACCGGATTTTATGTGGAAATCTTTATTCGCATAATCTTCAAACAAGGCGTTTTGGCCTTGAGTAATCTGGACATAATTGGCATCGC
>JAUPKF010000025.1 GCA_030837625.1 Patescibacteria group bacterium | reverse complement strand
CAAATTACAAATTCAAAATTACAAATTCCAAATAAATTCAAAATTCAAAATTCAAAATTACAAGCTAAATTCGGAAAAATTTACGGTCCGTATACGTCGAAAAAACAAATAGAGATTGCCTTGAAAATACTTCGGAAAATTTTTCCGTATCATAATAAAATCCAAGAAACAGAAAAGGGGTGTCTGGACTATCAAATCGGGCTTTGTCCAGGGCCGCATGACGGGGCGATTTCGAAAGAAGATTACGCTAAAAACATTCGGGGAATAAAAATGATTCTGGAAGGAAAGAAAAACAGCCTGGTTGCAAAGATGAAAAAAGAGATGGAGGCGTATTCAGACAAAAACGAATTTGAAAAGGCGGCGGAGGTGCGCAATAAGATTTTTGCGTTGCAGCATATACAGGATATAGCACTTATCTCCTACGGAGATAAGAATTTCCAATTTCAAAATCTCAAATCCCAAACAAATTCAAAATTCAAAATTCAAAATTCAAAATTTCGTGTTGAAGGTTATGATATATCGAATATAAGCGGAAGATATTCTGTCGGGTCGATGGTGGTTTTTGATAATGCGGACGGCGAATTGCAGGCGAACAAATCGCAATACCGCAAGTTTAAAATTAAAACTATTGAAGGAGTCGATGATGTTGGCGCGATGGAAGAAATATTAAGTCGGAGATTTAGGAATAATTGGCCGCGTCCTAACTTAATAGTTCTTGATGGCGGCGCAGGACATCTCAATATGGCGCGGCGGGTTCTTCGCAATTATAAAATAGAAATTCCGCTTCTGGCGGTGGCCAAAGGTCCGACTCGCAAGAAACTGGATTTCAGAAGTTTTGGAACATTGCCGGAAGTTTCGAAGAATATTATTGAACAAGTGCGCGATGAAGCGCATCGGTTTGCCATTGGATATCACAGAAAACTGAGAAGCCAAAAAATGGCGGAAAAAAGTTTAGGCGGTGTAATAGACGAACCAATTAAATACCGCCATAAAATATTCGTTTAGCGGCAAAAAGATAAGGTATTTGTTCAAGTTGTTATATTACACTGCCTGAATTTGACAAAATTCGGAGCGGATGGTAGCATTTAGTTACGGTAGAGACGGTAGTTTATTGAGTTCGCGGAAGCGAACTTTCTTTATTAAAAGTTACGAAATACGAATTTTACGAACTACGAAATTAACGAAATACGAAAGTACAAGAGAAGGAGTACCTGGTGTTTCGTAATTCGCTTGTTTCGTAATTCGTAAATTAAAAATTTTATGGCGAAGCGAAAAACAACTAAAAGTGACGATCAAGCCGGACGAACCGGCGAATTTGGAAGTGCGATCGCGCAAATTTGCGAAGAAAAAGGTATTTCCAAGGAAAGGGTTGTGGAAACTATCGAGGCCGCTTTGGCTGCGGCTTATAAAAAAGACTATGGCAAGAAAGGCCAGAATATCCGGGCGGAGTTTGATGAGGTTTCCGGCGGCGCTAAATTTTTTCTGGTGAAAGAAGTGGTGGACGAAACACTGCGGGAATTTGTCGATGAAAAGGCGGAGGAAGCGGAGGAAACCGCGGATAAAGCGGACAAAAAAATGCCAAAAGACGCAGAAAAAATGCAAAATGACGCAGAAAATGACGAGGAAAAACTGCCGAGGTTTAATCCCGAGCGGGATTTTACATTGGAAGAAGCTAAGGAAATCAAGAAAAATGCCAAAATAGGCGATGTTATCGAGCTGGAGCTTCCCGAGAAGAAAGATTACGGTCGAGTGGCGGCGCAAACCGCCAAGCAGGTGATAATTCAGCGTATACGGGAAGCGGAACGAGATGCGATGTATGACGAGTATAAAAACAGGGAAGGCGAAGTTATTAACGGGACGGTGCAGAGAGTGGAAGGGCGGAATGTTTTTGTGGAACTTGGCAAATCGGTGGGAGTATTATTTCCGTCGGAACAGATAGAAAGAGAAAGTTATCGCATCGGGCAAAGAATAAAAGTATATGTTATGAAAGTCGATGCCGGGTCCAAGGGTCCGGGAATAACGTTGAGCCGAACGACTCCCGAGATGGTCAGAAAGATGTTTGAACTGGAAGTGCCGGAAATTTTTTCGGGAACAGTGGAGATAAAGTCAATCGCCCGGGAAGCCGGGGAACGGACAAAGATTGCCGTGTCTTCCACAGAAGAAGGAATTGATCCGATCGGTTCTTGCGTGGGACAAAAGGGTACGCGGGTGCAGGCAGTGATTGACGAATTGGGCGGAGAAAAAATCGATATTATCGCTTGGAATGACGATACAGCCAAGTTTATTTCCGCCTCCTTAAGTCCGGCCAAGGTTTTGCGGGTAGATATTGACGAGAGTGAAAAAGAAGCGGTGGCGGTCGTTCCGGAGGATCAGCTGTCCTTGGCGATCGGCAAACGCGGTCAAAATGTCCGCTTGGCGGCCAAGCTTACCGGTTGGAAAATCGACATTAATGGAGCAGAGAAAGAAACTTCGGAAGATGCAGAAGAGAAAAAAGAGGAGGCGGAAATAAAAGAAAATAGCGGAGAGGAAGTGAAAGAAGATATGACAGAGAAAAATAAAGAAGAATAATAAAATAATCTAGAACCAAGAGAAGCATAAAAAATCACAAATTCAAAATTACAAATCACAAATAAATTACAATATCAAAATCCAAATATCAAAACAGTTTTTGAATTTTGAAAATTGAAATTTTGGATTTATTTGGAATTTGGTGCTTGTAATTTGGGATTTAGTTGATGATTGTGTTTTGTGTCTTGGTAATAATTGTATGAACTTATGGCATGACTTGGAGCTGGGGGAAAAGGCTCCGGAACAATTCAATGTGATAATTGAGATCCCGAAAGGTTCTAAAAACAAGTATGAGATAGACAAGAAAACGGGGCTCATTAAATTGGATCGGGCGATGAAAACTTCCCAAGACTATCCTTTTGATTACGGATTTGCGCCGCAAACCCTTTGGGAAGACGGGGACGCCTTGGACGTTATAGTTTTGAGCACCTACCCCTTGGCAACCAATATCTTGGTGGAAGTCCGTCCTGTGGCGGTAATGCATATGATTGACGGCGGAGAAGGCGATGATAAGATTATCGCGGTTCCGGTAAAGGATCCAAGATGGGAAGATACGAAAGATATGGCCGATCTTAACAAACACATGTTAAAGGAATTCAAACATTTTTTCGAAACATATAAGTCCATTGAAGATAAAAAAGTGGAAATTACAGGAATCGAAGGCAAAGAAGCGGCGCTTGAAGCGGTGAGGAAAAGCGTGGAGCTGTATAGGGAAAAGTTTAGTGAGTAAATCCCAAATCCAAAATCTCAAATTCCAAATAAATCCCAATGACCAAAATCCAAAATCCTAAACCGTTTTGGATTTTGAAAATTGTAACTTTGAAATTATTTGGGATTTGGTGCTTGTAATTTGTAATTTTCTGTTATTATGATTAAGAAACTGCCTAAATCTAAAATTGAGTTTGAGATAACCGTGGTCTGGAAAGATTGGGAGAAATACCTGGACCAGGCGGCCGCTGAGTTGTCTTCGGAGATAAAGATTCCGGGATTTCGCCCTGGGAAAGCCCCGCGCAGCATCGTGGAGAAAAGAATTGGTAAAAGCGTGGTTCTTAATGAAGCGGCGGAGAAAGCGGTCAGAAAAAGTTATCGCGATTTTGTTTTAAAAGAAAAGCTGGAAGTTATTGGCAGTCCAAAAATAGAAGTAAAAAAACTGGAAGAAGGAGAAGATTTGGAATATAAAGCTGAAGCGGCGGTTATGCCTGAAATTACGGTGAAAGGAGAACACAAGAAAGGCATCAAAAAAATCAACGAGGAATTTTCCAAAAAAACTTTTGAGACGAATGAAGATGACTTAAAATTGGAATTGGAAAAACTGGCTGGCAGCCGGGTGAAACTGGTGACAGTCAGAAGAGAAACTAAAGACGGGGACAGCGTGGAAATCGATTTTGAAGTTTTGGTGGGTGGAGTGCCGATTGAAAACGGAAAGAGTAAAAATCACCCGTTGATTATCGGCCGCGGCGTTTTTATCCCGGGGTTTGAAGACCAGATTGTCGGGATGAAAGAAGGAGAAGAAAAAGAATTTGAACTTAGTTTTCCGGAAGATTACCATAAAAAAGACTTGGCTGGGAAAGTTGCGGTCTTTAAGGTAAAAATGAATCTGGTGCAGGAAAGGCAAATTCCGGAAGTTGATGATGATTTTGCCAAATCATTGGGTAATTTTGAAAACCTGGAGGCGCTTAAAAAGAATATACGGGAGGGAATGGAGCACGAAAGCAAACATAAAGCGCAAGACGAGAGAAGGGTGAAATATATCGACAAGATAATCGAAAACTCGGAAGTCGATTTACCGGAAATACTAATCCAAGAGGAAACGGAAAAAATGATGCATGAATTCGAACATCAAATCCAGTCAATGGGCATGAATTTGGACGATTATCTTTTGAAACTTAAAAAAGACAAAAAAGAATTAGAAAAAGATTGGGAGGATCAGGCGCGAAAAAGGGTTATCTCGGCTTTGGCCATTTCGCAAATAGCCAGAGATGAAGAGATTATGGTTGATTCCAAAGAAGTGGAAGCAGAAATGAACAAAACTTTGGCGTATTACAAAAAAGTGAAGGATGCTGAGAAGAATATTGATATGGAAAGATTGTATTCTTATTCCAAAGGCATTTTGGAGAATGAGAAAGTATTCGAGATGTTGGAGAAAATGAAATAAATTTATGAATAACCAATACCTAATCCCTACCGTTATCGAAAAAACCAGTTATGGCGAGCGGGCTTACGACATTTATTCGCGGCTTTTGAAAGACCGGATAATCTTTATCGGCGGCCCGATTGACGACGTTGTTGCCAATAGTGTCATCGCCCAGCTTTTGTTTCTGGAATCGCAAAATTCCAAGGAAGACGTGAAGATATACATCAATTCTCCCGGCGGGCAAGTGACTTCGGCGCTGGCAATTTACGACACAATGCAATACATCAAGCCGGACGTATCCACTATTTGCGTCGGTATGGCCGCTTCGGCGGCGGCGCTCCTCTTGGCGGCCGGCAAAAAGGGCAAGCGGACCATTCTTCCCAATGGAGAAGTTATGATCCATCAAGTGATGGGCGGAGCGCAGGGGCAGGCGACTGATATCGATATCCACGCCCGTCATATTTTGAAAACCAAGCAAACGCTGAATGAAATTTTGTCCAAACATACCGGACAGAAATTGGAAAAAGTGGAAAAAGACGCCGAGCGGGACTATTTTATGAGCGCTGATGAGGCTAAAGAATATGGAGTGGTAGATAAAATTATAAAGTAGAAAGTTTATAAAGTTTATAAAGTCGAAAGGCTTGTAAAGCTAAAATCCCCAGTCGGGGGATTTTTTTTATTTAGGTTTTTTATAGCTTCTTACTTTAGTATTTCCAGCAGGCTTTCGCCGGTCATTTCTGCCGGCTTTTCGATGCCGAGGATTTTCAAGATGGTTGGAGCGATGTCGCTGAGAAGGCCGGCAACACGGACTTTTTCTTCGTCTGTATTTTCAGCTTTTCTGTGATTTTGGGCAGTAACAAACCAAAGGGGAACGGGGTTAACTGAATGTTCTGTGTCAATTTCTCCAGTGCTGGTGTTTTTCATTTCCTCGACATTGCCGTGGTCGGCCGTGATAAACAGGCAGCCTTTCTTGGAAATGACAGCGGGGATAAGTTTCCCTAAACAATTGTCGACAACTTCTACTGCGCGTGTAGCAGCTGCTTCATTCCCGGTATGGCCGACAATATCGGCGTTAGCGTAATTCATTAAGATAAAATCATACTTTTCTTTTTTAATGAACCCAACCACTTTTTCAGTTATTTCTTCGGCCTTCATTTCTGGGGCTTTGTCAAAGCTGGATACGTCGATGGAAGGGATGATCATTCTATCCTCTTTAGGGAAAGGCTCTTCGTTCCCGCCATTAAAAAAATAGGTGACGTGGGCAAATTTTTCCGTTTCAGCTATTCTTAGCTGGGAAAAATTGTTTTCGCTCAGCACTTTTCCCAGGCAGTTTTCTATTCGTATTGGCTTATAAGCTACTTCAACCGGCAAATTATCTTCGTATTGGGTCATGGTTGCAAAAAAGAGGTCCCTGATTTCCTTTCTGGGGAAGCCCTTGAAGTCAGGCATAACGAAAGCCCTGGTTATTTGTCTGGCGCGGTCTTCTCGAAAATTGAAAAATATGACGCTATCCCCATTCTGGATAAGCCCGACTGGAGAATTTTTTTCCATAATTATTGCAGGTTCTATATACTCGTCATAAATGCCCTGATTGTAGGAAGATTGGAGATACTTAATTGGATTATCTGTCTTTTGTCCCTCTCCCTTTGTCATTGTGTCGTAAGATTTTTTTACGCGATCCCAATTATTATTTCTGTCCATGCCAAAGTATCTTCCTCCGAGAGTGGCTATTTTCCCGATCCCGGTGTCGGCCAATCTTTGCTGGAGTTCTTTTATCGATTCAACTCCGGAAGTGGGCGCGCTGTCTCTCCCGTCAGTAAAGGCATGAATGAAGACATGTTCCGCCTTTTGTCCTTTGGCAAGTTCTAAAAGGGCATAGAGATGGTCAGTATTGGAATGAACTCCGCCTTTTCCGACCAATCCCATCAAATGGAGGCTAGTTTTTCTTGCTTTGGTGTTTTGGAGAGCTTTCAAGAAAGCGTCATTTTTGAAGAATTCTCCATTTTGGATGGACATTGTTATGCGGGGCATATTTTGGTAAATCACCGCGCCTGTTCCGAGGGCGGTGTGTCCAACTTCTGAGTTTCCGGGTTCTCCCCAGGGAAGGCCGACGGAAATTCCCGAGGCCTGCAATGCTATATGGGGATAATAATAATTGAGTTTTTTGATATTTGGGAGGTGGGCTTTTTCAAGGGCGTTTCCCTGGGATTTTTCCCCGATTCCCCATCCGTCAAGGACAACTAAAACAACCGGCTTAGTCATTTGCATTATCGGGCTATCGCGTGGCTAGAGCTTATGGCTGATAACGACGCAGTAGCTGACTATATAATAACTTAATAATTCAATACTACCATTAAAAATCTTCTTTGACAAAAACTCTAGGGTATAATATTATCTAATATGTATCGAATTATTAATTTTAAAAAAGTCTGTTGTATTGATAAATGCTGAAAACGTATTATTTGACAAAACAAGCAAGGGTGAATTATATGATTTATCAATTGAATAGAGGAAAAACTCATGGAAATAAGCTTGACAATTCTCGCGGTTGTTATCTTTTCGCTGGCAATTGGCTCTTTTTTGGGCTATTACGCCAGGCAAACAATCGCTAAAAAACAGCTTCATACCGCTGAAGGAAAGGCTACTAAATTAGTCGAAGATTCAGAGAAGAAATCCCAAGAGATTGTCTTGGAAGCGAAGAATAAGGCTGTTAACATTTTAGAAGAAGCGAAGAGAAAAGAGCAGGAAAGGGAAAGCCAATTGATGAGATTGGAGGAACGTTTGGTAAAGAGGGAAGAAAGCATCGACAAAAAAGTCGAAGAGATCGAACGTGGCAGGCAAGCTCTTGAGAAAAAGGCTGACGAAATAAGAAAAATTCGCAAGGAAGCCGAAGAAACCAGGCGGCAGGAACTTAAGCGCTTGGAGAAAATAGCAGGATTAGGTAAGGAGCAAGCCAAGAAAATTCTCTTGCAATTGACCGAAGAGGAAAATCGGGAGTTTCTGGGCAAGAAAATGAAGGAGATGGAAATTGCTGGGCGGGATGAGCTGGAGAAAAAAGCCCGCGATATTATGACCCAGGCCATCCAGAAATATGCCGGATCGCACGCAGCGGATGTGACAACCAGTACCATAAGTATTCCTTCCGACGAGGTTAAGGGGAGGATAATTGGACGCGAGGGAAGGAATATTAAGGCGCTGGAACGGTTAACAGGGATTGAAATTATTGTTGATGATACGCCGGAAGCTATTGTTATTTCCGGATTTGATCCAGTCAGGAGGGAAGTTGCCAGGATTGCTTTGGAAAAATTGATTGGTGATGGTAGAATCCATCCGACTAAAATCGAAGAAGCGGTCGAATATGCCAAGGGAGAGGTGAATAATAAAATTCGCGAAGCCGGAGAAGCAGCCGCTTATGATGTGGGAGTGGCGGGATTAGATCCCAAGCTAGTTCATATCTTGGGGCGGTTACGTTATCGAACCAGTTATGGGCAAAATGGACTACTTCACTCGTTAGAAGTGGCGCATCTTTCCGGGGCGCTAGCGGCGGAACTGGGAGCGGATGTAATGCTTGCCAAAAAAGCGGGACTTTTGCATGATGTTGGTAAGGCCATTGACCGCGAAGTCCAAGGAACGCACGTCGAAATCGGTATAAAGATTTTAGAGAAATTCCATGTTGATAAAGCGATAATCAACGCGATGAAATCTCATCATGAGGATTATCCGTTCGAGTCGCCCGAGTCGATGATAATCTCGGCGGCCGATGCTATTTCGGCATCACGGCCGGGAGCGCGAAAAGATACTCTGGAGAATTATTTGAAAAGGCTGGAGGATTTGGAGGCGGTGGCTAATTCTTTTTCAGAAGTGGAAAAGACTTACGCTATACAGGCAGGTAGAGAGATTCGGGTTTTTGTGAAACCGGACAAGACAGACGATTTAGGGGCGATAAAACTGGCCCGTTCTATCGCTGATAAGATCGAGAAGGAATTGAAATATCCGGGCGAGATAAAGGTAAATGTCATACGGGAGGTCAGGATGACGGAATATGCCCGTTAGAAAAAAATCCAAAATTCAAAATCTCAAATTCTAAATAAATCTCAATAACCAAAATTCAAAATCCAAAAAACGCTTTGAGTTTTGAAAATTAGAATTTTGAATTTATTTGGAATTTGGTGCTTGTAATTTGGTGCTTATGCTAAGGTTTGCTTTATTTTAAGGTAAAAGTTACAATATAACCGTGTAATATTATTTAAAGTTAACTGGAAAGGCAGGTGATATTATGGCAGGCAACAATATGAACAAGGACGCCTTGGTATCGGCTATCGCCGAGAAAGCGGATATCTCGAAAAAAGACGTAGAAACGGTGATTGACGTTATGATTGAAGAAATCACCAAAGCGATTAAGGGTGGGCAAAAAGTGACGTTGACCGGATTTGGAACCTTCAGGGTTTCCGCTCGCGCGGCGAGAGAGGGCATCAATCCTCAAACCAAAGAGAAGATTCAGATCGCGGCGATGACTGTTCCCAAATTTACCGCCGGGAAAGCGTTGAAAGAAGCAGTGAGATAGAGGCTTGGATAAAATCTTTTCAGACTGGCTTAAATTCAAACATTGAAAAGATAGTGATAAAATCCTGCTTATGGCGGGGTTTTATTACCGGAGCGTAGTATAGTGGTAGTACGAGTGGTTTGGGACCATTTAGTCCGAGTTCGATTCTCGGCGCTCCGACAGAAAAGTGTAATGTAGCA
>JAUPKF010000003.1 GCA_030837625.1 Patescibacteria group bacterium | reverse complement strand
TGTAGCAGGCGGGTATCGTATAGTGGCTATTATAACAGGTTTCCAACCTGTGGAGGGGGGTCCGATTCCCCCTACCCGCTCATGTTTTTCTCCAAAAGTAAAAAACAGGCAAACGCAAATTTTGCAATCTTTTTGCGTATTTTGGCGTAGTATAGTAGCATAGGGGCATGGGAAGCGAGATTGAAGACATAAAAGGAAAACTGAATATTGTCGATGTTTTGGGTGAATATCTGCGTTTAGACAAGGCAGGGAGCAACTGGAGGGCTCTCTGCCCTTTTCATAATGAAAAGAGTCCGTCTTTCATGGTGAATGAGGAACGGCAAATGTGGAAATGTTTCGGTTGCGGCAAGGGTGGGGACATTTTCAGTTTTGTGATGGAAATTGAGGGCTTGGAATTTCGGGAAGCTTTGAAAACTTTGGCGGAAAAGGCCGGCGTGAAATTGCAGGGGTACAGCCCTCAAAAAACCAAAGAGAAAAATCGAATTGGAGAAATTCTGGAGCTGGCGACCAAATTCTATGAAGTGCAGCTTTGGAAAGGTGAAGGCAAAGAAAAAATTTTATCCTATCTTCGCGAACGCGGACTGAAAGATGAAACGATCAAAGAATTTCGCTTAGGCTACGCCCCGAGAGGCTGGCGAAACGCGCTGTCATTTTTATTAAAAAGAGGATACAAAGCGGATGAGATTATGAGGACGGGACTGCTGGTGCAAAAAGCGGGCGCGCAAATCCAAAATCCAAAATCACAAAATACCCAATACAAGATACCAGATACTAATTACTACGACCGATTTAGGGATAGGATAATGTTTCCAATTGCGGATTATTCCGGGCGGGTGGTTGGATACAGCGCGCGAGTGGCACCAGGCGGAGACGAATCCCAGGCGAAATACGTCAACACGCCGGAAACAGAAATGTATCATAAAAGCAAAATTCTCTATGGCATCGACAAAGCCAGAATGGAGATAAAAAAAAGAGATTGGGTGCTTCTAGTGGAAGGGAACATGGATGTCATTGCCGCCAGCCAAGCCGGAATCAAGAATGTGATCGCGGTCAGCGGAACGGCATTGACGGAGGAACAGATAAATATCATTAAGCGCTATACCAAGAACATCAAGATGTTTTTCGATATGGACAGCGCTGGACAGCTGGCTACGCGAAAGAGCATTAAACTTTGTTTCGCCGCCGAGATGAATGTGAAAATTGTGGAACTTTCCGCCGGAAAAGATGCGGCAGATATCGCCAGGGAGGATCCGCGAAAACTCCTGCAAGCCATCCGAGACTCCAAAGGGGCAATGGAGTATGTTTTGCTCAAGGCCTTTTCGCGTTTCGACAAAAGTGAAGCGGAAGGAAAGAAAAAAATCGCCGCGGACGTTTTGGATATGATAGCCAGCGTGGAAAATGAAGTGGAAAAAAGTTATTGGATAAAAAAGCTTTCGCAAGATTTGGAGATAAATGAAACGGCATTGACGGATGCGCTTAAAAAAGCTAATCTTAGAAACAGAACGCGAAGAAATGAGAGCGCTGAGGAAATCGCCGGTTCGTCGGATGGAAAAAATTACGCCAACAGAAAAAAAATTGAAATACTTGCGGATGAAATAATTGGGCTTATGCTGTCTTTCCAGAGTGTTTGGAAGAGGGTAGTTGAAAAAGAAGCCGCGGCGCTGGCTTTTTCAAAAGATAGCCTTCTGAACGTTTTGGTGAAAGACGGACAAAGTCTTGATTTTGATTTTGAGAAGCTGGAAGATTTTCTGCGGAAAGAAGGAAAAGAAGAAGATAAAACGCGGGCGGAAAAATTGTATTTCGAAAAGAAATACCGGCTTGATTTAAATAACAGCTTGGAGGAGGTTTTCGTGGAAAATCCTCTTTTGGAACTGGAGCAGATTGTTAAGGGAATAGAAATAGAAATGAAAAGAGAAAAGCTTCTGAAGATTACAACCGATTTGAAAATGGCGGAAGAAAAAAAAGACCTAAAGGCGGTTGGTTTCTTGAGAAGCGAATTTAAAAAGATATCCGACGAAATATTCAACTTAGGGCAGTAAGCCTCCTTTGACTAAAAAAGGGGAGTTTTGCAGTCCGTTTCAAATATGGCAACTAGAAAAAACAAGAAAAAGAAAGCCGCTCTTTCCAGCAAAAAAAATATTAAGAAAAAAACGCCGGCGCAAAGCGCGGTTCGGAAGGCGGTAAAAAAGTCCGGGAAAGCCAGGGCGCTTTTGAATAAGGCGAAAAAAGCGAAAAACAATTTCAAAAATTCCAAGAAGAAGGCGAGAGTGAAGGCCTCTGGCAAAACGAGCAAGGAAACAAAAAAAATGACGGCGGAAAAGGCGGCGGAAAAGAAAAAAGATCTCGTGGAGGATCTGATTTATCGCGCTCGCCAAAGGGGCTTTGTCACGGAAGACGAGATTTTGCACGCCGTTCCGGATGCGGAGAAAGAAATCGAAGTACTGGAAGAACTGTATGATCGGTTGGAAAAAGCCAGTATCCGTGTGGTTAGTTCGGATGAAATGATCAAGATGGAAACTGATAAAATTTCGGAAGATTTGGAAACGGAAAAAAACAGCAAGAAAAAGAAGGAGCCGGCGGCTTTGGCGGTTCCGGAAGAGGCCTCTTCGGATTTGGTGCAAATGTATCTCAGAGAAATAGGGAGAGTGGATCTTTTGAAAACCGAAGAGGAAGTTTCTTTGGCTAAGCGGATTGAAAAGGGAGACTTGGCAGCCAAGCAAAAATTGACCGAAGCTAACCTGCGGCTGGTGGTTTCCATCGCCAAAAAATATGTCGGCCGCTCGCACAATTTGTCTTTGCTTGATCTTATCCAGGAAGGGAATATTGGGCTTTTCCGGGCGGTGGAAAAATTCGACTATCGGAAGGGCTATAAGTTTTCCACTTACGCCACTTGGTGGATTCGCCAGGCGGTAACGCGGGCGCTAGCCGACCAGTCTCGGACAATCCGTATCCCGGTGCATATGGTGGAGACGATTAATAAATATATTCAGGTGACGAGAAGACTGGTTCAGGATTTGGGACGCGAACCTCTGCCAGAAGAAATTGCCGTGGAAATGGGGCTGGAAGTGGAAAAAATCCGTCACATCCAAAAAATTTCCCAGGAAACAGTGTCCCTGGAAACTTCCGTGGGATCGGACGATGATGATAGTGTTTTGGGTGATTTTATTGAGGACACGGAAACGGTGATGCCCAATCAGATTGCCAGCCGCAAAATGCTCAAAGATCATGTAACGGAAATCTTGAAAGAACTGACTCCGCGCGAACAAAAGATTTTGAAAATACGTTTTGGTTTGGAAGACGGCGTGACGCATACGCTGGAAGAAGTCGGGCAGGAGTTTGGCGTAACGCGGGAACGCATCCGCCAGATAGAAGCCAAAGCGCTTGAAAAGATTCGGGATCATAAGGGGATCAAGAAACTGCGGGACTATTAAGACACGTAACACGTAACACGTAACATAGAGAGTCTTAGTAGGCGTGTTTTTTTGCTTCATGCTGTGTGCTTTATGTTTCATGATCCCGGTTATCCACAAGGAGCATTTGACAGATTTTGGATATTCTGCTATCCTACAGCCATGAAAAACTCGGTGAAAAATTACATTACCATCAAGGTATTGTCCGTCGTCTTTGGACGATAATTTTTCGCTGGGGTTTGGCAAAAGAAATAGAAAAAAATTACCCCAGCAAAAACTGGGTTTTGTTTTTGTAAAAAGTAGTTCTTTGAGAAAAAGTTGATTGGCATCTCGAAAATCCGCATGCCGGAGGGTAAGTAAAAGTTATTTATCGTCCGGCATGCAGATTCCTGGCGACGGTTACCGTCTATTGGGAGGATTTAAGAAATCTTTCCAGGATTTACGGCTCTCCCAAAAGGGGCTGAAAATCTAGCCAAGGGCTGATGTCACACCTAAAACAATCCAACTTTTAAAGAAGGAGGTTTTATGGTACCGATGGATTTTGAAGTCGGCATGTTTGGTGCCGGCCACAAAGAGGGGCTGGCGGAAAGTCTCGTTGAGTTAGCACTTAACGAGCAAAAAAAGAAGAAACAGGAAAAGCAGGAAGCCCAACTTGTGAGCGAAACGAAGCTTCCGCCGCTTTTGAAAATGCCACCTCTCAAACCTGGTTACATTCGCCATATTGGTCCGCGAGAACCGATAATGGCGAGAGACATCTAATCTCGTACGCACTCTTTTTGCGGGGAAAGCGGATTCTTCGCTTTCCCCTCGCTTTTCATACTTTTACGGAGGAGGAGTTATGGGAAGTGAATATCAGGCGAAAAGAAAGAAACACAAGGACGTCAACCACTTGCGGAGTGTGATAACGGCTTCGCAAAATGAAGTAAAGATTCTCGAACACAGACTTAAGAGTCTGCTGCTTGCTCCCGCCGAAAAGGTCAAAGTTGAGAGCAGGATGTATCAGTTGCAAAACCAGGTGATTCCCAATTTCGAGGGGCGGCTGGAGAGAAGAATCAGGTTACCGTAGAAGACCTCGGGGGGTTTCATGTTTCGTCAGAAGCTCCTCGTCCAATAAAAATTATTATTTTTTCGATACGAATCTCAAAATTGTAATGAATATGAGGTCAAATAACATTATTATGGACATTATTATCCGACGGACGTCGGGTTGATTTTGGTTTCAAAAGTTGAAAGCAAAATGAACTCGACGGAACCCCGTCGGTTTTTTATTCGCGAAAGCAGAGCGAATGATAGCGAATAAGAGCGAATAGTTCTTAAAAATACGAAAGGAGGGCGGGCTATGGCCGAAGAGAAGAAAGTGAAAAAGCTTCGGGTCGAGCTGTCGGCTGGAGCGATTGAAAAGATTTATGGAGATTGGGTTGAGGAAGAAGAGAAACCCGATCTCGAGTGTCCGGGACCAGACAGAGACCCGCGCTATCTGTGGTGCGGGTAAAGGAGAAAAGGAATGGAGAAAGAGCTGATGAGTTTTTTTGGCGTTACTCCTTCATTGACTCTTCGCGCGCTTGCGGAGAGGAAGATGGATGAGATTTTTGAGAACTCTCAAAAAAGAAAAATAGAGGAGGATGAAGAAAAAGAAGACAAGAGTAACGTTGTGAAATGACAAACAGGGACGCGGAAGATCCTTTCCGCGTCCCTGCCCTCAAATTGTATGTTTGACAATTTTTTATTTTTTATGATAAACTTTCCCTATGCGAAACCGATTAGACAATCTATTGTTGTTGTTGCTTACCCAACACCCGGTGGTTGTCTTTAGAGTTTCGTAAAATAGTGTAGAAAAATAGCTCATTGTAACAACCACCAACGGGGTGGCTGTTTTGTTTTCAACGTAAAACAAATTTTTCAAAAGGAGGTTTTTCTATGTACTTTCCAGAAGATGACTTGAATCCTGCGGAACTATACGAAGGCGCCTGGGGAATCTTGGGTGATTTGTGCGAAAGTATTCGACAAGATGACCATGTTTGTCCTGAATGTGGAGAAAAAATGGAGGAGTTTGTCCGTCTTGGGCAAGTTGTTAAATATTACTGTCCACGGGGGATGATGCATTCACCAAGGGAAGATGGAAAGGCGGCGGTGGAGTTGATTACCTAGCTACCCACTTCCTGCTTTGCAGGCGGTCCCACGTGGCCGCCTCTTTTTTATGGGCGGATTTGACAAAAAATACTTTTGGAGTAAACTCAAATTATGAGAAACGTTCGAAACAATAATCAGAACAATAATATCCCGTCTCGCGCGGGTGTTTGCGTTTTGATTGGAGGATAGGAAGTTTCTCAAAATCAAAGCCGAACCACTCGCCCAACTCAGGCGGGATTTTGTTTTTTTAGGAAGTAGTTCTTTTTGAAGTTCTTTAACGTCGCGCAAAGACGCGGAGAAAAGGAGAATTATGATGGACGCTCATAAAAAGGCAACGAATTGGGCGAATGACCTTGATTGTATATGGGGTTGTCGCAAGCAGAATCCTAGGTGCACCCTTAAATCAAACACTAAGGCGTGCAGAACATTGAGAGAGAAAGTTCTTAACATCCCTGTTTGTCGAGGGGAGGGCAACAGAGTTGAAGCAACGCGATAAGAAAAGGATGAGATGATGAGGCAAGAAGAGGCGAAAAGCTACAAGTATGGGGAGCCCTGCAAGGCTGTTGTCGCAACACCCGATGAGAAAAAGGTTTCAAAGGAAGAAGCCAAAGGAAGCTCTTTCGGGGCTACGGCTGGCGTTGTTTCGGGCGAATTTCGTCCGGACGAAATCGGCAATTGATCAGTTCACTAGGGCGATCGCCACGCGATCGCCCGATATTTTTTATGCCAGCTTGACAGATTTTTTCAGGATGATAGACTTTTAGTATGAAAATTTCAGCGAGCCAAAACCTCTATAGCTTCTTTTATTTCTTCTCCTGGTTTATCCGGAAGGCCGGTTTTGGTTTCGTGGAAATAAAAGCGTAAGATTCAGTAGAATTTTCAAAAAACCAAAGTCGGCCATCTGGGCCGGCTTTTTAGTTGTTATTTTTTGGCAATAGCAATGGCAGTTCTTTAAAAAGGAGGAAGTGCGGTGACAAAAATGAGACAAACAGAATCAGGCAGGGAAATAATCTTCGTTGAACGCAATGGAGAAGCGGTTGAGTTATTGGAGGTTGTTTTCAATATTCCTCCAAAGAAAAGTCCGGTTGGATTCAGGGTCGGAAAATCCAATCGAGTATCGGGCAGAATGTCGATAAGAAGAAAGGGCAACTAACAAATAAGGAGGTGGCATGTTGTACGATCTTAATTCTCGTAATGTGGTAAGGTTGACCAACTGTGTAAAGGCCGAGAATCCTAGCGGGATTAGGGACGCTTGGGCGTCTGGATCTTCTCTGGAGAGAGAAATAATGTCAGCTGTTCTCGTTACAGCACGGGAAAAAGTTTCAATGTCCTTGGAAATGAGGGAATGTGTGGCTAATATTCTTAGCGGAAAGGAGGATGAATGTCGATTGTAATTTCTATGCCTGACGGCTATAGCGAGGCGTTGGTTCGTTCCGCGCTTCACAAAGTTGCGCCTGAGTGTTTTATACATTTCGGACACAAAAAAATCGTTCTGGACAATGTTCCGGAAGGGTTGAACTGTGATATTAAAGAGGCGCTTGAGGAAGCTCAGTTGAACGTGGGCGTTATGAGGATGGAATATTAGGGTCAGTTTTTTCTGGCCAAAGGGCGGAGTTCGAATCATCGGACTTCGCCTCTTTTTGTTTCCGGGAAATATAAGGCTTTGCGGTTTGTAGTAGGTATGGAATAAACAGATAAAACAAAACCTATGGAAAATTCCAGCAAGTCCGACCAGCATTTTTGGCATATGTTTTCTTCGTCGTTGTATATCCTACTTGTCGCTTTAGCGATAGTTTTTTTGAATTCGCAGGGGAAATTGACAAAGAACATTCCCGTTTTTGATTTTGTGATTTTGATCTTGGCGACGTACCGATTGATTCGTCTTTTCACGTATGATATGGTGACGGATTTTGTTCGGGATTATCTGGCGAAATTTGAAAGCGGACCGGGGAGAACTTTGTGGCATCTGATTGACTGTCCTTGGTGCACGGGAGTGTGGATGGCGCTGGTAACTTTCTTTTTGTATTTCGCGCATCCGTTGTTTTGGTATTTTCTTTTGATTATGGCTATGGCCGGCACAGCGACATTCGTGCAAATCACGATCTGGAAAATCGGGCGGGAAGATTAAAGGTTTATCGTTTGTAATAAATATTGAATTAATTCTTAGGTGAAAATATTATGGAAACAGAAGGAAAAATCGGAAAATATCTGAACAATTTGGCGGGGAATTCTTTTTATCCGCTCTTCCGGATAATTGTCGGAGGAGTCTTTTTCTTGCACGGAATTCAAAAGGTTCTGGGCGCTTTCGGCGGAATAGACGGGCTGGGGGGAACGCCTCCACTCTTGGGAATGGTCGGCTTGGCGGGGATAATTGAAACTTTTGCCGGCATATTGGTAGCGGCGGGAATTTTCACCAGATTCTTCGCGGCTATCGCGACTGTTGAGATGCTCGTTGCTTACCTTACCGTCCATTTTCCCAACGGAGTTAACCCGTTTCTTAACGGCGGAGAGTTGGCGCTCCTATTTTTCGCGAGTTTTTTGGCCATTACCCGATACGGAAGCGGCAAATGGAGTTTGGAAAAGCTGATGTTGGGGAAGGAAATATTTTGACTTGGTTCGGTTTTCTAGCATCAGAAAAAAAGAGCTCGAGAAGAACTCTTTTTTGTTGAAAGGAAGTAAAGATTATTTAGTCTTTTCCTCCAAAAATTCCTTGAGCGCCGCCGCTTGATTGAAACGTTTCTCGTTAGCGCCGTAAACAAGGGTTACCGTTCGGTTCTTCTTTTCTTTTCTCAGAATCTTTTCGATGTCCTTGCTTCTTAGTGCCAGTTCTTCGAAATATTTTTCCCTAAAGCCGGTCCACTTTTTGGGATCGTGCGAGAACCACTTGCGCAGGCGCAAGCTCGGCGCGATTTCTTTCAACCACAAATCAACCGCCGCTTCCTCTTTTGGAAGGCCTCTCGGCCAGACTCGGTCAACCAGAATCCTGGCGCCGTCGCCCTTTGTCGGTTTTTCACGCGCCTGTTTGATCTTAATCATGCTGTTCTTGGGCAAATATTCATTCATAAATAATTCGTATGTCCGGCATTCGTAGTGCCGGTTCGCGAAGCGAATAACCTATTTTTTTGTTCCGGCTAGATATCTTTGAATGAGTTCGCCGTACTTTTCCGCAGGGTAATGGCAATTGGAGTTGGGAATTTCATCCGGATCCAGGCAGCACTCGGCGTCTATCTGACCAGGAGGATTTTTTTCGCTCTTGCGAGGACGATCATTCTTTCTGGCGCAAACCTTTTTACCGTTTGCGGTTTTTGTATTCGCTAGTATTCGTCCGGGTTTTCCGATAGATGTCGGACTGCTCTTAGGCTTGGAAACAACCGCCGCTTTAGGTTCGGGCTTGGGCTTTTCCAATGTAATGTTTTTCGAATCAGATTTACTTTCAGCGGCAGGCGCTTTTTCAACCGGAGCGGAAACTTTTTCCGGCAACGTTTCTTCTTCGGTGGCAGTTGCGTTAGAATCTATGCCGACAGTCGATGACTGGAGGCCGGTGTTTGCGGAATTTTCGTTTTCCGTGGAAACCCCGGCGGAAACCCCGGCGACTTTCGCGTCAGCGCTTCCGATCTCGCATATCGCGCCGGAATTTTTCTCCTGAAATATATTTTTTAAATCATCGGAATAATTAACGATGGTTGAAAGAGTTGATTGTTGCCCTGCTGGCTTATTTAGTTCGGCTGTTTGCGAACAGGCGCTTGGGATGGAATAGGCGAGGGTGGAAACGGCGGCAAGGATAAAAATTGGCAAAAAGATTTGGGTAATTTTTTTTGTTTTTGGCTTTTGGATATCCATATGTGTGTTTCTTATTTTGTTACAGCTTAAATTTCAAAAAATTATTGGTTCAGTTTGAAAACCACCGCCACGGAATTTATGCAGTAGCGTTTGTCGGATGGAGGCGGACCGCCCGCCTCGCCGAGTCGAGGCGGGTCGTTGAAAACATGTCCCAAGTGCGAGCTGCAGCGAGCGCAAACCACTTCCGTGCGATTCATTCCGAATGAATTATCCTCGCGCTCTTCAATGTGATCATTTCTGAGGGGTTCAAAATAGCTGGGCCAGCCGGTGCCGGATTCAAACTTAGCGTCGGCGCTGAAGAGAGGCAAATCGCAGGCGGCGCAAAAGTACGTTCCATTTTCGTGCTTGCCCCAAACGCAGGAAAACGGCGATTCCGTTCCGCGCTGGCGCATAACTCTGTATTGTTCCGGCGCGAGAATCCGTTCCCACTCAGCTTCAGTTTTCTTTATTTTCTCAATCATGCTTTTATTACAGCATAAAGGGGTGGATTATTGCGGAAATCTTTATTAAAGCCATATTTATCCCGGCGTGGGCCACGCTTTTGCCAACCCGTCCGGTATGAATTATGGGCGGTCGGCTTGACAAACAGGAAAAGAGGTGATATACTGGCTTTTTATGTTAATACTTCTGGTTCGTTTGACTGCGGGTATCTAAACATAAAACATCTAATTTTTTATGTTTAATACTCGATGTATAAACGAAACAACGCGCAGCGTCCGCGCGCGAATAGTGGACGCAGAAATTCCGGCCGCGGTTTTTCCCGGCAGGTACCGCGCGGAAACGCCGGAGAAAGAATCAACATTAATCGCTTCATAAACAAAGCCCAACTGCCTTCAGCGGCGGAGGTTTTCGCGCCCCGCTATTCCTTCAGCGAGTTGAAGATCCATCCTTCTTTGAAAGCTGCGATTGAACGCCGGGGGTATGTTACGCCTACGCCTATCCAGGACGCGGCTATTCCGGAAGTTTTAGCCGGACGCGACGTGATCGGGCTGGCCAATACTGGAACCGGAAAGACGGCGGCCTTTCTCGTTCCGCTTATCCAAAAAATTCTAACCAACCCGCAGGAAAAGGCGCTTATTGTCGTGCCGACGCGAGAGCTGGCGATTCAAATACAAGAAGAGTTTGTCGCGCTGGTCCGGGGATTGCGCTTATTTTCCGTTGTTGTTGTCGGCGGCGCCAATATCGGCCGCCAGATTAGCGAGCTTCGCTTGCGGCATAATGTTGTCGTTGGTACGCCCGGAAGGCTCAAAGATCTTATCGATCGGAAAGTTCTTGATCTCTCGCGTTTCAACAACGTCGTTTTGGATGAAGCAGACCGGATGCTGGATATGGGGTTTTTGCCTGACGTGAAACTGCTTTTGTCGCTGGTTGCCCCGAAAAGACAGACGTTGCTTTTTTCCGCTACTTTTTCAACAGAGATAGAAAACTTGGTCCGAAAATTTTTGACCGATCCGGAAAAGATTTCCATCAAAACAGGGGAAACATCCAGGCAGGTGGAGCAGGATATTGTGCGCGTTTCGATCGGCAAGGACAAAGTTGAAGTTTTGCACGATTTGCTCATCAAAACCGAGTTCGAAAAAGTGTTGGTCTTCACCCGCACCAAACACGGCGCGGACAGACTTACTAAAAACTTGCATTTAAGAGGTTTTAAAGCGGAAGCCATCCACGGCGACAAGCCTCATGCCAAGCGGCAAAGGGCGCTCAAGATGTTCAAGGAAAACATAGTCGAGATTCTGGTGGCGACCGACGTGGCGGCCAGAGGTTTGGACATTCCCAACGTCAGTCATGTTATCAACTTTGATCTTCCTAATACTTACGAAGACTATATCCACCGTATCGGCCGCACCGGCCGCGCCGACCAAAGAGGAACAGCTTTGACGTTTGTGTAAAATAAAAAATCAGAAAAAACGCGCCGGCAGGCGTGTTTTTTTTAAGTTATAAAACAAGATTAAATAAATAGCCGGTAAACAAAATTCCCAGTCCCACGATGCCGGCAAAGATAACAATCAACTTCACTTTTATTACTTTTTTGAGAATCATAAACTCTGGAAGAGACAGTCCGGTAACCGCCATCATGAAAGCCAAAGTTGTTCCCAAAGCGACACCCTTTTCCGTAAGTGCGCTGACCAAAGGAATGACGCCGGCCGCGTTGGAGTAAAGCGGGATGCCGATTAGGACCGCCAGGGGTACGGCGTACCATTTGTCCGCCCCTGCATATTGCGCCAGAAAATCAGTCGGGACATAACCATGGATCCACGCGCCAACCCCGACACCGATAATGATATATATCCAAACTTTCTTAATAATCCCAGTTGTATAGTTTTTAGCGTAATTGATTCTTTGCTTCCAAGTTATTTCGGGCATTTGCAGTTGTCCGTTGAACTTACTTTTATAAACAAAGTCTGCCACCAAATTTTCTACTTTTAGTTTACTGATAAAAATTCCTGAAAGAATTGAGATTACCAGTCCGCTGACAATATACAGAAAGGCGATTTTCCAACCGAACATTCCCAAAAGCAAAACCAAAGCCACTTCATTGATCATAGGAGAGGCGACCAGAAAAGAAAAAGTTGTTCCGAGTGGCATGCCGGCTTCCAAAAAACCTAGAAATAACGGAATAGCCGAGCAGGTGCAAAATGGCGTGATTATTCCAAGAAGCGAAGCGAGCACATTGCCAAAATACCTTTTCTCGCTTGAAAGGATGATTCTGATTTTTTCCGGTGGAAGATACGATCGAATAAGGGAAATAATGAAAATTATTACTGCCAGCAGCAGAAAAATCTTGATTATGTCATAGATAAAAAAATTGACCGCTTCGGCCAAAAGCGTTTGCGGCGCAATATTGAAAATTGAATAGGTAATCCAGTCAGCGATGATTTTTAACATATTTGCTTCGTCTTATCTCGTTTATCCCCAAAGTCTATCACAAAAAATTATATTTTTCCACCGAAAAATTATATCTCAAACTTGTTTTTTGCTACGGCGAGAGGTAAAGTATAGAAGAGCTGGAAGTTTTACTAACACTGTTAAATATTATGTAAATGGAAAAAGAGGCTGAAAAATTGACGCTGGAAGATCTGGGGTATAATGATTTTTTTGAAACGAATCGAAAAAAATTAGAGTTCGGCGATTTTGCCGTAGCGAGAGTCACTTCGGAAACCAAGGGCGCTTATCGGGTAAAAAACATCGACGGGGAATATCTGGCCAAGATTACCGGAAAAATTAGATTCAACGCCCGATCAAGAGAAGATTATCCGGCGGTCGGTGATTGGGTGGCAATCGAGGAGAGCGGAGATGGGCAAGCGGCGCTCCGCGGAGTTTTGCCGAGAAAGACGGTGATGAAAAGAAAGACCGGTGACAAGGACAGGCAAGGCGAAAAAAATGACACGCAGATGATAGCCGCCAATATTGACACCGCCTTTATTGTCCAGTCAGTCGGCCGGGATTTTAATCTCAATCGGTTTGAAAGATATTTTGCCATAGCCAGAGACGGCGGCATCGAGCCGGCGGTTATTCTCAATAAAGTCGATCTTTTGGCCAAAGATGAATTGGATTTGAAATTGGCGGAAATAAGAACCAGGCTTGGCGATGTTTTGATTTTCGCGACAAGTACCAAGACTGAAGAAGGATTAGATGAACTCAAAAAAAATATAGCCAAGGGCAAGACATATTGTTTTTTGGGATCGTCCGGCGTCGGGAAATCTTCGCTTATTAATATTTTACTCGGCAATGAAATTATTAAAACAGGCGACATTAGCGAATATGCTGACAGAGGAAGGCATGTCACTACGAGGCGCGAAATGTATTTTTTAGACGGCGGCGGGATCGTCATTGACAATCCGGGCGTGCGGGAAGTAGGACTGATCGATACGCTTTCCGGTGTCGGCGATGTTTTTCACGAGATTGCGGCGTTTGCCAAGGAATGCAAGTTTGAAGATTGCACGCATACGCACGAGCCTGGTTGCGCGGTGCTCGCTGCCACAAAGTCCGGCGCGCTCGACGCGGAGAAATATGCCAACTACATATCTCTCGCAAAAGAAGCCCGGCACAACGAAGCCAGTAGTTTCGAAAAAAGAAACAACGCCCGGCAGTTTGGGAGGTTTATTAATAAGGCGAAAAAGGATTTGAGAGAAGTGGGACTCAAAGATTATTAAAAACCACCCCATTTTGGCGGGGTGGTTTTTGTGAAATACTTGAAAAGTATTTAGGCAACTTTTGATACGTTCACAGCGCTAGGACCTTTCGGACCGTCAGCAACTTCGAACTGGACTTTGTCGCCTTCTCTCAGATCTTCGAAGGTTACGCCCTGGAGTTCTTTCGAATGAAAGAAAAGATCCTTGTCATTTCCCTCGCGAGAGATGAATCCGAATCCACGGTCGGAAACCAACTTTTTGATTGTTCCTTGTTCCATAGTTTTGGTAAATAGTTAATTGAGTGCCATTAGGGCCTGCAAAAAAAAGTTCGACGAGTCTTCTGCTGCATGCTTATTGGACTTCCTTTACATTATAGGCTTGTTACCGGTTTTTGTCAAATCGACGGCGGCTGTCTTTTTGCAAACATCCGGAGGCATAATTGTAGTAACTTGCAATGGAGATTTCAACTTTTATGGCAATTGATACTTTCAACAAAAAACGATACGCGGCGGGAGCAATAATTCTTCTGTTTTTTCTGGGAACGGCCGTTTTTCTGTATTCCTCAAAAAATGAAAACAGCTCAAAGCCGCTCTTTCCATTGGTTCCTTCTCCTCAGTCGTCGCCAGCTCGTCTTAATGGAGCGGTTTTTCCCGCTCAAATCCTTAACCTGAGTAATTGGAAACTGACGCTTCCAATTACGGTTGCCAATGATTCAGAAGCTCCGAAGGATATTTTTCAACCGGAATTGGCAACTTTCGAAATGCCTCCCTGGTTCAATTTATCTTCCGACAAGAAAGGGGTTGTATTTCGGGCGCCGGTTAACGCCCCGACAACCGCCAATTCGGATTATCCCCGGACAGAGCTGCGGGAAATGGCGGATGGCGGAAAAGAGGAGGCCGTTTGGCCGTCCACCAGTGGGACGCATACGCTTTTTCTTGACCAAGCCATCACGGCTGTTCCTCAAAACAAACCGGACGTGGTGGCCGGGCAAATTCACGGGGACGACGATGATCTTATCGTCATCCGGCTGGAAGATAAAAAACTTTTTGTGGCTCGGAGCCGCGCCAATCTTGCTACGCTTGACGAAAATTACACTCTGGGGAAAAGGTTCACCATAAAATTTATCGCTAAAGACGGGGAAATTTCCGTCTACTATAACGGAGGAGCCGCGCCGGTCTATATTTTGGAAAAAGAGGTGAAAGAAGCCTATTTCAAAGCTGGAGTTTACACCCAATCAAACTGCGAAACGGAAGAAGCGGCTGATCTTTGCAATGATAATAATTACGGCGAGGTAATTATCTATGAGGCGGTTGTCACGCATCAATAAAAAAAACGCGCGCAACTCGTCCGGCATTGTATGGCATTCTATATCCCCCAGTTCTTTTGTGTGATATTATAAAACTGTAATTAATTAAATAAAAACAAAAAATGAAAAAGTACGCTTGGATTTTCATCCTGCCGGCGCTCTTGCTTTTGGCCGGTTGCGGGGAAAAAACTCAAACAAGAAGCGGGGGAGAGGCGGCGGCAAAAAAAGAGGGCGTTAGCTATCCGGAGCTTTATCAAAAAGAAAATTTGCCCCAGTATAAAGACGCTTCTTTGGTTCAGATCATAACTAATGGGCCGACACTGAAAGAGGGAGTTCTTTTGCGGCTGGAAAGCGCTAAAGACGTCAAAACCATCGCCGCTTATTATGACGACGAAATGAAAAAAATTGGCTGGACAATGCCAGCCGTCAATACTCCTACCGAAACCAGTTACGCCACCCAATATGAAAAGGGGGATAAATACGTCCAAATGACCGTTTCTCAAATAACCGGATCCAGTCAGACTGTTACCTTGAGCTTGATGCAGAAATAATATTTTCTTCGAACAACAAAAGCCAGCCGTCTCGAGGCAAGGCTTCTTGATATCATCACGCGTACATCTTGCCGGTTTCCAGCAAACTGACGCGGTTTCCCTCTGTGTCGATAAAGGACACGTACCGGCCGACGTTGGGAATTTCCATCGGATCGCCAAGAACTTTGCCGCCGGCCTCTTTGACTTTTTCCATAGCTTCATTGATGTCTTCGACGGCAATAACAATGGAAGGATATTTGGCTTCCGGCGAGGAATTTTCGGGGAAGAAACCGCCGTTTATGGTTCCGGGCTTTTTGACCATTTGTTTCTCGTCGGTCTCGGTCGTCCCGGCCAGGATATAATGACCCATATCTTCTCCCAACTTTTTCATCTCCCAGCCGAAAGCCTGCCGGTAGAAGTTGGAAAGCCTTTCGCCGTCCGCGTAAGGCATTTCGAAATGAACCGCGGGATTGTATTTTTTCATAAGTTTTTGGTTAAGGTTTATGAAAATACTACAAAGAAAAACCAAAAAACGTGCCAAGACACGTTTTTTATTTAGGCTCCGAACGCCGCGAGGACTTACCGTGTCCGCCGAAGCTTCAGTGACTTTTATGTATTAGTTCAACATCCAAATCGACCAGTTGAGATACCCGGCGAAACTGACCCAAAGAATGTACGGAACGAGCAGCCAGGCGGCCGGTTTGGAAATTTTGGCGAAGGCGATGATGGTGGCAAGAATGGCCAGCCAAAGAAAAACCATCTCCAAAAGCGCGCCGCCGGGGGAATGGAGGCCGAAAAAGATGATCGACCAAAGCGCGTTCAAAACCATTTGAATCCCAAAAAACCAATAGGCTCGGCCCTTGCTTTTCCCGCTCTCGTCCGTCCAGACAAGATAAAGCGCGTAACCCATCAAGAGAAACAGCGTTGTCCAAACCGAACCAAATACCCAGCTCGGCGGATTAAGCGCCGGCTTCACCAGCACTGGATACCAATCTTTCACCGAACCGACCGTAAAGACGCTCCCGATTCCTCCCGCCAACTGCGGGATAAGAAGCGAAATGATGAGGTTGTATATTTTTTTCATTTTAATTTTTTATTACTGAATTAATTCCTGAATTTTACTGCATCACAGCGATATGTTTATGTTTTCAATATCAACAAACATATTCATTTAGCTTATATTGGAAAGTCAAATGTAAACCAACTTGTTTTAATTGTAGCTTTTGCGATTTCCAGTGTCAAAGATGACATTTTTTGTCATTTTTGAAACAAAACAAAAAGCGACATTTTCGCCGCTCTTTGTCATACTGTGCTCCGCGGGCAGGACTCGAACCTGCAACCAATTGATTAACAGTCAACTGCTCTACCATTGAGCTACCGCGGAATATTTAGTTTTTAATATTTTCATCCAGCCATTTTCTGCCTTGACCAGACTTCAAAAAACGTTCTCTTTTTATAGCCTCTGTCCTTGATGGATATTCTTCAAAATGAATCAGCTTAAATGGACCATTTTCTTTTGTCCATTTATTGCAATTTCTATTGTGTTCTGATAACCTTTTGAAAACGTCTTTTGAAGTTTGACCAGTGTATTTTTTTTTATTTTTTAAACTGCGTAAAATATAAACGATAAACATCCTTTTATTTTAATGTACAGTCCCAGCCATAGGCTGGTCCGCCTACGGCGGAAACTGCTCTACCATTGTCAGCCAAAGGCTGATCAGCCTACGGCTGAAGCTACCGCGGAATAAATTAAATTGTAAAATTGCCAAATGGCTAAATTGTTGAAACAGCAGCCATCTAATATATTTTGAGATTTTTAAATAGCCCGCAAGGACTATTTACAGTATACAAAACAAATTGATTATAGCAAATACTTCGGTTTTGGCAAGAGGGGGTGGTTTACGCGAAAACTTGACTTTTAGGCGAAAAAGTGTATACTTACAGCAATTGTAAGTCTTCTCGTTAGTTTCGCCTTATATCACTTTCAAGTTGAGTGTAAGGACCAAGCGATATGAGAGAGGTCGCCTTGCAAGGGTAATTAAAGCATATAAGGCAAAAAAATGGCACAAAAGCTGTACGTAGGCAACTTGTCCTACAATGTGACGGAAGATGCTCTTAATGAGTATTTTTCACAAGCCGGAGCTGTTCAGTCTGCTGTTATCATCAATGACAAAATGTCAGGACGATCCAAAGGATTTGGATTTGTCGAGATGGCTAACGACGACGACGCTCAAAAGGCTATCGAAATGTTTAACGGAAAAGAGTATGAAGGAAGATCTCTGACCGTAAACGAAGCCCGACCGATGGAAGACCGTCCTAAGAGAACCGGTGGGTTCGGAGGCGGACGCGGAAATGACCGAGGCGGATTTGGCGGACGAAGAGACCGATTCTAAGTACGTGAATCATCTTAAAACAGCCCTGCGAGAGCGGGGTTGTTTTTTTGTTTGGAGATTTGTGTTATTATTGATAGTGCCATCTTTATAATTAAGCGATAGATCAAAAAAATGTCCAATAGGAAAAAATACGCGTTATTTTTTGTTGTTCTAGCGGTGGCCGCGGTTGCGGCCGGGTATAGTTTTTGGAGCAACAGTATCCAGAGTAGTCAAGTGGAGGGCGAGTCAGTTGAAACCGTCCAGGACGATTCGAAGATAATTTTCTTCTATGGGCAGGAATGCCCCCATTGCAAAATAGTGGAAGAATATTTCAGGAAAAACAACGTTTCGGAAAAGATTGAATTTTCCCAAAAAGAAGTGTATCACAACAAACCTAACGCCAATTTCATGCTGGAAAAAGCCCGGGCTTGCGGGCTGGACGAAAAAAAACTGGGCGTCCCGCTTCTTTGGACGGAAGATGGGTGTTATATTGGAGACAAAGACATTGTTTCATATTTCGATGGGCAACTCAAAAAATAATTTAGTTGCGGCAGTGTGATACTAAAGATTCAAATTAAGATGCTCAAATTTTCAAAGATAACAAAATACGGATTCTTTCTTCTTTCTTCTCTCTTCTTTCTTCTTTCTTCTTTTCCCGCCCAAGCGGTTTGTCCGGTTTGCACGGTGGCGGTGGGAGCGTGCGTGGGGCTGGCGCAATATTTCGGCATCGACGATACGATTAGCGGAATTTGGATCGGCGGTTTGATTGTGTCAATGATAGCTTGGACTGTGGCGTGGCTGGAAAGTAATAATATCAAATTTAAAGGACGGAAGATATCGCTGACGGCGGCATATTACGCGGTGATCATTATTCCGCTTTATTGGCAAGGGCTTATTGGACATCCTTTCAATAAGATCTGGGGAGTTGACAAGCTGCTGCTGGGAATTATTTTTGGCAGCGCGCTTTTTTTGACGGCTGTTTATCTTAATGATTTTTTGAAAAAGAAAAACGGAGGCAAAGTGTATTTCCCATTCCAAAAAGTTGTCGTGCCGGTGATAGTCCTTGGAATACTGAGCAGTGTATTCTACTGGTTAACATGCTGAAATCCTTACGAATTACGAACATTTACGAATGTACGAAAAAAGGATTCGTACTTCGTTACATTCGTACCAATTCGTAATTCGTAAGGAATATATTTATGGAAACAAATAATAACCCAATCCAAAACCTAAACCAGCTTATCGAGAAAGTCGATGAAATGAAAAAGCAGGATAAAATGGATTTGTCGTCCGACCAGGACTTGTCCATTGCCATTATGAATCTTGTTAGTATTGAAGAGCATTTCTTTTTTACTGGCGCCAAGACCGGCAAGCCGGAATATTACGATCTTTTGCAGGAAGTCCGCAAGATGCGGGGAGATCTGCTTCGCAAGATAATCAAGGAATATGAAGGCGAAGTTTGGTGCATTTCCAAACACCTACTGGCGGCGTCTATGCGGCTTATGGAAGTCGGAACTAAACAGCAAGGGATGGGCAAAAAAGAAGAAGCGCGCGAGCTTTTCCAAAAAGCCTACGATTTGTATTCTTTGTTTTGGGGAATCAATATGAAAGTTATCGGGACGAATGACGTGAAAAAAATCGACATCGGAGCAGTGAATAAACACGACAATGAAAAGAAGGGATTCATGGGAAAATTAGGGGAGTTAGTGAAAAAGGCGATAGATTGTTGTATAGAATAGTTTATAAAGTTATAAAGTTTATAAAGTTGTAAAGTTGCAAAGTTGTAAAGCTAGTTTGCTTTATAACTTGATAAACTTGCAACTTTACAAACTTTCTGGGGGTTGGGTCGAGCTCTCGGGCATTAATAAATAATAAAATCAAAATCACAATTCTATGCTGAAGAATATAAAAATAACGGCGGTGTTTATCATTGTTCTGGCGGGTATTTTCGCCCTGGTTTATTCTTTTTTAGGTGGTTCCCAGATGGCAGTAGCGCCGGGCGACAGCGGTACATTGATTAAAAGTCAGCCTAGGGATGAAAGTTCAGATGCGTTAAATCTCCCCGAGCCGACTGGAAAAACAAAAGACATGGTCGAAGCTGTCATGACTGATGCGGCTTCCGAAGAAGAATTGGTGGAGCAAGAAGCTGACGACGCTGAGGCAGCTATTGACGATAGCGAGGAATTGGACGATTTTGGCCAAATATATGATGCCGAAGAATTTTAGAAAAACTATCTTATCCGTGCTTGGGATGGCAATTTTTAGCTTGGCGATTTTTGGCATCGCTCTTGCCCAGGACGCGGTGGATGATAGTATTCCCGTAAATACCGGCGCTAAAAGAAAGGCGCTGTCGGAAGATAGAAAAGATAAACAACAGGATAACGCAGAAGCGAGAAAGGAAGCTATGGCGGAGAAATTTTGCGAGAAACTTTCGGGGTTGGCGGAAAAATTTGGCCAAAAAGTCGATGAATGCAAAAACCGGTTTCAGGAAAGAATGGAACTGCGGGCGGGAAATTGGGAAGAAAAGCAGAGTGAGCGGGACGCGAAGCTGGCCAAACGGCGTTCCCAAAGGGATTCCAACTTGGAAGAGCATTTCGAAAAATTGGAAGAACGCGCCCAGACGGAAGAACAGAAAAAAGCGGCAGCCGATTTCGAAAAAGCGATGCGGAATGCCGTTGAAACTCGCCGAGACGCGATGGATCAGGTCATTTCTGATTTCCGGGAGGGAGTGAAAGCGGCTATTGAGAAAAGAAAATCAGATGTGGACGGCGCGGTAGAATCTTTTCAATCCGCTAAGTCCTCCGCTTTTTCCAGTGCTCAAAACAGCTGTAGTGCCGGATCCGATGCTAAAGCCATTCGAGCATCTTTGCATGCTAGTCTCAAAGCGGCGCGGGACGGGTTTGTTAGCGAAAGGCAGGCGATGGAAAAAATACAGGTAGAAGTCCAGTCTTTGATTCAAATACGAAAGCAGTCTTTTGAGAAAGCGATGAATGATTTTAAGACAGAAGCTGAAAAAGCTCGAGTTGAGCTGAAAAACGCTTTTGGTGAAGACGATACTCCTCCCGCGGCGCCAAGCACGAATTAAACAAACACGGAAAATTGCAGAAAAGCGCGAAAATCCGCCTTGCGAAAACAGGGTGGATTTTTTTTGAGGGAAGGGGTAAAATTGGGGTATAAAGAGTTTACATTCATTCAATAGTCATAGGTAGGTGTTTAAAATTTAGGGCAAAAGCTTTATCAATCTTTCGCATCATTTTACTGCTAATCTGTGATAGCCAGCTAGTGCTATAAGGAAATATCGCCACAATCACGGAAATGTGAATTTATGGAAGAGTTTTATTATTTTATATTTTAGTTAAATTTCTGCCTAATTATCTAATTATCAATTCGGTGGTCAACTATTTGTTAAAATTTAATAAAATAAAATTTTTTTTTGCATGTTTTGTGTTATCATATTTCTTTGTGGGACAGTGTTATGGTGCGGAAGAAAATCTGGATGAGATGTTTAACCGGAAATCAAGAAGGCTGACTAACAGTTTTCCCGCCAGCGAATTGGAAGACATCGGCAACCATTATATTTGGCAACCCGAGACGTTGATGTATCATGATATTCAAACTGGACACGAAGTCTGGAAAATGAGCGATAGCAAAGATTATAGTAATACTTTCTATAGTGATATCGGTGAAGGACCATGGAGTGCTGATGGAAAGCGATTAGGATTTACTTCCTACGCTCGACCAACATCGGCCTATCAGGGAGAAGAAAGTTGGTACATTTGGATGATGAATGATACGGATGGAAAAAATTTAAGGCCGGCGATAGGCTCGGTTCGTCGTTTGGGTCCGAATTTCCCGCGCTGGTCTCCTCAGATTTCAGATGTCTATTATGAAGTTGGGGAGACACATCTTTTTCCCTGGGCGGAAAGGCCGGATGACAAAAAACTTTATAAATGCCAGGTTTTGGATAACAGCATAAATTGTTCAGATCTTTTTTCTTTCCCGGTTTCGGGAATAAATTTAAACAAGTTTATATCTTCTGACGGCCGGAAAATTATCGGGTTGCAATGGACGGGAGAAACGACGCCTCCTAAAATGTATCCAGCAAAAATTTATCCGGAAAATCGGGCAGAATTAAACTTGGCGGATGGCTATCCAGAGGAAAGATATTTGGGTAATTATGGCAATACAATTAATCCGCTTCTTCGTTATCATGATGCCTATTATTCTGGTGACGGCAGTTGGTACTTTGCCATGCCGACTGGAACAGCTACTTGGTGGCGCTTAAAAACTTTAGGCAGTGCCCCGGATGGAGGTCCGTTATATTCAGGGGATTCGGAAGATCCCTCAGATCAGCCGCCGTATAATTTCGGCGAGGCTTGGCCGGAAAATCATGGGGACATAACGGTTTCTGGAAACGCAGTCAGTCCTTTTGTTCAAGATGATCCTTATACACCACTCAGGACGAGTTATTGGTCGCATTTTGTTCCAGATCGTTGGGGAAGATTTGCGCTATTTTCCAATGGAGCCAGTAATTTGCCAGGTTCTGGGTCATATAGCTACCGCGATAGAGTTGGAGCGGGAGTTTGGGATATTCAGAATCATCAGTATTCAGTCCCTTCTTTTGGAGGAGGATCACAGCATCATGATTGGCATGGATTTACCGATTGGGTAACTTCTTCCTCCCCTTGGGGTTTAGATCTGACCGGAAGCTATTTGGACGACAGAATTTATGCTGCTAAATATAAGGATGCTTCTTCACGGATTAGTGTTTGTTATACGCACACTCGCTATAATGGAGGGACATCATATAACAGTTTGACTCGGCCGGGGCAATCCCCGGATGGAACGAAGGTCGCCTGGCATAGCGAATTTTTGAATCCTTCCGCCAACAAAACCGACATATTTTGGAGCGTAGTAACTTATCCTTATCCGCCGACCGATCTTTCCGCTCAATATGACAGCGGTGTCGAAATTTCCTGGCTGCCGCCGAAATATACCGAGCGGGATTGGCCGTATGCTAATGACAATCCGGCTAAAGACGCCTTAGGCTGGCCGCTACTCGATGAGAGCGGCAATGAACTGGGCGAAACGCTCTACGCCAGAGAAATAAAAAAATATCATATCTGGAGATCGACCAGTCAGAGTTCCGGCTGGCAGGAAATCGGGATGACTGATGCCCAATACTCCCACACTTACGCCGAAGATCCGGATATGCTGATGCTCCACCCGATAGCCAACGGACTGAAAGTAAATGCAAATAACAAAATATCTTTTACTGACAACCCCGGCAACGGCACTTTTTACTACGCCCTTACTTCCGAAGAACATTCGGGATTGGAATCGGACGAACTGTCGGAAATTCTTCAGGTAACAATCAATGGAGCAAGTGTGGATAGCCAGGTTGTAGCGGGGAAAGGACAAAAAAACTTCTGGACCAATGATCCAAATTTGCCAAATAGTTTCAACTACGTTTCGCAACCCACAGCCGGGCATTATCGTCTTAGCTGGAATGAGCCTAATGACAGCAAAGTTCGCCATTACAATATCTACTATTCCACTTCCGGCAACCCGACCGCCACTCAAACCCAGCGGATCGCTTCTCCGCCAGCGGGAACTGCCACTTATCTGGATTGGCTGGCTGATCCCAATGGCGATGGTTATTACGGCATTACTTCTGTTGACCGTTATGGCAATGAATCGAGTATCGTGGTTTTGGGAGGCGACATTAATCCTCCCGCCCTTCCTGTAGGATTAGTCGTTCGTTGATTTGAATCCCAAGTTTAGATCTCCAGAGGATTTCGCCTTACGCAGTTTATTGAGTTGCCTCGGTCGTTATTCCTACTTTAGCGTTATTTGTGGATAATTGAGTGCTGCTTAAATTATTTAAACAAAATATATGGCAAAATTGAAACTGGCGGTTATTTTTGGCGGACAGTCGGGGGAACACGAAGTGTCATTGCGGTCGGCGAATCAGGTGATGAACGCGCTCAACAAAGATAAGTATGAAATTATTCCGATCGCGATTACGAAGACCGGCCAGTGGCTTGTCGGGGAGGAAGGTAAAAAATATTTGGAAAACAATTTAGCTAAAGCGGGTCAGGAAGGCGGAGTGGCTGTGGAAAGAGATGGGTTTGAAGAAAACAGGCGGGACATTTTTTCAGAAAAATTGCCGGCAATAGACTTGGCTTTGCCGATTGTGCACGGGTCGTATGTGGAAGACGGAAAACTGCAGGGAATGCTGGAGATGCTGGGAATCCCGTATGTTTTTTCCGGAGTGCTGGCCAGCGCATTGGCTATGAATAAAAGAAAAACCAAAATTGTCGCCAAAGCGGCAGGACTGAAAATCGCCAAAGACGTTGTGGTTTCCAAAAATAAAAAATACAAGACTGAAAAGATCATCGCCAAAATTAATTTGCCAATCGTTGTCAAGCCGCTTGAGCTTGGTTCGTCTGTGGGAACGAGCTTGGCGAATTCCAAAGAAGAATTGGAGAAAGGAATTGAAAAAGCTTTGGAGTATGGCGATGAAGTGTTGTTAGAACAGTTTATAAAAGGCCGGGAGTTTACAGTGGCGATAATGGGAACAAAATCTCCCAAAGCCTTGCCGGTGATTGAAATCATTCCCAAAGTTTCCGGTTGGTTTGATTATCGAGCCAAATACGAGGCTGGCGGGTCGGAAGAAGTTTGTCCGGCGCAAATTCTGGACGATGTGCGAAAAAAAATCCAAAGCTACGCCGTAAAAATTTTCAAAGCTGTCGGTTGCCGCGATTTGGCGCGGGCGGATTTCATCTGGAGCGAAGCTGACAGCAAATTATATTTTCTTGAAATCAACACTATTCCCGGCATGACTGCCACCAGTCTCGCGCCCCAGGCAGCCAAAACGGCCGGAATGGAATTTCCGGATTTTTTGGATAAATTGATAAACGGAGCAAGAAAAAGGATAAAATGATATCCAGTAAACAGTTTAGTAATTCAGTTTATGTTTGAACGCACTAAAAACTTAAAACTTTCCGTCATTAAGCAGATGGAACTCCGGGCGTCGAAATTTCCGGATGTTATTTCCTTGGCGCAGGGCGTGCCGAGTTTTGACACGCCGGAGTGCATCAAACGCCGGGTGGAGCTGGCGCTTCGCGACGGGGTGGTGGCGAAATATTCACTTTCGCCGGGTTTGCCGGAATTGCGAGAATTGATTGAAGTGAAGTTAGCAGAGGAGAATATGTTTTATGATTTCGAGAAAGAAATCTTGGTTACGGCCGGATCGATTGAAGGAATAACGGCGACAATCTTGGCGATCACCAATCCCGGCGACGAAATTATCATTCCCGAACCAACTTACACATCTTATCGGGAAGTGATAACTTTGGCCGGATGCGTGCCGGTTTTTGTTTCTCTTAATGAAGAAAAGGGCTGGACGTTGGAATTGGAAAAATATGAAGCGGCCATCACGCCGAAAACCAAAGCGATATTTTATTGCAATCCAAATAATCCCACCGGCACAGTTTATTCAAAGGAACAACTGTTGGAACTCGCGAAGCTGGCGGAAAAACATAATTTGTATTTGATTTCCGACGAAGTATATAAAGATTTCTTGCTGGAAGAAGACAGGCGGATATTCAGTCTGGCGGAATTGCCTGAGCTTCGAAAACGCGTGATAAGACTATTTAGCTTCTCCAAATCATACGCTATGACTGGCTGGCGGATCGGATATCTTCACAGCGACGAAAGCGTTGTTAAGGAAATACTCAAGGTCCATGACTCGCTGGTCACTTGCGCGCCGGTCATTTCCCAATATGCCGCGATGGGGGCGCTGGAAATGGCGGATAAAGACGTCGCATATTTTAACAGGCAATATTTGAAAAGGCGCGATTTGATTTGCGCCCGGCTGGATAAGTTAAAAAATATTTTCAGCTATGTCAAACCGACCAGCTCGTATTATGTTTTTCCAAAGATAATTAAGGACAATATGAAATTTGACAGTTACGATTGCCCGGATAGCTTGTCTTGGGGATTCGCGCTGTATCTTTTGGAAAAGGCGCAAGTGGCGGTAGTGCCCGGCGTGGCGTTCGGACCGAACGGCGAAGGACATGTACGGTTTAGTTTCGGCAGGAGCGAGAAGGATATAAATCGGGCGATGGATAGGATAGAGAAGCTATTTAAATTCACCTAATTTCTAATTCATCTAATTCACCTAATAAAAATTAAAAATTAAAATAACCAAAACCCAAATGAAATTCCCAATGTCGAATTCAAAATTTTGTATTTATTATTGGACATTTTATTTTGCTATTTTGTCTTTGAAATTTTATTAGGTGAATTAGGTAATTAGGTGAATTAGAAATTTATGAAACCTTTCTTCAAAAAAATACTCCAGTATTATCTAAAATATATTACTAAATTAGTTTTAGCGATCCATAAACCGGTTATTATCGCCGTGGCCGGGTCGGCTAACAAGACTTTTACGCGTGATGAAATTAGAAAAGTTTTGGAGAAGAGGGGTTCGAACGCGCGGGCCAATCTGAAGAGTTTCAACACGGAGATAGGCTTGCCGTTGGCCATCCTTAATCTTCCCAGCGGATATAATGAATATAGGAATTGGTTGCCGGCCATAAAGGGCGCGCTGGCGGCTTTATTTGAAACTGATTTCCCGAAGTTTTTGGTGTTGGAGTTGGGTGTTTCCAAGAAAGGCGATATGAAATATCTACTGTCTGTTATAAGTCCGGAGGTTTCCGTGATAACTGGTATTACCCAAAGGTATATCGAAAGTTTTTCCGGAATGGATGACTTGGTGGGGGAATATAAAATATTGGCCAAAGGAACCAAAAGAAGCGGACTAGTGGCGGTTAATGGCGATAATTCCCGTTCCGGCGAAGTAGCAAAGTCTTCCCAAGCAGAAATTTTGTTTTACGGCAAGAGCGAAAAATGCCAAGCGAAAATTTTGGAAATAGAAAGAGGATCTAATGGCGAAGTTGCCGAAATTTCTGTTGGTGGTAAGATACATAGAGAAGAGTTGGGACGCTTCGGCGAACATCATATCTACGCCCGCGCCGCGGCCATCTTGGTTGACAAGCACATCCAATCGGTGTAAGCTTTTTAATTACGTAATCGATTACGTAATTAAATATTTTACATCATATGGATAATATATTAATGGCGATAAAAAGCAAAATAAAAAGCGAAGTAGCCAGTGTGAGGCATGAGATAAGGAACAAAGTCGCAGGATATATCGTGGCGGCGTTCGGATTGGTGGCCGGTTTGGCTTGGAACGATGCTATTAAGTCATTTATCGATTATTTCTTTCCGGCTGAGCAAAACGGCCTCAAGGCCAAATTCAGTTACGCTATTCTCATTACTTTCATAGTGGTAATGGTTAGTGTTTATGTGGTGAAGTTTTTAAAGGAGGAAGAAAAAGAAGAAGAGAAAGAAAAGAAAAAATAAAAGTTTTCAGAAAAGTTCATAGATGTTTTATGCAAAAGACGCACGCGGCGTTTTTTTGTTGAAGATTTAATGATAATATAAGGGCATGGGTGGCTTCTCGAATTTTTACCAGCGTATTCCGGAACATCTAAATCCGAATTTTTCAGTCGGATTTTTTAGCGTTTCTTGGTATGCGGTGATGTATCTTGTGGGTTTCGGGGTGGTGTATGCGTTATTGAGATATAGAATTAGGAAAGGAGAATATGTAAATTCACCTAATTCACCTAATTACCTAATTTTTAATAAAATTCCAAATTCCAAATATCAAATATCAAATAAAATTCAAAATTCAAAATTCAAAATTCAAAATAAGACACAAGAAGATGCCTTAATAAGCTTTCTAGTTTACTCTTTTTTTGGTCTTCTTATTGGAGCGCGGTTGGGGTATGTTATTTTTTATGACCTGGCATACTTTATAAATAACCCGTTCGCGATCATTTCTCCATTTGATGGCGCGGGAAACTTTGTTGGCATTTATGGGATGAGCTACCACGGCGGACTTCTGGGAGTATTTTTAGTTTCTATTATTTTCCTAAGAAGATACAAAATTGATTTTTGGCAGTGGGCGGACTTTGTTGTTCCGGCCATTCCGGCGGGATATTTTTTCGGTCGGATTGGTAATTTTCTGAATGGAGAACTGTATGGGAGAATTACCCAAAAACCTTGGGGGATGTATTTCTCGGATGAAAACGGCGACGTATTTCCATATCTACGCCATCCTTCTCAACTATACGAAGCTTTTTTGGAGGGAGTTGTTCTGTTTGCAATCTTATGGACATTGCGCAACAAAAAATTTTTTGAAGGCAAATTACTGGGAGTATATTTTATCGGGTACGCTCTGGCAAGATTTGCGGTGGAATTTTTCAGGGAACCGGATGAACAGATCGGATTTGTTTTTTCCGTTTTTACCATGGGACAAGTTTTGAGTTTGGCGATGGTGATTTTTGGCACAGTGTTGCTGTTAAGGATTCCAAAAAAATGGTATACTGAGTAAAAATAGACTTAATTTTCGTAAAAGAGCATTAGATGTTGCAAAAAGAAAATAAGGACATCATCGGCGGAATTTCCAAAAAAGATGTAGTCTATCCTGTTGAACTTGATCTGCCTTTATTCAAATTCGTCAAAAAAAGGAAACAATCTTCTTTTTTGTTTTCTTCGAGAGGGAAAAGCGCGTTTTTTTCAGCGAACGATTGGGGCAAACATGAGGCTGGCCGGCAGAAGGTTTTTGTTGACGGCCTTTTCCTTTCGAAAGAAAGTACTGGAAAGGCGCTGGTATGCTCCACGAAGCCCAAAGTAGATATCTATTTGGAGATAAGAGGAAGATACGTCGATATAAAAAATTATTGGTTGGATCTTTTTCAAGATTCTGTCCAAGGCGTATCGCTAGCAAGAGCTTGGAACGTCTCTTTGATTGGTTCGGTGATATTCGGAATGTTTTTGATGACGATGATCTACCGCTATCTCGGACAGGGAGTTTCAGCTAAAACGGGCGCGGCGGAGGATATTTTCGAATCTCGAAATGAACTGGTTCTGGATAAAAAAGATTCCGCGGCGATTGTTTTGGGGGAAAATGACAGTAAAGCTGATGGCGGGAGCACTGGAAGCAGGAATATGGATAAATTGCTTCAGGAGAAAAAAGAGAATGATAAAAAACGGGAAGAATATGAAGACAAGCTATCTTTTGAAAGGGAAATCAAGAAAATGGTAAAAGGCTATCCGATCGAAAAAATGGCGGCGGAAATTGCCAAAAAAGACAGAACCGTGGCGGCATATCTGGTGGCCATTGCCAAAAAAGAAAGCAGTTGGGGAGAGCGAGTCCCTGTTCTTGACGGGGAAGATTGCTATAATTATTGGGGATACCGAGGGAAGAGAGAAAAAATGGGAACGGGAGGGCATACTTGTTTCAATAGCCCCAAAGATGCCGTTGATACAGTTGCCAAAAGGATAGCTCAATTGGTAAATGAAGAAAAGCTGAATACCCCCGAAGAAATGGTAGTGGCGTGGAAGTGCGGATATGATTGTTCCTGGGACAGTCCCGAGGCGGTCAGGAAGTGGGCCAGCGACGTGGAAGGGTATTTTAACGAGTTAAAATAAAAAAAACAGATTTTCGCGTCAGGGATTATCCATACAAAAGGCTTTGCTTAAGCCTTTTTTGGTTGTTCATGTTTGACAAAAGGGTAGCTATTTGCTAGGATGGTATGGTCATTTAAGAAACGCATAGGGAGGTCCGTATAGGCTCTTAAGGAGTAGAGACGCGGGATTGGGGAGAAATTCAATTAATGTGTGACGATTATTTTCCAAAGCTTGGAAAGATTCTTTCTTTCAAAAAGCCCAAGAAAATCAAGAAAGTCAATGTTTTATCAGTTTTCATTCTCGCGCTGTGCGCGGGGCTGTTTTTTTCTGTCGTGCTTGAAAGCGACGCGCATACGGAAAACATTTTTTCTTTAGATAAAGTAAATTCCGAGGTTATCGATCCAATGGAGAGAATCGGTGTGGATTCTGTCAATTTTAACGATCCTTCGGAAAAAGCCTGCAAAAGCTCGGAAGGTCTTGTTTTAGTGAAAAACGAAATAGTTCAGATCGATAATAACGAGGAAAAGCTTGCGGGTCTGGTTGCCGGTTATCCGATTGAGGAAATGACCTTAGAAATTTCCAAGAAGGAAAAGATCGTGGCAGCCTTTTTGATTGGCATCGCCAAAAAAGAAAGCGATTGGGGCAAACATTCTCCCAAAAAGAACGGGCGGGATTGTTATAACTATTGGGGATACAAAGGTGGATACAATCTGACCGCTTCCGGTTATTCTTGTTTCGACAATCCTGAACAGGCGGTGGCGATGGTGGGTGGCCGGATTGAGGAATTGGTCGGCAAAAAAATCAATACGCCCGAGCGGATGGTAGTGTGGAAATGCGGTTCCAGTTGCGCCGGACATGATCCCGGCGGAGTCCGCAAATGGATCAGCGACGTCGGGTCGTATTTCTACAAGTTGAATTCGTAAAAACTTGGATATTTTTTGAAGAGCAGCTTCTTTTGGCGAGGGGCTGTTTTTTTGCTTGGATTTGTTGTAGAATATTAAAGTAATCCGTAAGAAACAAATACAAAAAGATGAGTTGGATTTTTATCGCGGGAGCGGCCTATTTACTGATAGCGCTGGAAGTGATTCTTGATAAGTTTCTTTTGAGTTCGAATCGGGTGTCTCATCCGGCAATTTATGCTTTCTATTCCGGCGTCTTGAGCCTTTTTGCTTTCATATTTTTTCCTTTCGGATTTCATTTGATTCCTCCGGGAAGAGCCGTCGTTAGTTTTCTGGCGGGGGTTGTTTTTGTTTACGGAATCTTGTCGCTTTTTTTTGCGATCAGAAAAAGCGAAGCCAGTCGGGTGACTCCGGTGGTGGGAGCGACTATTCCGGTAGTGACGTACTTCCTATCGATATTTTTTTTGGAAGAAAACTTGGGCGTATCGGAACTTACCGGCGTTGCAATGTTGATTTTGGGAGGGCTTTGGATCTCTTTGGACATTTCCAAAGGCGCCGACCGAAAATTTTTTAAGGGCTTTCTACCCTCGATTTTGGCGGGAATTCTTTTAGCGTTTGCTTTTACCCTTTTCAAGAGTTTTTACGAAAATGACAAGTTTATCAATGTTTACATTTGGACGCGCTTTGGTGTGATGCTGGGGGCTCTGAGTCTTTTGGCAAATCCCGGGTGGCGGCGTCTGATTATTGGTTCGCTTTTCAATTTTAAAAAGCCTTCTAGCGAAAACAAGAAGTCGGGAGCTATCTTTGTTATGACTAAATGTCTGGGCGGAGTCGGGTCGATATTGAAAGAATACGCCACCTCTATTGGAAGTGTCACAATTGTGGGCGCTTTGGTTTCCTTGGAATACGTTTTTATTTTTGTTTTCGGGATGGCTCTCACTTTTTGGCTGCCAGCGGTTTTCCAGGAGAAACGGGGCGCCGGTAATATAGTTCAAAAAATTTCTGCCATTGCTATTATTACCGTTGGGGTGGTTTTAGTTTCGGGGTACAGGTAAATCAAAGTCTAAGGTCTAAGGTTTAAAGTCTAAATGATCTGCGTATGAGTTATTTCAAAAAAGCTCTAAAATATGCGGGAATGATAGTTCTTGCGGTCCTGGCGGTTTTTATATTGCTTTTGATATATGTTAATATTCCTGTATCCACGGAGAATAAAGATGCTCAGTTGGGTGTGACGTTTTCCAGCCGTTACGCGTCGGATATCGGATTGGACTGGAAGGAAGCTTATCTGGCGATGTTGGATGATTTGAACATAAGGAAAATAAGAATTCCGGTTTATTGGGATCTGGCGGAAAAGAAAGAGGGCGAATATGATTTTGCGGACGTGGACTGGCAGCTCAAGGAAGCGCGAAAGAGAAATGCCGAGATCATTCTGGTAGTGGGACAAAAAGTTCCTCGTTGGCCGGAATGTTTTATCCCTGAGTGGGTTGGTGATGATAAGGGAAAGAAGGAGGAAAAGCTGTTGCGTTTTATGGAGGTTGTTGTTAAAGAGTATAAAAACAATCCCGAAATCAAATATTGGCAAATAGAAAATGAACCATTTTTGAACTTTGGAATCTGTCCGGCGTTTGACAAGAATTTTTTGGATCGGGAAATAGCGCTGGTCAAGAAGCTTGATCCAAGCCGGGAAGTAATAGTCACGGCCAGCGGCGAAATCAGCATTTGGTCGCGGTCGGCCAAAAGGGGAGATATCCTGGGCACGACACTTTATCGGACGATTTGGAAAGAGGGCATCGGATATTTTGATTATCCTATCGGGCCGCGCTTCTTCCATTTGAAATATTTTATCAGCAAAATTCTGACGGGGAACGAGCGGGCTTTTGTGGTTGAACTTCAGGGCGAGCCGTGGGTTTCCGGCTACACCACTAACGAACCCTTGGAAGAACAATTCAAATCAATGAACGTGGGGAAATTGAAAGAAAATGTCAGTTTTGCCAGAAAAGTCGGTTTTCCGGAAATATATCTCTGGGGAGTGGAATGGTGGTATTGGCTCAAGGTAAAAAAAGACCACCCGGAGCTTTGGGACGCGGCCAGGGATCTATTCGCGGAAAATAGCGCCGTTTGATAAGCAACTGGCTGTGGCGACATTTCTGCCGCTTATTCTTGTATTAGCGGATAAGCCATAAATTTGGTAAAATGTAAATGAGATAAGAACCTGCCCTAAAACAAAAACAATGGAGAGAGTAAGAAAACATTTTGGAGTTCATCATATAAGCAGTTTTGGGAGCTTTGTATCGGTGTCGGCAATAATTGCCTTTGGGATATTCAGTTTTTTTTACGGAGCGGAGGCTTACTCGGCTATTTTCGAAATCAAGATTTCGCTGGCCAAGTCGCAAAACGTTTCTCCCGGAGATCCGATAGAGATTAACTTTTCCTCGGCTATGATTCCCGTGGATTATGAAAAAGAGATAAAAATATCTCCCGGCGAGAAAGTGCGTTTTCAGTGGGACAAATCCAATAAAAAGTTGTCCATCGCTCCAGAAAATTTTTGGGAGCCGGGAGTCGAATATAAGATTTTTCTTCCCGAAGGGAGAAGCGCGCTTTTGACCAAGGCTTTATCCAGAGAAATTGTTTTCTCCGTTTCGGATTATCCTAAAGTCGAGAGTGTTACTCCGGCAGACGGCGCCGAGGACGTGGTTTTAGGAGCGGAAGATCCGATAACGGTGGAACTTGACAAGTCGGCGGACAAGTTCTATATCAAGTTTTCCCTTGATCCGGAGAGTGAGTTGGCCTATCAAATAAACGAAGATCGGACTCAGTTTAAACTTCTTCCCAAGGAATATATGCGCGAGGGGACAAATCATAAACTTTCGGTATTTGCCAAATATTGGGAGGAATCCGACGAGAGTTTTAAGAAAGTTTACGAAAGCTCTTTTGAAACCAGACCGCCGCTTCCGGTTGAATGGGAAAAAGATTTTGACTTGAGGCTGGAGCAGGCGAAAAAGTATACCCGGCCCCAAATAGAGAATGGGAAATATATCGATGTCAATCTGGGCACCCAAATCATGACGACGTTTGAAAACGGCCGGTTACTGGGCGCTTACCTGATTTCCTCCGGCAAACGCGGCATGGATACTCCCAAGGGGCGGCATGCCATATTCAATAAAACTCCAAGAGCCTGGTCAAAAACCTACGGGTTGTATATGCCCTATTGGATGGCGATTGTGCCCGGCGGAAAGTTTGGCATTCACGAGCTTCCGGAATGGCCGGGGGGATACAAGGAAGGCGCCAACCACTTAGGCATTCCGGTTTCGCACGGTTGTATGAGATTGGGAGTCGGCCCGGCCAAAACTATCTATGAATGGTCGGATATCGGAACGCCGGTGGTTGTATATTAGTTAATTGATATGAAAGATAAGATAGTCTTTTTTATAAAATATTTTTTGCCGGCTTTTTTGTGGGCTGGTTTGGTTTTTTATTTTTCCAATATTCCTTCCCTGGAAGTGGGAGCGCCCAGCCTTTCTTGGGAAATTATTATCAGGAAAGCCGCGCATATCGGAGAATATGCCGTTTTGGCCTGGTTGATTTTTCGCGTTTTTCATAAAGGACTGGGAGTGGAAAGCTATCGAAGGGCGTTTGGACTGTCTTTGCTCGTTGTGATTTCCTACGCTATTAGCGATGAAATTCATCAGAGCGTTGTTCCGGGAAGAGCGGGAAAGTTTGTCGATGTCGCTATTGACAGTCTAGGCGCTTTTTTGGGACTAATAATGGCTGGGAGGTTTTACGGTTTTATCCAGACGAAAAGAAAAACGGCGCTTTTCCTGTCGGCGGTTTTTTTAGTTTTTGGAATAGTTTTTCAGATGGCGGAAGATGGGAAGGAAATAGAAAATCAGAAGGAAGCTCAAAGTGAAGATGTTTCCTTGTCCGGTTCCGAGCAGAATAATTTTTTGGAAAACGCCAAAGAAAAGGCGGAAGAGAGTCTTTCGAAATTGAAGAACGCGCCGGAAGAAAATCCGGAAAGAGAAACTGATCTCCCGAAAAAAATATCCATCAAAGTTCCTTTTACCCCGCAAGCGCCCTTTGCCAATTGGGACGCTTACCATGAAGATGCTTGCGAAGAGGCATCGCTGATTATGCTCAAGCATTATTTGGACGGCAAACCTTTGGATAAGGATACGGCGGAAAAAGAAATTTTGGGATTGGTTGAATTTCAAAATAAAAATTACGGGGACTTTAAAGATACCAATGCCAAGGAAACTGTCAAACTGGCCAAGGATTACTATGGCATTGATAATTTGAAAGTCGTTTACGACTTTTCCAAAGATGATCTGAAAAAAATATTGGCCAAAGGAAAACCGATTATCATCCCGGCGGCTGGGCGAAAATTGGGCAATCCCAACTATAGCGGCCTCGGCCCGCTCTATCATGTTTTGGTTCTGACCGGTTATGACGGCAACAATGTGATTACCAATGATCCGGGCACGAGAAAGGGGGAAGGCTACAAATACAATATTAATGTTTTCTATGACGCCATTCATGATTTGCAGGGCAGTCCGGAAAATATAGAACAAGGCCGCAAAGCGATGATTGTGGTGGAGTAAAGGAATAATGTATTATATTCATATATTAGACTTAACAGCGCCCGGCGGGGTGCCTGTGTTGTTAATGGGGCATTTGTGCTATAATGAAACCGTAAATCAAAACACAAAAACAGAATGGAGGTGGAATATGATGGATAACAAAAAGATAGCGGACGGACTGATCGCGGTTTCAGTGGCGACAGCGTTGATATCCGGGTATGTTTCTGTTTTCGGAAGCGATGTTTTTAACCTGGCTGGAACGCAATGGATGATGATTGCCATAGTTCTTGGCATTTACGGTCTTTACGCCAAACTAAAAATGGCTTAATGCGAATAGACGCGAATGAATCCGAATTTTTACGAATGAGAGTAAATCTTGTTTTGGTATGAAAAAAAAGTTGTATATTATCGCGCATAATATTCGGAGCGCCCACAATGTCGGTTCGGTTTTTCGGACGGCTGATGGCGCCGGCGTGGATAGAATATACTTGACCGGTTATACCCAAGCGCCGTTTGATGAAAAGAAGTCCGCTTATCCGGCTCAAGCGCAAAAGATGTTGGCGAAAACCGCCTTGGGCGCGGAGGAGGCGGTTTCTTGGGAAAGAGTGGAGAATATTGGCGATCTTATCTTAGGATTAAGAAAGGACGGAGTTCAAATTGTCGCCTTGGAGAATGGAATGCCAAGCGTCGATTATAGAAAATTCAAACCTAGTTTCCCTTGCGCCTTGATTTTGGGAACGGAAGTTACGGGTATCGACGAGGAAGTTTTGGGCGAATGCGACTCCGTCATTTCTATTCCAATGCGGGGTCAAAAAGAATCCTTAAATGTCTCCGTGGCGGCGGGAATAGCAATGTATGAGATACTAAAATAGTTTATGAATAAGAAAAAGATAGCCATTTTTGATATTGACGGTACCATATTTCGAAAAAACTTGGCCTTTGAGCTGATTGACGAATTGGCCTGGATGGGAGTTTTTGACAAAAGCGTAAGGAAGACGTTGACGCAGCTATATTCCAATTGGCTGGATCATAAGGGGACTTACGAAGAATATCGAAAAGCCCTGGTTTATCTTTACGCCGAAAATTTAAAGGGCTGCAGGCGGGAACAAATTATGGAGGCCAGTAGGACAGTGGTGCCCTTCTACAAAGATCGGACTTATATATTCGCCAATCAGTTGATAGCCAAACTGAAAAAAGAAAATTACCACATTATAGCCGTATCCGGATCACCCTCGGAAATTGTGGAAGAATATAATAAATATTTCAAGTTTAACGCGGTTTTCGGTTCAGTTTATGAAGTGGATAGCGAGGGAGTTTATACCGGCAAGGCGGTTTTTGAACCGACCATTCATAAGGGGCACGTTGTGAAACAATATGCTCTGGAACATAACTTGACATTGGAAGATTCGTACGGGATAGGAGACACCGAGTCGGACGCCAAGTTTTTGGAAATAGTGGACAATCCGATTGCTTTTAATCCAAACTTCAACTTGAAAAATATTGCCGAAGAGAAAGGCTGGCGGATAGTGGTGGAGAAAAAAGACGTTATTTATGAAATAAGTAATAATTGAATTTTTGTATGAATGGAGGTTATTGGATATTAATAATAATTTTAGCGGTAACAATTCTCGGGGTGCGCTTGCTGATGGATGTATTTTCTTCCGGATCCAATCCTAACGTTTTTATCGATAAGTGGTTTCGAAAAACTTTGTGGCTTTGGCTGCCGTTTTACGCTCTTTGGAGGTTGGTGAAGGAGATGATTTTGAAAAAGTAGAAAGTAGTAAGTAGAAAGTATAAAGCGTAGAAATGATAAAGCAAAAAATCCCCGAGGGGATTTTTTGCTTTATACCTGATACTTGCTACTTTATACTTTCTATAAGCTTAGCGAAGACTTTCGGATTTTCAACGGCCATTTGGGAAAGGACCTTGCGGTCGACTTCGATTTTCTTTTCAACCATTGTTTTTATGAAAGGGCTGTAGCGCAGTCCCAGTTCCTTAAGGGCGGTATTGAGCCGGGTAATCCAGAGTCGTCGCATAGTTCTTTTCTTGGCGCGCCTGTCGCGCAGAGCGTAACTGCCGGCCTTGATCACCGCTTGTTTAGCGGCGCGAAAAGTGGACTTCCTTCTCCAGCGGTATCCTTTGGCGTCTTCTAACAAATTTTTCCTGCGTTTTGAAGCGGCAACCCCGCGTTTTACTCGTGTCATGATTCACATAACACATAACACATATCACATAACATAAATAACAAATAGATTTGACTGATTTGTTACGTGTTACGTGTTACGTGTTACGTGATTTTAGTTATATGGCAAGGCTTTCAGGACGTTTTTCTCGTCAGCCTTGAAAAGGCGAACATCCTTTTTTTTGCTTCTGCCTTGCTCTCCGGTTTCTTTGGAATTATAATGGTTCTGCTTGGTCTTTCTGCGGATAACTTTCTTTTTTTTGGTAATTTTTACCTTTTTAGAAAGCGCTTTGAATGTTTTAATTTTAGGCATAATTTTACCGATCCGAATCTACGAATTTATTCGAATTCACGAATCTACGAATAGCTAAGAGTAAAATTCGTAAATTCGCAGATTCGGATGCATTCGTTGATTCGAATCGCGGTTATTGCGGTGCGATTATGGCGTTAAATCCTCCGGGAAATCTTTTTACCTCTTGCTCCAGTTTATTTGGCACTTCTATGGTTTTTATGAATTCAACCAGATTTTTTCGCGCCAGATCCTGGTGGGCTTTTTCCCTTCCTCGGAGGCGGATTTCCAATTTGAGTTTGTGGCCTTTTTTCAAAAACTTTTCCGCTTGGTCTTTTTTGAATCCCAGATCGTGATCGTCGGTTCTTACGCCGATGCGGATTCCCTTAATGTCGACTTTTTTCTGTCTGGCCCGGTTTTGTCTTTCTTCTCGTGATTTCTGGTATTGGTATTTCCCGAAATCCATTATCCGGCAAACGGGCGGCTTGGCATTGGGGGCGATTTCAACCAAATCAAGCTCTTTTTCCTTGGCCAATGCCAGCGCCTGGGAAGGCGGCATTATTCCGAGTTGGTTTCCGCTGTCATCGACAACTCGAATCTGGGGAGCTCGTATATAATCATTGATTCTCGTCCGAGGTTCCCTTTTTTTGAAAAACGGTTTTTTGTAGGGTGATCTTCTAATTATTTTGGTGTTAATTATTATTGTGGAGATGGCGAGAATCGTCAGCCATAGGCTGATCCGCCTATGGCGGAAACTCGCTCTTGTGGAGATGATGGGAATTGAACCCATGTCCAAAATTATTCATCAAAAACAATCTACAAGCTTATCTTATTTGATAATATCGGCTAGAGATAAAAATAAGAAAAATTACTTTAACCTATCCCTATGTCAATTTTACGCATATTGCCAAGAGAATGCAATAAGCGCTATCCCAATGTATAACACCGGAGGTCTCCTATTGGGAGTTGAAGGTCCGATGACGCCAGCTTATATTAAGCCAAGGCGTAAGCATAATTGGTTGAGAACGCGTTAGCGAAAGCAACCTTTGCTTTTTGAATTAAGTTTGCACTTATTCGTTTGATAAATATTTTACGAAGGTTTATCATCTTCGGCTTGCCTGTTTTAAACGTACAACTTGTCGAAACCAAACATCCCCGCTTGTCACGTAGCACACAACACGTAACACGTAACAAAAAATAATTTTTTTTGTTATATAAAATGTTATGTGCTATGTGTTACGTGTTATGTGACTTCAGCATTCTTCTCATCCCTCTTTCAGCTTCTTTTCTCTTGATGTCTTGCCGTTTGTCAAACTTCTTTTTCCCTTTAGCTATGCCAAATTCTAGCTTTAAATAGCGTTTTTTAGTATACACTCTAATCGGCACCAATGTCAAGCCTTCTATGCGAGCCTTTCCGATGATTCTTTTGATCTCTTCTTTTCGCAAGAGCAGTTTCCGCGGGCGGGTCGGATCGTACGCGGCGGAGTTTCCGGCGTGTTTGTAGAAAGGAATGTGCGCGTTAGTTAAATACAGTTCCGATCCCTTGATTGTTACGAAGCTTTCCTTGAGGCTGATATGTCCGGTTTTGATTGATTTTGTTTCCTGTCCTGAAAGAACCAAACCGGCCTCGAATTTTTCCAGGATTTCATAATCGAAACTGGAGCGTTTATTTATCGCGATAATTGTCATAGCTAGGCTCGGCTGACGTATTCGCCTTTTTCGGTGTTGATAATTATATTATCGCCGGTTTTGACAAAAAGCGGGGCGGATACTTTGAGACCAGTCTCAAGAGTGACGACTTTTCCTCCGGTTGAAACGGTATCGCCTTTGATACCGGGAGGAGCCTCGGTTACCTGGAGTGTTACCTTTATCGGAAGCTCGATATTTATCGGATTGCCGTTAAAAGTGAGAATGATTATTTCAGTTCCTTCTTTTAGATAGTTTACGTTATTTCCCAAAGCTTTCTCAGAAAGATAAAACTGCTCGTAAGATTCGCTGTCCATAAAGTGGTAATCTTCTCCGTCTTTGTAAATATATTGGGCTTTGGCTTTGGCAATGTCGGCTTCTTCCACCGATTCAGCTCCTTGGAAAGTTTTTTCCAGCACCGCGCCGGTCGAGAGATTCTTGAGGCGAGTGCGCAAAACCGATCCGGCCCGGCCCGTCTTGGAATGCTCGTGGTAGAGAACGACGTAAGGCGTTTCATTCCAAAGTATATTTTTTCCTGTTTTTATGTCGGAGATGCTTAGCATTATTTCACATAGCACATAGCACATAACACATAACACATAACATTTTATATAACAATTTTTTTTGTTACGTGTTACGTGTTGTGTGTTGCGTGAGGATAATTATCGAGCGACGAACGGCACCAAGGCCATCACGCGGGCTTTTTTGATGGCGTTAGCGAGAACTCTTTGATGGCGGGCGCAAGTGCCGTGCCTTTTCGGAGGATAAATCTTACCTTGGGAGTTCATAAAACGCCGGATGAGATAAGCATCCTTAAAATCGATTTTATCCATTTTGTTCTGGCAAAAATGGCATAATTTTTTTTCCTGTTGAATTTCGTTCATAATTTACGTTTTACGAATTACGAAATCAATACGAAATACGAAAGTACGAAAAGGGCGTAGCATTTTGTTTCGTATTTCGTTAATTTCGTAGTTCGTAAATGTTTAAAAGGGTACGTCTTCGATTTTCACTTCTTCTTCCTCATCCAAATTGATGGTCGGGAGAGCTTCCGCGGGAGCTTCCGGTTGAGAGGAAGGAGATTGCGGTTGAGGAGCAGGCTTGTTGTATCCGCCAGCTCCGCCGGAGTCATAAGCGCTCCGGGGCTTCGCTCCAAGCTGCATATTTTCAACCACAATTTCAGTTTTGTATCGGTCGGCGCCGGTTTTGTCGGTATATTTTTGCGTTTGCAAGCGGCCTTCAAAGTAAGCTTCCTGGCCTTTGATAAGGTATTGCCCGGCAATTTCTCCCAGCCGTCCCCAGAGAACCAGGTTATGAAATTCCGTTCGTTCCTGTTTCTGGCCGTTTTTATCTTTCCAAGTGTATCCCGTGGCCAAAGAAATCGATGCGACAGTCTGTCCGGAAGAAGTATTTCTTACTTCCGGGTCGCGCGTCAGCCGCCCGACCAAGAGAACTTTGTTTACATTCATAATTTTACCGATACGAATCTACGAATTAATTCGAATTCACGAATCCGCGAATAGCTACGAATAAAAATTCGTAAATTCGCAGATTCGGATGCATTCGTTGATTCGAATCGCGGTTAAATGTTTAGTATTTCCTCTAATTTTTTGTCGATGTCTTCTTGTGGTTGGGATTTTTTATCTCCCGCTTCTTTCTTTTCTTCCACTGCTTCAGCTTTCTTTTGTTCGGCTTTTTTCTCCTCCTTGAATTTTTGCGTCCGAGCTTCCTTGGTCTGCTCTTCGCTGATGCGCTCTTCTTTAGATCTAAGTTCGGGCAGTTCGTCGGCTTTGCTAATCAGGAAGCGCAGAACTCCAGCATTCAAATTGAGTTTTCGGTTTATTTTGGCAAGGTTTTCCGCTTCGACCAGCTCGAATCTTTGGGCGGTATAAATGCCGTGGGTCTCATGCTTGATTTCGTAGGCCAGTCTTCTTTTTTCCTGCGTTTCTTTTTCCTCAAAAACGCCGCCGTTTTCAGCGACAATAGCGGAAACTTCTTTGCGGATATTTTCCAACTCTGCTTCCTTGGAAGCGCCAACCAGGTAGAATAGTTCGTATTTCATAATAACTTGCGAAAGTCGAGCTAATTTTAGCGAATTAGAGCTAATCCAAATTAGCAAGTTCGCTCCTATTAGCTGACATTCGCTCTGCTTTAGCGAATAATAAAGCCCGTCCCCAAGAAAGTCCCGGTGACGGATGTTATTCTCTTATCTCCGTAGGAACGGAGCGAGAGAATATCGGACTTTCCAAATTAACTTGAGTATATACCGGCCTTTTGATTTGGTCAAGAGCGCTATATCTTAAACTCAATAACATCTCCGTCTTGTACCATATATTCCTTTCCCTCCAATCTAAGCTTTCCCAATTCCCGGGCTTTAGACCAAGATCCAATTTCCAAAAGTTCGCCCCATTGGACAACCTCCGCCCGGATGAATTTGTCCTTGAAATCGTTATGGATGGCTGTACCGGCCAAAGGCGCGGTCCAGCCTTTTTTAATTGTCCAAGCGCGGGACTCGTCAACGCCGGTGGTTAAGAACGTAATCAATCCCAAAATCTCATAAGCTTTGAGGATTAAATTGTCCAAATTGGATTTTATCTCCAGCTCCGCCGCTTCTTCTTTTGTCATCTCAAGCAATTCTTCTTCTATTTTTATATCCAGTTTAGTGTGGTTTCTGCTTTCCAAGCTTTCTGATAACTTTTCGTTAATATCGGAAACATTATATACATACAAAAACGGTTTCATCGTGAGAAGAGATAATTCCCGTATAATTTGGGCTGTATATTCTTCGGTCAAATCTAATTTTAATTCGTTAGCCAAACGCCCTTCTTCTAAAATTTTCTGAATTTCGTTAACTACAGCCAATTGTATGTCCGCGCCTTTTTTGTTTCCGCGTAAATCTTTTTCAAGTCTGGTTTTTGCTTTTTTTACCGTTTCTAAATCGGCTAAAATTAATTCGGTATTGATTATTTCAATATCGCTTTCCGGATCGATTTTATTATGCACATGGATAATATTGGAATTATCGAATGCTCGTACTACTTGCGCAATGGCGTCCACTTCGCGGATGTTGGCCAAAAATTTATTGCCCAGTCCTTCGCCAGTGGAAGCGCCCTTGACCAGTCCGGCGATATCCACGAATTCGATGACCGTCGGCACTATTTTTTTTGACTGTGACATTTCCGCCAATTGCGAAAGCCGCGTGTCCGGAACCTTAACAATCCCGACATTCGGTTCGATGGTGCAGAAAGGATAGTTGTTTATATCCACCGGATTTCTAGTCAACGCTTTGAAAAGGGTGGATTTTCCGACATTAGGGAGACCGACGATGCCTATCTTCATGATTTCTTTACGAATTACGAATTATATACGAATATACTAATGTACGAATGATAGTATAACGGAACAGTTTAATCAAATATGTTCTATCAAGCTTATAGCCAAAACCTAAAACCGAGTTTTAGGTTGGACGGCAACAGGCGCGCAGTTGCTGGAAGAACAGGCGGGACTTGTGGTATTATAGGGGCGTAACAATTAAGCTTAACAAAATGAAAGAGCCAATCAATCCGGGAATTTTCAAAGCGTATGATATTCGGGGACTTTATCCGGAGGAAATCAATGCCGATACAGCGTATAATATCGGCCGAGCATTGATAACTTATACTAAGGCGAAAAAGGTGGCGGTGGGGATTGATATGCGGGAGTCTTCGCCGAAACTGGAGGAGGCGGTCATAAAAGGTATGATCGACCAGGGGGCAAATGTGGTGAAAATCGGCTTGAGTTCGACCCCGATGCTCTATTTTGCTTCTTGGAACCTGGATGTGGACGCGGCGGTTATGGTTACTGCTTCGCATAATCCGGCAGAATATAACGGGATGAAATTTTGTTTGAAAGGAGCCGTGCCGATCGGAGAGGGAAGCGGGATGGAAGAAATCCGTGACTTGGCCATCAAGGGCGAATTTTCCGACGGAATCGATAAAGGGGCAGTGGGAGAGGATGGAGAGTTGAAAAACAAGTATATTGGATATATAGCCGGTTTTTTCAAAAGCGGCCTGGGGCGCAGGAAAGTCGTGGTTGATTTTGCCAACGGCATGGGGATTGTCGACAAAGATGTTTACCAAAAACTATCTTCCGATATCGAAGCGGTTTATCTGTATGACGATTTTGACGGAAGATTCCCTAATCACGAGGCGAACCCCCTGAAAACCGAGACACTCGAGGCCTTGCAGAAAAAAGTTTTGGAAGAAAAGGCTGATTTGGGGATCTCCTATGATGGAGATGCCGACAGGGTTGGTTTTGTTTCAGAAAAGGGCGAGGTTATCCCGATGGATTATGTCATCGCGCTTTTAGCTAAAGAAGTTTTAAAAAAATATCCCGGCAGTCTTGTTTTGATGGATCTTCGCAGTTCCAACGCCGTTCGTGAAGTGATTGAGGAGGCCGGAGGGAAAGTCAACCGCTGTCGAGTGGGACATTCGCTCATCAAAAAACAAATGCGCGAAGAACAAGCGGTGTTTGCCGGAGAACTTTCCGGACACTATTTCTTTGAAGAAAACTCTAAGTCGGAAATGGCGACCTTGGCGGCTGTTACAATTCTAAACCTCATGAATCAAACCGGACAAAAAATGTCAGAGCTTGTGGCTAATCTCAAGAGATATTTTCACAGCGGGGAAATAAATTCCGACGTGGCAGATAAAGATGCGGTTTTGGAGAAGCTCAAAGAAAAATATTCCGACGGCAAGCTGGATACGTTGGATGGAATCCGAATTGATTTTCCCGACTGGTGGTTTAATGTCCGGGCGTCCAACACTGAACCAAAATTGCGGCTCAATCTGGAAGCCAAGACGAAAGAACTGATGGAAGAAAAAAGAGATGAGGTGCTGGGAATAATAAGAAACTAAAAATATTTCAAAAAAGAAAGGAGCCGAAAGGCTCCTTTTTCGCGGATATTTTTGGAACGTACCTAGGTACGTTCCGCGGTACGTTCTTACTTAAATCACAAACCCTATTTTCTTTTTCACTTCTTCCAATTTCTTCTTTGCCAATGGCCGAACGCGCTCGGCGCCTTGGCGGAGAATTTCGAGAACTTTTTCGTCGTCGTATTCTTTCATCTTCTTCTGGAAAGGTTTCATAAATGAAACCGCTACGTCGGCTAAATCCGATTTGAAATCAGCGTAACCCTTGTTTTCATATTTCTTTTCAATTTCTTTAGGCGGCGTGTCGGAGAGCAAAGAATAAATATTTATCAAATTCTTGAGCGCCGGCTTGTCGTCGCAGTAAACAATTTCCGATCCGCTGTCGGTTACAGCTTTTTTGATTTTCTTTCGGATGGTCTCCTCATCGTCGGTCAGAGCGATATAATTATATTCCGAGCTAGCGGATTTGGACATTTTCTTGGTTGGGTCGTCCAGCCCCATTATTCGCATTCCTTCTTTTTGAATATACGGCTCTGGAATGACAAAAGTTTCGCCAAATCTTTTATTGAATCTTTTCGCTAGTGTTCGGGTAATTTCAATATGCTGTAATTGATCTTCGCCGACGGGCACCAAATTTGTGTCGTAAAGCAAAATATCAGCGGCCATGAGGACGGGGTAGTTAAGAAGCCCAGCACCAATACTGATATTGGATACATCAGACGAAACGGACTTATCTTTGAACTGGGTCATCTTATTCAGTTCAGGAATTTTCGTGATCGTATTTAAAATCCACATCAACTCCGTATGCTCTGAGACGTGCGACTGGATGAAAATCGAGCACTTTTCCGGATCGATTCCGGCGGCTAGGTATATTTTGGCCACTTCCAAAGTTTTTTTGCGAAGTTCTTCAGGGTTTTGCGGGACGGTGATAGCGTGGAGATCGACCACGCAAAAAATCGAATCATACTCGTCTTGGAGCTTGACCCAATTTTTGATAGCGCCCAGATAATTTCCGAGGTGTAAGTTTCCCGACGGCTGGATGCCGGAAAAGATGCGTTGTCTATTCATGATTTAAGTATAATGTATGATGTATTATGTATCAAGTATGGGAGAATTTTTAAAGTTATGTTAAAATTACCCTTGTGATCTGATGAGGTCATTTTTAATTCTTAAGAAATATGGTATGCGGGACATTCAAGAAGTGTACAACGAGCTTTTGGAGAACAAAAAGGAGCAGAAGGAGATTCGGGGGGAATACAAGGACGCGCTGTTGAGCGCCAATGAGTATGAGGAAACGGCGGACAAGATCAAGGAACTGCGCGAGAAAAAGAAACAAATTGAAACGCTGACGCAGTCGCGCTTGGGCGCGCGCTGGGACGAGTTAGAAAAACTCAAAGCCAAAACGGAGGAATTGAATCAAATGCTGACTGACATCGCTATGAGCAATTTGGCGGAAGGAAAAACCGTGTCCGTCAAAGACCAATACGACAATGACTATGAGCCGGTGTATAAGATTACTTTTAGGAAGGTGGAGTAGATCATGAAACATGAAACATGAAACAACCCTCGCTTGGAGGGTTGTTTTTTAGAAATTTTGTTGCGTGTTGCGTGCTGCGTGAAGCTATACTTCAATCACAACCGGCAGTACCATTGGCCGACGTTCGGTTTTTTGGTAGAGGTACTGGCCGACGACTTCGCGGATGTTGTTTTTGACGTAATCCCAGTTGACGGCTTGGTCGGGGGAAGTTTTCTGGGCGACCACTTCTTCGACTTTCTTTTTAGTGGCGTTAACCAGATCGAAATTTTCCTTGACAAAGATGAAGCCGCGACTGGTCACTTGAGGTTTGCCGATAATTTTCTTGGACTTACCATCGATAATAACCGTAATCACGAACATTCCGTCTTTGGCCAGCAGCTGGCGGTCGCGAAGAACCACTTGCCCGATGTCGCCGACGCCCAGGCCGTCCACCATAACGTTGGAAAGCGGCACTTTTTCCGGAGTAACCTTGCCGTTGCCTCGATAGTCGAATTCAATGACGCGGCCGTTTTCGCCGATGAGGATGTTTTTGGGATCCATTCCGACGGAAACGCCCAGCTCGCCGTGGAGTTTGAGCATAAAATAGTTGCCGTGGATCGGAATGAGATATTTCGGCCGGATAAGATTGATCATCATTTTGAGATCCTCCTGGCGGGCGTGACCGCCGGCGTGGACGTCCATCATATGGTAGTTGATGACCTTGGCGTCTTTCCGGTAAATTGTGTCCATAATGCCTTGCACGGTTCTTTCATTTCCGGGAATAACCGAAGAAGAAAGCACGAAAGTGTCGTCTTTATGGACTTTAACAAAACGGTGCTCGCCATTGACGATCCGCATCAGGACCGCATTGGACTCGCCTTGCGCTCCGGTGCAGATGATGGCAACTTTTCCGTCTGGGTACTCGTTGACTTTTGAAATGGGAATAATGGTTCCTTTCTTGGCTTGCAAATGTCCCAGCGTCCTGGCGATTTCCACGTTAGTCTTCATCGAATAGCCGTCCACCGCCAATTTTCGTCCGTGTTTTTCAGCGGCGATAACGACGGATTGGATGCGCGAAATCAAAGCCGCGAAAGTGGCGATAATCAGCCGTCCTTCCGTGCGCTCGAAAATATCATCCAAAGTTTTGGCGATGCGGGATTCCGAAAGGGAATAACCCGGAGTGCGGGAATCAGTCGAGTCGCTCATTAGCGCCAAAACATTCTCGCTGCCTAAGCGGGCGATTTTCGCGATGTCGGCCGGCGCGTCGGAAACAGGAGAATGGTCGAATTTGAAATCTCCCGTGTGGATGATGGTTCCCATCGGTGTGGAAATCGCCATCCCTACCGCGTCGGGAATAGTATGATTAACGTGGAAGAATTCCACACTGAAAGATCCTAAACGCACCCGGTCGATTTTTTTGACCGTGTGAATATTGAGAGGCGCTTTGTCTTTGTAGTCTTCCTGCCGCTTCATGACGATGCCGCGGGTCAGTTCCGTCATATAGATCGGCGGATTGCCGATTCTTTCCATTAAATGCGGAATGGCGCCGATGTGGTCGTAGTGTCCGTGAGTGATCAGCACTCCGCGGATATTTTTTTCCTTTCCCTTGAGATACGTCACATCGGGAATGAGGTAGTCGATTCCCGGCATATCCTCGTCGGGGAATTGCAGACCCATATCGACGATAATGATGTCTTGGCCATACTCAAAGATGGTCATATTGCGCCCGACTTCTTCCAGGCCCCCCAGAGGAATGACACGCAAGTTGTTTCTGGTGTGGCCGTAAGCCGTTTGAGGCGCGGCCATGATTTTCGGCATTGTTTTGACTGCCGCCGGAGCAGGGTTTGTTCGTTTGAACATAGATAATTTGAAAGACTGTTTCTTTGCAATCTTTCTTGATTACAAGATTTTCGTTAATGGCGAAAAATCTCTTTTTGATTAAGACTCGTTTATTTCAAGTTGAAAAAAGTTTAGAGAAAACTCTCTAAGAAGTTGAAATAAAAAGTGGCGTCTTCCAGAAGATTCGAACTTCTAATTGTTGGGTCTATTTCCCAAAAACACACCTGTTAAGACAAAGGCAAATTTTTTATAAGACTAAAAAGCAAGAAGATTTCAAAAGAGAGGCATAATGAAGAAGTTGCTTGAATTACTATGCATTATACTCTTTTCCACAGATATGTCAAGGGCACCAGGCGTAAATCGCAAAACTCTTAACGTGAAACGAGAGATGTTTTGGCGTTATAGAGCAATAAATGCCGTTAATTAGCGGGGTTTTTGTCGCGGTTGTAGACATCGTCATAGCGGACGATGTCGTCTTCGCCAAGATAATCTCCGGTTTGCACTTCGATGATTTCCAAGTTTTTGTCGCTTTGATTTCCAAGGCGGTGCTTATGGCCGACGGGAATATAGGTACTTTCGTTTTCTTTAAGAACTATTTCCTTGTCGCCGTTAACTATCGTGGCGGTGCCTTTTACGACTACCCAGTGCTCCGCGCGATGGCGGTGAGATTGGAGGCTCAGTTTTGCCTGAGGATAAACAGTCAGTCGTTTTACTTGATAATTGGTGTCGCTGGTCATAATTTCATATTCTCCCCAAGGTCGATGGACGATGATGTTGTGCTCCACTTCGGCCATTTTGTTCTCTTTTAAATAATCAACGACTTTCTTGACATCTTGCCCATGACCCTTTTGGTGGACCAGGATGCTGTCGGTGTTTTCTACGATAACCAGATCTTTGACTCCTACCGCGGCGATAAGCTTGTTTCCGGCGGAGAGAGCGTAAACATTCTCCGAGTCAATTTCAACCGTTCGAGTGGAGTTATTTTTCCCCTGTATTTCGCTCAAATTTTCAAATGAACCGATATCGCTCCAACCGAAATCGCCCTCGAAGATGACAATGTTTTGGGACTTTTCCGATATGGCGTAATCAATTGAGATAGAAGGCAGGAAAGAAAAGTTTTCCTTAAGGTTTTCAAATCCTTTGCCGGCGATTTCGTGAATTTCAGGAGTATGGAGGGAAAGCTCTTTCCAATAAGTTTCGGGCGTAAAAATATAGCTGCCGCTGTTCCAAACATACTGGCCGCTTTTCACATATTTTTCAGCGGTTTCTTTGTCAGGCTTTTCCTTAAATTCGGAGGCGGTGAAGAATTTCTTTCGGTCCTCTCCCTTTTTTATGTAACCATAGCCGGTGTCCGGCCGGGTCGGAGTGATACCGATGGTTCCCAAATAGCTACCGACGTTTTGGTAGGCGTTTTTTACCACCGTCAGATAATCTTCAAGATTGGCAATGTAATGGTCGGACGGTAAAAACATAATCGGATCATCCTTCTCTGCGCCGCCTTTTTCTTCCAAATATTTTACCGCCAAAGTGATGGCTGGGGCGGTATTCCTGCTTTCCGGTTCGATAAGCACGCGGCTTTCGCTAAAGGAGCTGTTTTCTAGTTCCTTGATTTGATTGACCACATTGAAGTAACTCTCATAATTTGTAATGAAAAATATATGGTCGGCCGGCATAAGGGCGCGCATGCGTAGATAGGTTTCCTGAATGAGAGAGCGGTCGCTAAAAAGCTTCAGAAACTGCTTAGGATAGTTTCTTCGGCTGAGCGGCCACAGGCGCGAACCCGAACCGCCGCAAAGTATGACGCTGTACATAAGTTAGGTTTAAAAATAAAAGATGCTTGGATTATACTACAAGAAGTAATAGTTGGATAGTTCACAACGTCAGTTTTTGGAATAATTGGGAGCTTCTTTAGTGATGGTGATGTCGTGAGGGTGGGATTCGGTGAACCCGGCCGCGGTGATTTTCACGAAGGCAGCTTTTTTTTGCAGTTCGGCGATATTTCTCGCTCCCAGATAACCCATGCCGGAGCGCAAGCCGCCGATCAGCTGGTAAAGTATTTTTTCCACTGGTCCGCGGTAAATTGTCCGACCCTCGATGCCTTCCGGCACGAATTTTCCACTGTCCGTAATACTCGCTTGGCCGTACCTATCTTTCGAACCGCGGTTCATAGCTCCCAGCGACCCCATGCCGCGGTAGGTCTTGTACATCCGTCCGTTCACGAATTCAGTTTCCCCGGGCGATTCTTCCGCTCCGGCCAAAAGTCCGCCAAGCATTACGCAGTCCGCGCCGAGCGCCAGAGCTTTGGTGATGTCGCCGGAATATTTTATGCCGCCGTCGGCAATCAGCGCCACGTTTTTGTTTTTAGCTTTGCCTTTCGTAGCTTCGATAATGGCGCTGGCTTGCGGGACGCCGATGCCGGCCACTACGCGGGTGGTGCAAATCGAACCTGGTCCGATGCCGATTTTCACTCCGTCGGCTCCGGCGGCGATCAAATCTTCCACCGCGGTCTTAGTGGCTACGTTGCCGGCCACGATGTCGATATGCCTCAGGCGTTTTTCTTTTTTGCAGGCTTTGACGGCGTTGATCACGCCCTTGGAATGGCCGTGAGCCGTATCAATTACGATTACATCCGCGCCAGCCTCGGAGAGAGCGAAGGCGCGGGGCAGAAGATCAACTCCGACGCCGACCGCCGCTCCGGCCAAAAGGTGTTTTTTGGCATCCTTGTTGGCATTGGGAAAACTTTGATTTTTTTCCAGGTCGCGTCTGGTTACGATGGACTTGAGCAGGCCATTCTTGTCCACCACGCAAAGCACGGACAAACGTTTTGTCCGGATGACTTCGTTGGCAGTCTCAAGACTGACGTTGTTTAAAACTATGGTGAGTCTTTTTGCCGGGATCATGATTTTCGCGATTTTCACGTCTTTGTCCTGGGGCCAAAGATAATCGAGCTCGGTGACAAGGCCGACGAGTTTGTTGTTTTTGTCCACGACCGGGATTTTTTTGTAGCCTTTTTCTTCGTGGATCCGGTGCGCTTCATCTACGCTGTTTTCCGGGGAGACGGTCATCGGATTGTCGACAAAACCGTTTTCAAAACGTTTCACCAACCGGACTTCCTCGGCTTGTTCTTCGATAGAAAGATTCTTATGGATTATTCCCAAACCCCCTTGAAGTGCCATGGCAATCGCCATTTGGTGTTCGGTAACGGTGTCCATCGGAGAGCTTACGATGGGAAGGCGAAGGGAGATTCTCCGAGAGAAGCGGCCGGAGGTGTCGGCGTCACCGGGAAGGATTTCGGAATATTTGGGAACAAGCAAAATATCGTCGTAAGTGAGGGCTTCTTGCATAAAGTTGGATTTAATAATAAATTAAGTAATATTAGACATATTAGCGAAGTGTTGGGAGTTAGTAAAGTCTTCAGTGAAAATTGTTAAATTGTTAAATGGCTAAATGGCCGATTTATTTTTAGCAGTTTAGCAATCCAACAATTTAACCATTCAATTATGAAGCATATCGCCATCTTGGATTTTGGTTCGCAATATACCCATCTGATCGCCAGAACTATTCGCGAGCAAAACGTGCTCGCGAAAATTTATTCCAACGGCGCCGCGGCCGCGGAGCTGAAAAAGGAAAATGTCATCGGTATCATTCTTTCGGGCGGACCGCAATCGGTTTATGACGAAGACTCTATTAGAATAGACCAAAATATTTTTGAAATGGGTGTTCCGATTCTCGGCCTTTGCTACGGCCATCAGCTTATTGGCCAGATGCTGGGCGGCGAAGTGAAGCCCGGGAAGACGCGGGAATTTGGCTGGGCGGAACTGTCGGTTCGGGGAGAAAGCGCCATATTCAAAAATGTCTCTCGAAAGACTCAAGTATGGATGAGCCACGGTGACGCGGTGGCTAAAGCGCCGGAAGGTTTCCAAATTATCGGCGCCACCGCTGATTGTCCGGTAACGGCCATGGCCGACGAGAAGAAAAAAATATACGGTTTTCAATTTCATCCGGAAGTGGCCCATACCGAAGAAGGAGTGAAAATGCTGAGCAACTTCGTGTTGGATATTTGCGGCGCGGAAAAAAACTGGAAAGCGGACAATCTTTTGGCTGATCTTGAAGAAAAGATTCGCTCGCAAGCGGGCAAAAAAAAAGTTTTTATTTTGTGCAGCGGCGGCGTGGATTCCAACGTCGCCTTTGCTCTTTTGACGAAAGCGTTAGGCAAAGACCGGGTTTGGGGGCTTTATATCGATACCGGATTTATGCGCTCCAAAGAATCGGAAGAGATACAGGCTGGCTTTAAGAAAGTCGATTTTGACAATATCAGGAGTATTGACGCCAGTAAAATATTTTATCAAAGGTTGAAAAACGTTTACGAGCCGGAGGAGAAACGAAAAATCATCGGAGCCGCTTTTTTAGATGTGAAAGACAAACTTATCGAAGATTTGGGCCTTAATCCGGATGAGTGGCTTTTGGGGCAAGGGACAATTTACCCGGATACGATCGAATCCGGCGCGACCAAGCACGCCGACAAAATCAAAACCCATCACAATCGGGTGGACGCGATTCAAGAAATGGTCAAGAAGGGGCTGGTGGTTGAACCGCTGGTAGAATTTTACAAAGACGAAGTGCGCTCGCTCGGCAATCTTTTGGGACTGCCGAAAGACCTTGTGGAGCGGCACCCTTTTCCGGGTCCGGGACTGGCGATTCGTTGTTTATGTTTGGACGCCAAGTTGCCGAAAGAGGGCACAAGAGAAGCAAGGAATTTGACGGCCGATTTATTCAGCAAAAAGTTTCCGAATATAAATTTTGAAGTTTTGCCGATAAAATCCGTCGGAGTTCAAGGGGACAACAGGACGTATGCCCATCCGCTGGCGGTTTGGGGAGCGCGCGATTGGAAAAAACTTTCAGAGATATCGGTGGCGGCCACAAATAGCGTGCGGGCCGTCAATCGAGTGCTGCTGCTGGCAAATCCCGGCGCGGGCGCGCCTGAATTCAGTATTTCTGAAAACAGCCTAGATCTTTCCAAAGACCGGGTGGATAAGTTGCGGCGCATTGACGGCATTGTGAACGGCATAATCAAATCAGCCGGGATTTACGGCGCTATCTGGCAATTTCCCGTGGTGCTCATTCCGATTGTTGATGAGCGGGGAAGGGAGTCGATTGTTCTTCGCCCGATCAATTCGCGGGACGCCATGACGCTTAATTTTTATGAGATGGACTTAAAAGTTCTTGATAAAATTGTCGGGAAGATAGTTGCGACTGGGGAAATCGGTTATGTCTTTTATGACATTACCAATAAGCCGCCGGGAACGGTGGAGTGGGAGTAATTTACGAACTACGAAATTAACGAAATACGAAACCTTCGTGCCAATCCTTTTCGTACTTTCGTATTTCGTTAATTTCGTATTTCGTAACCAGAGATATGCATAAAAAACTTTACGAAAAAATAAAAAAGGAAATTCGGGCGGAAAATATTTTGGAGGATGACGGCCACAGCCGGTTTAAGATGAATAATCCGCGCGGGAAAACGGCGCTTGTTGACAATATTCCGTTTCTTTTTACCTGCGATGAAAAAAACAAACTGGTCTGCCGTAAAAACCATTCTATCGTTGTTGAAAACGGGATTATCGTCAAGATTGCTCCTGCTAAAAAAATCACCGGGCGGAATTTTGATATTGTTTACGACGCCGGAAAACGCGGCGGAATCGTGGTTACTCCGGGGTTCATCAACGCTCATTCCCATCCGCCGATGTATCTTCTGCGGAGCGCCATGACATTGGACGAAGGGGAATCGATCGACAAGACGATCGCGGCAATGCCGGAGTGGGAACGGGCGATGACCGATGAGGATTATGCTTTCGCGACAGTTGGCGATCTTACCGAGCAGCAAAAAAGCGGCGTTACTACGACACTCAGCCATTATGCCGTTTACGCGCCGATTGAGGCGGCAGCGCGGGCGACCAAGCATAACATAATCAACGCCGTGAGCGTGGCTTCAAACACTCATCCGCAAAATTCTCCGGAGCTGATTAGGAAAATAATCCAAAAAAAGGAAGACAATTGGGAATCGCAATTGGCGATGGCGTTGCACTACGTCCATCGGGGGAATGACAAAATTTTTCGCGAAGTAAAAAAGTTGTCCGAGAAATACAATCTTCTTTTCACTTGCCATATGGCCGAGAGTGAGAGCGTTGCCAAAAGATGCGTCGAAAGGCATGGTCTGCGGGAAGTGGCGCTTCTTGAGAAATATGGGCTTCTTAATGAACGTACCGTAGTTTCCCACGCTATCTATATCAATGAAAAGGAAATCGAAAAGCTTATTGAAAACCAGGTCGGCGTTGTTCATCTCCCGACTTCTAACGTAATTCACAAATCCGGAACTTTTCCGCTTTGGAAATTTTTCGACTTGGAAAAACTATCTTCCGTGGCGCTCGGAACCGACGGAGTGGTGAGCAAAAGCCGGTTGGATCTTCTAACAGAAGCTTATCAAACCAGAATCACCCATCTGTATTCCCGAACTGTCAAATTCGGGACGCTCTTTAAAATGATGACAGTGAACGGCGCCCGTGTGCTCAATATGCCGGATCGCGGGAAGATTCTTCCCGGGATGAAAGCGGACTTGGCTTTTTGGAAACTGAAAGATCGGGGCTTTATCCCGTTTGACGAAAAAAATCCAATGACTCTTTTAGGTAACTTGATAACGCATGGCGGGCGGATCGTGCGGGATCTGATGATCAATGGCCGGTTTGTAGTGAAAGGCCGCCGCCATCAGCGGGTGGATGAATCAAAACTGCTTCAGGTTTTGCAAAAAAGGCATATGAAGATGCGGCGGCGGGTGGCGCGGAAGAAGAAAATTTGAAAAATGACGCGGCAGGGTGTCTTTGGAATCCAATCTTTTTATGTGCTAAGATAGCGGTATAAACATTAAGTCGCAAAAATATGTTGAAAGCGAACTATGACTATTTGACTTTTAAGCTTGACGCGGAAAAACATAAAAGCCGGTTGGAAAAAATAAAAACCCAGCCGGCGCCGGATTTTGAAAAAACCCAGCCGGATTTGGGCGGCATTGAAAAGGAAGCGAAAAAATATAAAAAATACAAAAACATAATTCTTATCGGCAATGGCGGTTCGCGCACCAGTTCCTGGGCATTTTACAACGCGCTTTTTGAGTTTCGAAACAAGGTAAACTTTGCATTTTTGAGTTCTGCCGAGCCGGATCTTATCAGGAGCTTGCGGAAAAAATATTCCAAGCGCGATACGTTGGCGCTGGCCATCTCCAAATCCGGAGATAACATCAACGCGGTCGAGCCGCTTTTGCTTATGAAAGATTATCCGGTGTTAGTTGTTACCGGAAAAAACTCCAATCCTTTTCGGCGAATGGCGGAAATCAAAAAATGGCCGGTCTTTGAACATCCGGAAGTGGGCGGACGTTTTTCCGGCATGACGGCCTGTGCTCTTTTCCCAGCCGCTTTGATGGGGTTGCCTTTGGAAGAAATTTACGCTGGAGCTTGTGATGGGTATAAAGAATATAACAGCCGGGCGCCATTAGAAAAAAATGCCGCGCTAAAGTTAGCCCTGGCTCTTTACGAGCTGGAACAACGAGGCTATGTGGAAATTTTTACTTCTATCTATTCCACGGCTCTTTCCGAAATGCTTCCGCTCATAACCCAGCTTATTCACGAATCTGTCGGGAAAAACGGGAAGGGGCAAACAATCTATGGCGGTTATTCTCCGGAAACCCATCATCACACTAATCAGCGGTTTTTCGGCGGCGTAAAAAATGCCGTTGGATTATTTTGGGGGGTGGAAAATAGAAAAGGAGACATGGCGATAAAAATTCCCAAAAATCTGGCGGCTATTCCATTTAAAGATAGAACCGTAGGAAGCCTTAACGGAATCTTGGCGGGCGATACAATGAAATATGATATGGGTGGCGCTATCGGGCATGCCAAGGAAGAAAAAATTCCAGCCGTGGAAATTTGGACAAAAGAAATCACCGAACGCAGTGTTGGTGAATGTATGGTCTTTTGGCAGTACGTGGCTTTCTATGCTTCTCTTCTTCGCGATATTGATCCCTTCAATCAGCCGGAAGTAGAAAGAGCCAAGGTGATTAGTTTCAAATTGCGAACGGGAAAATAATATTTATTTCCAAATTCGCTTGGTTTTGATATACCAGTGGTTGATATCGGAAAAGCGCCGGGACGGCGAGACGAGCGTTTGGATGTCGATGCCCTGGACTTTTTTAGCCACCGGATAAATGTATTCCGGGCTGTATATGAAAATAGCCGGAACTTCCTTGCCGAGTTCTTCTTGGAATTTTTTGTAAGAAGCAGCCCTTTTCTCGGCGTCAAATTCGACGCGGCCTTCTTCAACCAATTTGTCGGTGTCGTCGGTGCCAAAAAGGGATAAGTTCAGTCCGGGATCTTTTTTTTGGTTGGAATGCCAGAAAGAATACGGGTCGGGATCGGCTCCCAGCACTTGCCCAAAAAGCAACGCTTCGTATTCGCGGGGGCGAATATAGTTTTGTTGGATGTCGGAAATGGAATAGGGGGTGACATTGATCCGCGCTCCGGCTCTTTCCCATTGCGATTTCAAGATTTCAGCCGTTTGGGCGAGTTCTTCCCAATCGGTAGTGACAAGGTTTATCTCTAATTTAACTTCGTCTTTAACTCTTACTCCGTCTTCGCCTCTCACCCATTTATTGGTTTCCAAAAGTTCGTTGGCCTTATCTAAATTGAAACTGTTTGTTTCAATTTCTTCCGAGTAGCCGGCCATCCCAGGAAGGAAAGAGGAAAAAGCCGGCTGGCCGTTACCGTTTAGAACCTTCTCGATGATCTCTTGGCGGTTGGTGGCGAGATTCAGCGCCTGGCGGACTTCGTCGCTGGCGATCGGAACGCTCTTGGTTTGGTTGAAAAAAACGGCGTAATATCTCGGCAGGTCGAATTTGTGAACGTTTCCGCTTTTTTGGATTTTTATGTCGGAAATTTTTTGCGAAGGCAGGCTGTTTATGCCCATTATTTCCTTTCTGTTGTAAGCGTCCAAGGCAGAAGTTTCGTCTATGTAAAAATTGAAAGTGAGTTTTGAGATGTAGGGTTTGCCTTCGAAGTAGGCGGGATTGGAAATCATTTTGTAAGAGAGTATGTTGCCTTTGGAATCTTTTTGAAAGGAACTGTACTTGTAAGGTCCCGTTCCAATCGGCTCAAGATTGAGTTCGGACAAATGGAAGTTGTCCGGCAGGATTCCTTCCCAGATATGTTTAGGCAAAATGCCGAATGTCAGGTTATTTAGAAAACCGACGTAAGGATTTCTCACTTTAAAGGACAGTGTGTAGTCGTCGATTTTTTGCGCTTCTATTCCCTGCCAATTGGAGCGGAGAGGCGACTTGTAGGCCGGGTCGCTTATCAAGTTAGCGGTGAAGAGGACATCGTCGGCGTTGAATTTTTCGCCGTCGTGCCACTGAACGTTGTTTCTTAAGTGAATGGTGTAGGTGGTTTTTTCTTCATCCAGTTCGTAGCTTTCAGCCAGGTCGGGAATAATTTGTCCTCGGCTGTCATATTTGAAAAGGCTGTTGTAGATGATCTGGGAAATGTCGCCGTCCACGTCGTTGGATTGAGCCAAGATCGGATTGACGCGTATTGGCTGGCCGATTATTCCTTCAATATATTCTCCTCCATAGTTGGGGCGGCTTTCGGTTTTTGAGTAATAGAAAACGAGCGCCCAGCTGATAGCGGAAAAAACCAATAGAGAAACCAAGAAATAAAACAGAATCTTTTCCTTAAGATTCAGCACCTGGTTTATTTTCGGCCAGTTTCCTAAAAATAGCCGCCTGTTTCCGTTGAAGTTACTAATATAGTTCGGGTTAAATGTTTAAGACCGATTAGCAATGACAAGGCTGGTTATGGCCAAAACGATAAATGCAATTGAAAGAAGCACGGAAAAAGCCGCCAGGAATTTCTCAAAGCCTCTCTTGGTGTAGTAGCCTCCGAAGTCTCCGCCAAATGTGCCGGAAAGTCCGGCGCCCCGGTTTTGCAGCAAGATGGAAACGGTAAGCGCGACGGCAATGACTATCTCGATGATGTTTATTGTCTTTAGCATTGAGTTATTCTAATCCTTTTTATCATCTTTGGCAAAGTGGAAAATTAGGTGGTTGACCAAACTGATTATGATGAGCGCTCCCACTCCCGCTAGAAAGCCGCTGATAGAAATCGCTGGCACCAGGCGAGCGGTCAGGAAAAGCATGGCTATGTTGATTATTATGGCGAAAAGTCCCAAAGTCAAGAAAATCAGCGGGAAAGTCAAAAGGGTCAGGATCGGTTTTATCAAAGAATTGGCTATCCCCAAAACGGCTCCCGCCAGCAAAAGTTCTTTCCAGGATCCGTTAAAAGAAAAGCCCGGGACGATATAATCGGCCGCTAGAATGGCCAAGCCGTTAGCGATGATGTGAAGAATAATTTTCATAAAACTCATAATAGGCTATCACGCCTTTTTGGGAAAGTCAAACCGGCTTTTTGGCGATTAGGCCCTTGATTTTAAACACGCTTTTCCCGGAAACCTTCATCTTGGTCTTTTTCTTTTCCCTCTTTTCAGCTTTGGTTTTGGATTTTGTCTTATTCATCGGAGTATAGTTTAATTATAGCCTAGCTTGTTTTTTAATTCAATAACTCTATGAGTTGAGTCTTATGAAATTATTGGTCGGGTCTATTTTTTTTGTCTTGCGTTTTAGGTGAGCAAAGAAGTATGAATTCTGAAGGAATAAGAAGGCCGGAAAGTTGTATCATTTGTATGAGTAACTTTAAGATAAAATCAATTCCTTTTGCGTCGCTGGCGCTTGCTCCGGTCGGTTTCGCCCAGGCTTGCCCGGGCGGGGGTTTTGGTTATCAAGATGGGAATCAAGGCTGGTGGGGAATGCCAATGATGGGCTGGGGCGGCGGCTGGGGGTTGGGAATTTTTGGCGGAATTATTTCCCTGCTTTTTTGGATAGCTCTGATTATCGCGATTATCTATTTCACTAAGCATTTTATGCGGGATGACCGCGGGTCGAGGGAAGATGACGCGACGGAAATTCTCAAAAAACGTTACGCCAAAGGCGAGATTACCAAAGAAGATTACGACCGAATGAAAAAAGAGCTGGAGAAGATGTGAAGGCGTAAAAAATAAAAATACGCACGGTGTTTGCCATTGCGACCTTTTGGTGTTTGTGGTATTTTTAAAGGGTAAAAATAAAAAGTAAAACAAAAAAATGGAGGAGAATTTTTCTCACGGGATGGGGAGTGAAGAATACAAAGACGAGTCTTCGCGACTGGATGTAAGTAATCTTGGCTTGCAGAACATGAAAAAGGAAAACAACCAAACGGATTATATCGCTGAAGGTCTTCCGGTAGAAACGCCTGGAGATAACAACGGAAACCCGCAAGGAATAGTTTCCGTCATTTGCGCCGGAATTTCTTTAGTTTTTATTCCGCTCCTTTTCGGAGTCTTGGGAATAATTATGGGAGCTATTGCCAAAGACAGGGGCGCTCGAACCTTGGGACTGGCCGGGATGGTTTTGTCGGCAATATTTATGGTTATCGGGCTTGGCCTTTCGCTCTATCTTAATTTTCGCGACAACGCCGCGGTCGGATATATGGGACATCTTTTCGTGAATTCGTTGAACTAAATGAAAGTATCCATTCTCCTTTTTGCTTATCTTCTGGTCGTGGTTTTTCCGGTTCTGTTTTGGTTTTGGTATTTTCGGGAAAAAGACCGGGACGAACCGGAACCGAAAAGGCTTTTACTGAAAACTTTTCTTTTCGGAATTGTCGTTTCTCTTATAGCCGGAGTAATCGAAATCGCGGTTGAAGGCGCAGCCTGGCCGAATCTGAGCGGGATAGACGATCTCTTTTATCAAAGCACCCCGGAGGTTTTGAGCAATTCGCCGGAAGTTGTTCTGGCGTTTTTGTTTACCTTGTTTTTGGCCGGTCCAATCGAGGAAACCTTGAAATATCTGGGTCTCCGGGCGGCGGTGTACAAAAAAGAAGCTTTCAATCAGATTGGGGATGGAATAATTTACGGGGTGTCGACGGCGCTGGGTTTTTCTTTCGCGGAAAACTCTTTTTATTTTTACGATATTTTTCAGGAATACGCTTACTCAATTGATTTCTTCTCGATCGTTTTCGCGCGAGGAGTGCTGGCGACTTTCTTGCATATCACGGCGGCGGGAATCGTCGGTCTCTATCTTGGCCGCGCTAAATTTTCTTCTTCAGGCAAAAAAATATTGATCTTGAAAGGACTCGCCATTGCGTCGTTTGTCCACGGCGCGTATAATATTATGGCGATTTTTCCCTACGGCGCGATTGTCGACGCCGCTTTGGTCTTCTTGCTTCTGGGCTTTCTCCTTCACCGGATGAAAAAAGCGGACGCGAGGATGGTTTGGAGGAGGGTCGCGTAACACGTAACACAGGGAAAACTATAAATAATATTTTTAAAATAAATTCCAAGTTCAAACCCGAAGGTGATCAGCCAAGGGCGATTTCGCAGTTGGTGAAGGGTTTGGAAAATAATCAAAAATTCCAGACGCTTTTGGGCGTGACGGGGTCGGGGAAGACTTTTACGATTGCCAATGTTATTGAGAAAACGCAAAAACCGACGTTGGTCATCGCGCCCAACAAGACCCTGGCGGCGCAATTGGCGCAGGAGTTCCGGACATTTTTTCCAAAAAACGCCGTGGAATATTTCGTGTCGTACTATGACTATTATCAGCCGGAAGCCTACATTGCTTCCACTGACACTTACATCGAGAAAGAATCGCAGATTAACGACGAGATCGACCGTTTGCGCCATGCCGCCACGGCCGCTTTGATGGCGCGAAAAGACGTGATTATTTGCGCCTCGGTTTCTTGCATATACGGTTTGGGCAGTCCGGAATATTATCGGGATATCACGTTGGAATTGGCTGTCAGCCACGGCGTAGGGGCGGTTCATGAACCGCCCCTACGGATGAGCAGGGATGAAATTGTGAAAAAATTAATCGATATGCAGTATGCTCGCAGTGATGTTCTTTTGCGTGGGAAATTCCGTCTGACTGGTCCGACTTTAGAAATTATGACGCCCGGGCGGGAAGTAATAACGCGAGTATCTATGGTAGGAGATAAAATCAGTAAGATTGTCGAGTATGATTTTTTGACAGGGGAAGAGCTGGGAAACTTGCAAAAAGCGGTCATTTATCCCGCCAAACATTTCGTGGTGCCCGAACCAGTGATGGAAAGCGCGATGGGTGAAATCGAAAAAGAACTGGATGAGAGAGTGGAATATTTGAAAAAACAAAATAAACTTTTGGAGGCGGAGCGTTTGCGACGCCGAACCAGGCAAGACATTGAGATGATGCGCGAAATCGGCTATTGCAACGGCATTGAAAACTATTCTCGTTTTCTTACTGATCGCGCGCCGGGCGAAGCGCCGTATACTCTCATTGATTATTTCGCCAAGGATTTTCTTTTAGTTATCGATGAATCGCACGTGACGGTTCCCCAGCTCAATGGGATGTACAATGGCGATCATTCGCGGAAAGTTTCTTTAGTGGAAAACGGTTTTCGTTTGCCGAGCGCGTTTGACAACAGACCGTTAAGATTTGATGAGTTTGAGCGTAAAATAAATAAAGCTATATTTGTATCAGCTACCCCGGGTAATTACGAAGTTCTTAAATCCCAAATCCAAAATCCCAAATCCAAAATCCCAAATTCAAATCCACCGGGCGTGGTAGAACAAATCATTCGGCCGACGGGATTGATTGATCCGGAGCTGGAGATAAAGCCGACCAGAGGACAGGTGAAGGACGTGACGGAGGAAATCAAGGAAATAATCGCGCGCAAAGAACGGGTGCTCATTACAACTCTGACCAAAAAAATGGCCGAGGATCTTTCGGATTTTCTCAAAGAGTCGAAAGTAAAAGCGGAATACTTGCATAGCGGTGTGGATACTTTGGACCGGATAAGAATTCTGGAAAAGCTCAGACGCGGGGAATTTGATGTTTTGGTTGGGGTAAATCTTCTTCGGGAAGGCTTGGACTTGCCGGAAGTGTCACTGGTAGCGATTCTCGACGCCGACAAGGAAGGTTTTTTGCGCAGCGAAACATCGCTCATTCAAACTATCGGGCGGGCGGCTCGGAACGTGCGGGGAAAAGTCATTCTTTACGCCGATTCCGTAACCGGTTCGATGCGCCGAGCCATTGATGAGACAAATAGGCGGCGCGCGTTGCAGATGGAATATAACCGGAAACATAAAATTACTCCGCGCACGATAAAAAAGAAAATCCAATCGATCGTCGACCACGAAATCAACCCGCAAGTTTCGCGCGATTTTACCGAGTTGGAAACTTTGGAAGATATCAGTGGATATATCAAGCAAAAAGAAAAAGAAATGAAAGACGCCGCGCGCAGTCTTCAGTTTGAGCGCGCGGCTATTATAAGAGATGAAATTGGGGAGTTAAGAAAATTACAGGTTTTACGAAATACGAAATAAATGAACTACGAAAATACGAAACGGTGTTTCAACGTTTCGTATTTTGCTTATTTCGTAGTTCGTAAAGTGGTTGTGGATAACTTTCCTTGCGCGTATCTCTTGGTTTTATATAATAGAGAAACGGGAAGTCAGGACATTTTGAATCAAATAGCAGGTAATCGACGGGGATTAAAATAAACATAAATTTTAATTTACTGGCATGGGATACTTTTTGCGGAAAAAAGTAACGTTGTCATTTCGGAGGCACACTTAGGCGTGGCCTTTTTTATTTGCTTTTTTCTTCAAAATGTGCTATAATAGAGCGTTCGGGGTAGAAAATAGCTCTTTGAAAAACTGGCATAAGTTGTGCCTCATATAAGCCCCAAAGAATAACGTCGGGGCGAGCCAAACTGCTTGATTTCAGGAGATTATTTTTAGTCTTTTGAAGCGAAGCAGTTTGGTGGAAGGCTTTCAACTTTTTTTGGCAAGGAGGATGCCATGAACGGGTTGAATCCCAAGAGTAGATGTTTCTTTTGTGGCAGGACGTGGGGTAATGGTAATCCTGAAGATGGGTTCACCGATGGCCTTTGTCCGGTTCATATTGTATTGGCACTAGTGCCAATTTACAGAGCCAGGCAGGAACGGGAGAAAAATTTTCCGTGCTTTGGCAGGTCAAATGGCTATTGCGACCAAGTAACTTGCAAGTATAGGAGTATGTGTCTTTCTCCCGAGCGACCGCCTGCCCACGAGATCGAAGTTTTTTTAATCCAAAACCCAATTGATCGATTCAGTTCGCATCGGTCAGCGGGAGCCTACGCATAGCGGGCAGAAAGGAGTTAACAAGGTGAATACGAAATGTACCAAGTCATGGGAGCATCGTGTACGCATCGCGCATACGAAGGCTCCCTCTTTTTTTGCCTAAAAATAAATACTGGTGTATGATTGGACGGTAACTGAATCACATAACGCGTAACACATAACACGTAACATAAAAAAAGATCACTGTTTTTATGGTTTATGTTTCATGTTGTATGTTTCATGTTCTATAAATTATGAAAAAGATACTTCTGATCGTGGCTATAGTTTTTGTAGCGGCGCTGATGGCGGGGTATAAACTGGATATGGGAAAGACAGGTTTTTTGAATGTGGCTTCAAAGGATAAAACAGAAGAGTTGACACCGGAAGAAGCCAAAATAAAAGCTTTGGAGTTTATCGACAAAAACCTGGTTCAACCAGGGACAAAGGTGGAAGTGAAGAATATTACGGAAGAAAACGGATTGTATAAGTTTGAACTGGATGTGAGCGGCCAGAGCATCACGGCGTATATGACCAAGGATGGCAAGAAATTTTTTCCCAGCGTGATGGATATAGAAGAAACTGAAAAGAAGGCGGTGGAAGCTAAGGCCGCCGAGGAAGAAGCGGAAAAAAATGTTCCCAAATCCGACAAGCCCCAAGTCGATTTGTACGTGATGAGCTTTTGTCCGTACGGAAACAAAGCCGAAGATACTCTGAAGCCGGCGTATGAGCTTTTGAAAAATAAAGTCGATTTTAATTTCCGCTACATTGTCAACACAAAAGACGGCAAGATACAATCACTACACGGCGAAAAAGAAGTGGCGCAAAACGAGAGAGAAGCTTGCGTGATGAAAAACTACGGCAAGGACAAATGGATGGAATTCGTGACCTATGTCAATGCCAACTGCGGCAGCGACGGGTTATGTTGGGAGGATGGCGCGAAGAGTCTTTCAATAGATACCGCAAAAATTAATTCTTGCGTAACCTCTGAAGGCTTGAAACTTATGCAAGCTGACGAAAAATCTTCCGGTGACGCCAAAGCGACCGGATCGCCGACGATGATGATCAATGGATCTTCAACCAAAGCGGTGCGTAAATACGGCGATTCGGAGAGCTATAAGCAGGCGATTTGCAACGCGTTCAATGAAGCGCCGGAGGAATGCGCTACCGTGCTTGGGGTTGAAACGGCGACGGCTGAAGGCGGCAGCTGCGGGGAATAGCATGAAACACGCAACATGAAACATAAAACAGAAAAACGGGGATTCCCCGTTTTTTTGCGGGCTGTGGATAAGTCATCTCTTGCGGTGATGAAGAAGCAGTGCTAGGATATCATTATAATCGATAAACGCGATTCGAATCAACGAATGCATCCGAATCTGCGAATTTACGAATTTTTATTCGTAGCTATTCGTAGATTTGTGAATTCGAATAAATTCGTAGATTCGTATCGGTCAAAAAAATGCAAAGACTTACCGCCAAGCAACAAAGCACCCTTGAATTTCTTCGGGAGTATGTTGAAGAACATAAAAAAAATCCCACCAGCTACAAATTGCAAAAAGCCATGGAAGCCAGGGGAATCGGCGACAGCTTGAAGTCGGTGATGCAAGTGATCGAGGCGTTGGAGAAAAAAGATTTGGTGAAGCGCGATGAAAACAGGAAGCTGTATATCGTGGAGAATGATAATTATGCTAATTTGAAAAATATTTTTTCCGTGCCGGTTTACGGCTTGGCATCTTGCGGGGAAGCTCTGGCTTACGCCGAAGACAATGTGGACGGATTTTTGCAAATTTCCAAATCGCTTTTTCGCGGCTCCGACTCAGCCAAGCTTTTCGCGGTGAAAGCTTTGGGAGACTCGATGGACAAAGAAAACATCAGCGACGGAGATTACGCCATTTTTGAAAAGTACGATTACTCTAAAGGCGAAGAATTGGAAGGCAAAATAGTGGTGGCAGTGATCAACGGGATGGCGACGATCAAACGGTATAAAAAAGTCAGCGACGAAATTATTGGTCTTTTTCCCAAATCAACCAACACGATCCATCAGCCGATTTTCATCCATAAATCCGACTCAATCCTTATCGCCGGCATATTTCGCAAAGTCCTGCCAGTGAAGTACGTTAGTTTATAAAGATCGCGGAAGAGGTGAGATTCGAACTCACGAAGGCATTTCTGCCTTACGACTTTTCGAGAGTCGCGCCTTCAACCACTCGGCCACTCTTCCATTTCTCTAATCTACAAGAATATTACAATATTATCAACCGTTGTCGGTTTGGTTGTTTTGTTGTAGAATAAATGTGAAAAATAAAAACATATCTTATGTCCAAAGAAAATGAAATAAGTTATGGCGCGAGGTTTATCAATCCTTCGGAAATAATCGAGCGGATGGAAATTCCTTTGGGGTGCGTGGCGGCCGATTTCGGTTGCGGCACTGGATATTTTTCTTTGCCTTTGGCGAAAAAAATAGGGCAAGGGGGAACAGTTTACGCCTTGGATATTTTGAAGCAAAAACTGGAATCAGTGGAAAGCCAAGCCAAGATTATGGGATTGACTAATATTATCACTAAAAGGGTTAATTTAGAAAGAAAGAATGGATCGGGGCTGGAAACCGCCAGTTGCGACTGGGTAATTCTGGTCAATATGCTTTTTATGAATGACGATAAATCCGCCATAATGGCCGAAGTCAAGAGAGTGCTCAAAGGTGGAGGAAGAGTGCTGGTCGCAGAATGGAGTGACGAGGAGGCCGCCTTTGGACCGGAAGCGGCAAAAAAAGTTTCTCAAAATGAAATAACGGAGATCGCCAGAAAGAATTCGCTGTCAGTCATTCGGGAATTGAAGATAAGTAATTTTCACTGGGGTCTGGAACTTATCAAATGATAAAAAAGGCCAGCTTTTTTATCCGGAATTTACCCCCACACCAATTGTTTCGATTACTCAACGTTTACGGGTTGAAATACGGACGTATGCGATCTCGTTTGTTTTTTAAATACTATTCTTGCAATTGGTGTGGGGGTGTAGCGCTCGTTGTATACGGGCTTTTTATTATTTTCTACAAAAGTTCCGGCAGTTTTATGGGGGACGAGGCGACGTACAGTCAAATTGCCAAGGAAAGTTTGGCGGACAATTCGTATCTGACTTTACATTGGAAAGGAAGTCTGTGGTTTGAAAAACCGCCCGTTATGATCTGGCTGACCGCGCTGGCATTCCGCTTTTGGGAAGTTTCCGAAACGGCCGCCCATATTTTTCCGGGCATATTTTCTATCTTGTCGGCGACGGTTGTGTACTTCTTGGGAAAAGATTTCTTTAGGAGCAAGTTAGCCGGATTCTTTGCCGGCTTTATTTTCTTGACCAGCCCGATCATTTTTTTGTATTCCCGGGTGAATATGCTGGATATTCCGGTTGGAATGTTTTTGGCTTTAGGCCTACTGGCTTTATGGATGGTTTCTAGCGGCGACAAAAAATGGTGGCTTGTTTTTTGGTTTTCAGCCGGAATGGCGGTTATGATAAAAAGCGCCGTGGGGCTTTTGCTTTTTTTGATGCTCGCGGCAGCAGTTATAATTTTTAAAAAGAACGAAGTTCTTAAAAACAAATTTTTTGGTTATGGCTTGTTTGCTTTCCTTGCGATTTGCGCTCCTTGGCATATATATATGGCAGCCAAATTCGGAAGCGTTTTTTGGCAAGATTATTTGGGATTTCATATTCTGGAAAGATTTACTTCGCCCATTTTGCCATATCCTTGGGAGGGGAACAGCTGGTGGGCGTATTTCAAGCTCTTTTTCGAGCGAAGCGGTATTTGGATTGGGATTTTTCTTTTCGGCATACTTAGCATTTTCGCGTCTTACGGACTCAAGTTCAAGAAACGTTCGGAATTTTTTGCCTGGATAAAAGAGAGTGAGAGACAGTGGATATTTTTAGCGATTTGGTTTCTGGCCGTTTTCCTGCCTTTCTTTTTTGCCCGGACAAAACTCCCCAACTATATGGTGCTGGCATATTTTCCTTTGGCGGTTTTTGCCGGCGGTTTTTTGAATTACGTATTCAAGTCAAGAAACATAAAAGCATTGGCGACTTTGAGTTTTTTGTCTCTGTTTAATTTTTTGCCGTCTTTTCGCTTGCGCGTTTCTCAATTTGGAGAAGCTCATCCTCTTTTGCCGAAAATTTTTATACGCTACTTCAGTTTCGATGATGGAGAGCTACTACTATCGATGTTTTTGGGGTTTTTGTGCGTCGGGATGTTTTTTTATTTTTTTAGAAGGGAACCGAAATATATCGCGGCTTTTTCTGGGTTTGTTTTGTTTGGCATGAATACGCTGGTGCCGTTTAATCCTTATCGCAACGAGTTTATAAAAAAGTTGGGAAGAGAAATATCAGATATTTCTCAAAACCGGCCGGTGGAACTTTATGCCGTTATGAAGCCCGACCAATATTCTTTCCATTGCGTGGGCGCTTTCTATTTGCCGATGCGATCAAAAATAGAAAATCTGGGGGAAAGGCGGATGGAAATTTTGCCGAAAAGCAATTCAGAAGAAAGGCAGCTTTGTTTTATTGAAAGAAGTTTTATCGATAGTAACGATATAACGCGCGAAGCGGTGCTGTCTTATAAGGAAGGCGCGGTGGTGAATTGCGCGGTCGAGTAGCATTGTTTGTTTTTTGTTTTTATTGTAGAATAAAGGCATAAAATAAGAACGTAAATCGATGGGTATAAAAACAAAAATATTATTCATATTTTGCGCGGTTGCGAGTCTGGTGTTTTTGTCTGGTTGCGGATGCAAACCGCAAAATCCCAAACAGTACAGCCTGAACTTGGAAGTTTGGGGAGTGTTAGATGACCGGGATACGCTGAACAAGATTTTCGAGGTTTATAAAAAAACCAACCCTAATATCGAAAAAATCGAATATAAAAAAGTCACTTACGATACGTATAAAAAAGAATTGATCGA
>JAUPKF010000024.1 GCA_030837625.1 Patescibacteria group bacterium | reverse complement strand
ATGAAGCCATCCCTTTCAAATTCGACCCCCCTCCACACATAATTATTTTTTGGATATCCTTTGTTTCCTTGGATATGTTTTTATAAAAATCGGCCGTCTTCTCTATTTCGCAAGACAAGTTCTCTAAAAGCGGTCTTACAGAATCAAAAATAGAACTATTTTCGAAAGAGTGCTCTATGCCCTGATTGGCTTTTATTTTCTCCGCTTCCATTTTATCAACTCCCAGTTTCTTGGAGATAACATCTGTAATCCCTTGGGAAGAAAAAGGTACACTAGAAGTGAACGATGGTATGTTTCCTTCCGTTATAATGAAACTGGTTTTTTTAGCTCCCAAGTCAACAATCAGAAAGCTTTCGCCCGAAGCGGAGCCTTGAACAATCAAACTCCTGGCACTGGCAACCGACTCCACCTCCATGCCATAAACCTCAAGACCGGCAGCTCCTAGAACAGAAACTGTGTCATCAATGATTTCTCTGGAAACAGCCACCGCCAAAACACTCCGCCCCCCGTCGATTTCTCCCAAGAATTGCCAGTCGAAATAGACTTGATCGACTGAAAGAGGTATGTTGGCTTCAATTTCCCACTTTATAGCTTCGCCAGCCTCTGCTTCTTCAATCTTGGGAACATTTATTATCCGCAAAAACGCCTTCGACTCTGGGATCGAACAAATGACTTTCCGAGTGTTTATTTTTTCTGGTCCGGCTTTTTTCACGGCGTTTCTTATGACCTCAGAAACCGTTTCTTTGTCAACTATCCGCCCGTCTTCGATACAGCCTTCGGGAATATCCAGAGAACAGAAGCTTCTGATTTTATCAATTTTCCCTCTTTTCTCCATCTGAAAAACCTTCACTGAAAGATCAGAAAGGTCCAAGCCAAAAAACCTGTCCTCAAAATTTATTATTTTTTTATTCCAAAAACCCATTGGCATGAAACATGAAACATGAAACATGAAACAACGATGTGTTTCGTGTTGCGTGCTTCATGCTGCGTGATTCTATTATAGCTCTTCCCACAAATCTATGGAATACTCCGTACCGGTAGGAAAATACGGCGGCGGACAATAAAGCAAATTATTATCAAAATTATACGTTCTTACGCCGAATCCATTAGTCCCTGTATTAAAATACGGCTGCAGATACGACGCCAGCGCCCCATTAAAAGTCAGGGTGCTTTTGTTTAATGAATAATTCCCCCGGCTTATTCTTCCAGACTGCGCTATAAGCGCCGCGTCTATCACGAAATTATCAGGACAATCCCTGATGACAGTAATATTTCTTTGCGCCACAAGTCCAATAATATTATCGCAATTGTAATCGGTATAACGGATATTACCCAATCCAATGAAAATATCCGCCGGATCACCTCCTAGCAAATTAGCCGCGGCTATAGTCACTTTTTTACCATCCACCGTCCCATCCACCCAGGCATTGCCTTCAACAAATATAATCCCGTCGTCGGGAATGGTAAACGTCCGCGTGCAATCGTTACCGCCGCCGCAAGAGCTACAAGTGTTGGTGCCGGTATTCCTTCTGTAACTGGTAGGATGGAAAGCGGAGGGATGACGACTGGCCACCGTGCAAATATCGAACTCTCCGTTGCTTTTCAAAATAATCCTTTTCCCCTCATCATCATCGGTATCATAATCGAAATAGCATCCGGTGGCCGTACAGCTGTTAACGTTCGTTCCGCCCGGAGCCTGCGCTTCATTTTTCATATTTCCCAAATCGGTAAGAACTCCGCTGAAACTGACTTCCGGCACCGGAAACTGGCGCCCAGCTTCAAAAACATCCGGGCGCTCAGGGACAGTTCCTTCCGCCCAAGGGTAAGCCGGAGCGGCAGGGTCATCAGTTCCGCTATGAGTATGAACTCCAAAATCCTTGGAGCTACCGCCGTGAGAAGGATCATTAAAACGAGCTGGCAAAGCGGAAACAACATTATGCGCCAAGCCATCGAAACGGATTCCAAAGTTGGAATGAACTTTTCCAAACACTTCCGCGTCATCCCCGAAACTGAGAAAATCATCGACCACCCACATATATTCACTCCAGGAAGGCCGACGAAACCTTACTCTCACTTTTCTTTCAACACCGGGAGTCTTGACGGTTGAGCCGGAGGAGGTTATATAGGCAATAGTAGAATAATCTTCCGGCACTTCCAGCGCTATTACATACTTGCCGATAACTTCCCCCGATTCCGAATCCTTATACTCCGCCTCATACGGCTCAGAAACTCCCAGAGTATCGCTGTCTTCCCAAAAAGCTTTCAACTGGGCTGTGTTCATCCCATCGGTAGCATGAGCCAAATACCAGCGATAATAGCCAACTCCGGCTTCCGCGACCTGAAAAGCTCTCTCCCTATCCACCCGACTGGCGCTAAATCTTATCTGAGAAGAAACATAAGTCAATATTGATGTGAGCAAAATCAAGACTACCGTCATAATGACCAGTCCGTAAGCCAACGCAGAACCTTTTAATTTTTGTTTTTCTCTATGCATTAACTTCTTTACTAATTACTAATCAAGTACGAATATACTAATATTCGCGATAGACTGCATTAAAAAAATAAAACTCTATTTGTATATTGGTATATTCGTAAAAAATTCGTAATTCGTAAGGACTACAATCCAAATCGATCATGATCATTCAGATTTCTCATTTCGGCGAAAGACTGGATCATAACATTATCCGGAGCGTTATTGGGATCAATATTCATATGAATCGTTATCCGGACCAATCTCACGTTGGGCGCCACAGCCGGTGTTGGAATGGGGTTATTAATGCTGTCTTCCGGATAATCGGAATCGTAATAGGCGAAAATAGGATTAGACGCTTCATTGACGATTCTTGAAGCGATAACCCGCGTCTCTTGGTCTCCGGCGGCATACGTTACAGGAAAACTCGCGGAGGGCTCTCGAATGCCCATGATAATGTCGCTGCCACTGCGATAGAAATGAAGTCTTTCGGCGGCGCCATCTCGGTCATAATCACAAAAAAATACCAAATCATTGTCATCGGCCGACACTACCGGATAAGCGCCGTTATCTCCCTGACGAACCTCGCGGATATATTTCACCATTTCATTTACTCCCCGGGAAACAGCCATCGCCGTCTGGCCCATTTCCAGCACATAAGCGTTTTGCCGCCACGATCTGGTAAAAAGCAAGGTAAAACCTTCCATTCCCAAAGAGAAAATAGCAATGGCAATCAGCGTTTCCACAAGCGTAATTCCCGCGTATTTTTGCCAGTTTTTTTTCATACATCAATTGTTTTTAAGAAGATGGGGTAAGCAAAATTATTTCTTCTTTGAGACTGCCGGCATCCACCGTCACTTGGCCAGAATAATTTTCATAATTATCGACAGAAACAGACAAATCATACGTTCCGCTTTCAAAAGGAGGATCGGCAGTATCGGGAAAAAACACCAGCCCGTCTGTCCCGCCGGAAAGAGTAACGTCATAGCCTAGAGGATTAGTCAAATGAACGCTAGCCCCGGAAATGATCGACCCATCATCACTCCGGATTGTTTTAACCAAAAGCGCGGTTACGTTCTCAGGGCTGACGCGTATAGTGAGCGTCTTGGCCTCGCCAGGCAAAAGTAAGAAAAGGGCGGCGGGATCCGTTCCTATAATTTCATACCCCGATTCTAAAAGAGAGAACTCGTATTGCCCCGGGCTTATGTCATTGAAATCCTTTTCTCCTCCCGTCCCCGTATCATCATCCTCGTCAAAATTATAAATCAATTCATTGGGAGTAATATCCAGTGGATCAAAAGCCTCGGTTCCTACTTGCTTTCCTCCCTTGAGATGAAAGTTGATGTTGTCAACCGGTTGATCGGCGTAATCTTGCGTAACCACCTTCAAATCAGCCAGCTCGTTCTGAAAGATATCAACGGTATTCACGGCACCGGACACGACTGAGGCATGTTCATGAACCGGGTTGTAAGCGGAATCTGGATAGGGCGGCATAGTGGAAACTGTTTCGTAACCGCTTTTTGTGAGAGTAACTTGGTATTTATTAAGACTTTCAGGAAGACCAAGAAGCAAAAGTCTGCCAAGACCGTCAGTGCTGTGGGTCTCGTCAAAACCAGTCACACTATTTTGGACGCGTACCGTGCTTCCGGAGACCAACGCCCCTCCAGCTTTATCACTGGAAGCATTGACCACCAAGATTCCTTGCCCGGCCATCGGTTGTTCGATCCCAGCCGGAACAAACCGCGAAGAAAGCGCTATACTATGCTGTCCGTCATCCCAAGAAACCGTAATTTTTACTGCTTTATAATCAATCGGCGCCGAGCAATCCGGATCACCCGTCGCTTCGCATTCTCCGTCAAAGGGGTCGTCTTCATTTTTTATCTGCGTCAGAATGTGAAACGTCCGTCCGCTTCGCGTAATATCTTCGTTTTGTTTCAAATTACCTACAGGAGAACCTGTCGTATGGGCGATATCATCGAAAGCCAAATTTCGCACAATCTCCATCTTTTCATTGGCCAGCGCCACAGCCGCCAGCTGGTTCTTGGCAAAGAGGATGTAGTTCGTTCCAGCTGACCAAACCGAATAAAAAGTCATGGTTATCAAAGAAAAGATAAACAAAAAAGCCAGCATTTCAATCAGCGTAAATCCGTTTTTAAAAAACTTTTTCGGCATTAAAAATTAAAAATTAAAAATTAAAAATTCTATTTGATGTTGTCCATCAGACTATACATCGGTTGCAGCATCGAAACGGCGAAAAATCCGACCGCGCTTCCGATGATAATCATCAGAACCGGTTCAATGATGGACGACATATTCTTTGTTATTTGTTCTATCTCTCCTTCATAAAATTCTGCCAGTTTCAAAAGCACCTCCTCGGTTTTTCCGGTTTCTTCTCCCACTTCCGTCATCTGATAAACTAACACAGGAAAAATCTTGGGATGCTTAGCGATAATCTGGCTTAAATTTATTCCTTTTTGGATATCCTCTATTCCTGATTTTATCGCTTCCGTATAATAATAATTAGTCAAAGTCCGGGAAATTATTTTCAAAGATTCCACCACGGAAACTCCGCTTTTGAGAAGCGAGCTGTAGATTCTCGCGAAACGGGCGGAATTTACCTTAATGACAATGTTGCTTATCAAAGGAATATGCATCGAAAAAAAAGCGATCGCTTTTTTTCCAGATTGGGTTGTCAGGAAAAATTTAAGAAAAACAATCAACCCGGCAAAACATATTCCCACCAGGAGTCCGTGGTTCTGAAGGGCATCACTTATGGCTATCACGAATTTGGTGCTAGCCGGCAGATCCACGTTCATGTCCTTGAAAACTCCAGTTATCTTGGGCAAAATATACGTCAGCATCAAGATGGCAATTCCAATCATCGCTACTATTATGACAGCTGGATAGACCATCGCTCCTCTCACTTTACTGGTCAAATCATGCTCTTTTTCCAACTGAAGGGCCAAAATATTGAGCACTTCCTCCAAATTACCTCCCGTTTCTCCAACCCGTATCATATTGACAAAAAGCTCGTTAAAGACTGCTGGATATCTAGCCAAACAATCAGCAAACGTCGAGCCGGATTGAATTTCCTTAAACACGGCTTCCAGTATTTTCTTAAATCGTTTATTCTTAGTCTGGACGGAAATATTTTTCAAAGCTCTTGAAAGCGGCAAACCGGAAGAGATCATCACGCTCAAATTTCTGGCGAACATCAACTTATCCTTCAAGGAAATACCAAAAAAACGATCCAGAAATTTTATCTCAATTTCATTTTCCTCATCTTTAAACTCCTTAAAAGAAGTCAAAACAAAACCGTCAGACCGCAACTGATTGGCTAAATCCCGTTCATTTTTGACATCCATCTCCCCGCTTTTTGTTTCTCCGGAGTAACTTTTAGCAGTATAAAATGCTTTCATAGCTTTCGCCGATTCGAATCTACGAATCTATTCGAATTCACGAATCTGCGAATATCATTTTGGAATTTATTCGCAGATTCGGATGCATTCGTTGATTCGAATCGCGGTTTATTCTTTCGTTACTCTCATTATTTCTTCCAAAGAAGTGACGCCTTGCATGGCCTTGACAAAGCCGTCTTCAAGCATAGTCAGCATCCCATTTTTTCTAGCCCTTTCCTCTATATCCTCCGCTGTTTCCTTTTGGGAAATGGCTTTTTGGATTTCATCATCCACTTCTAAAACTTCAAATATGCCGACTCGCCCACGATATCCTTCATCGCTGCATCGTTCACAACCAACAGCCTTGAAAAACTTTATATCTTGCCATTTTTCCGCCGCCTTTACATTGCCTTTTACATCCGGATCCTTGACGATAACCCCTAATATCTCATCCATAGCATAGTTGTCTTTTAACGTTTTCAGCTCTTTATCGCTAAGTTTGTATTCCTTGCGGCAATCCGGGCAAAGTTTTCTCACCAATCTCTGGGCTATAATAACATTCACTGTAGAAGCCACCAAAAATGGCTCAGCACCCATATCGATAAGCCGCGGCAGTGTTCCAGCGGCGCTGTTGGTGTGTAAAGTCGAAAGTACCAAATGCCCAGTCATAGCGGCATGAATAGCCATTTCCATGGTTTCCTTGTCTCGAATCTCCCCTACCATAATAATATCCGGGTCTTGACGGAGAAGTGATCTTAGCCCAGCCGCAAAAGTTAATCCGACCTTGGGATAAATCTGAGTTTGGTTAATTCGAGACATTCGGTATTCTACTGGATCTTCCACCGTGCTGATATTAACTTCCGGAACATTCAAAATATCCATCACTGTATACAGCGTAGTTGTCTTTCCGCTTCCCGTCGGGCCAGTAACCAAGATCATGCCATTGGGCCTTTTGATGTCGCGATGTATGATTTCTAAGCCTCGTCCGCTCATACCCATGCTCTCCAAAGTCAGACCCTTCGATGACTCGTTGAGAAGCCGCATCACTATTTTTTCTCCATCAAATATAGGGAGGATGCTGACGCGAAAAGATATTTTCAGTCCGTCTTTCTCAATCTTAAACCGGCCATCTTGAGGAACCCGGTGCTCGTCCAACTTAAGATTGGAAAGGACTTTTATCCTGGCGATAATCCCGTCCCGGACTTGCTTAGGTAGAGTCATCGCTTCATGAAGAATTCCGTCGATCCGGTAACGCACTCTCACTTCTTTCTCATCCGGCTCAATGTGAATATCGCTGGCGCTCTGCAATATGGCGTGCTTGATCAGAGTGTCTACTATACGAATTATGGGCAGGCCTTGGGCAATCTTTTCTAGGTCTTCTTCCGTTTCTTCGGAAAATTCGGAAGAATTTTTACTAATAATATCCCCGAATTCGGCTTTTAGGCTTTTGCTGTATTGCCGCAAAGCCGTTTCAATGCTTTCCTCGGTCGTAAGGCAAATAACTATTTTAAAACCCGTTTTCTTCTTAATGAAATCAACTGTTTGGATATCTTCCGGATTGACCATTGCCAACCGAAGCTCATTGCCATTTTTACTGAAGGCCACAATTCTATATTTTTTAGCAATCGGCTCCGGAACCAATTGAATTATTTCATGGGGAATGGTCTCTTTCGCCAAATCAACAAAAGGGACGCCTAAAATATAGGCGTAGAGCTTTCTCAACTGAATTTCATCAATCAGCTTTTTTTCCAAGAGCACGTCTCCCAATTTTTTCCCACCAGCCTCAGCCTCTTGAAAGGACTCTTCCAATTCCTTGGATCCGATTATTTCCGAATCGCTGATAAAGTTTTTCAATTGTTCGTTGCCAATACGCATAACGATTTTTGTTTTCCGCTATTCACAGACCTCCAGGGTCTGTGGCCGCAGACCCTGGAGGTCTGGCGCCCGGCTTTCGAATCATTCGTAGATTCGCATCGTGTTTATTTTTTCAAAGTTTCCTTTATCTTTCTCACTACATCTTCCATTTTATAATCTGACTTCACCAAATACGTTGTCGCTCCCTTTTCGAAAGCTTTTTGGACATCTTCTGCACTTTCCAGATTGGTAAGCAAGATAACGGGCATATTCTTTGTTTTCTCACTCTTCCTTATCTCAGCCAAAACCTCGTAGCCGTCTTTTTTCGGCAAAATTATATCGAGAAGCACCAGATCCGGCATTTTCTCCCGGGCCATCGACAATCCTACTTCGCCATCGTAAGCATTCAACACTTCGAAGCCTTCGGCAGACAAAAATTCTCCCAAAGATTCGTGCAACGACGTCTCATCCTCGACAATCAAGATCCTTTTTTTCTCCATAAAATTATCTTCCGATTCGAATCTACGAATGAATCCGAATTCACGAATCCACGAATAATCAGCGCTAAGTTTTCTTTTATTCGTAGATTCGAATGATTCGTTGATTCGAATCGGTTTAATTATTTTACCGGCAATTTAAAATTAAAAATACTTCCCAAATTTTCCACGGAATTGAACCACATTTCACCGCCAGACTGATCCACGATACTTTTGGCGATATAGAGCCCGAGCCCCGTTCCGTCAGTCTGGTATTTCACGCAGTTGTCACTGCGGAAAAATTTATCAAAAACTCGATTTTGTTGTTCTTCTGGGATACCGACTCCGTTGTCCTTAATGCTAAAAAATATATAATTGTCTTTTTTGCACACTTTTATCTCTATCTTCCCCCGATTAGTGGTATACTTAATCGAGTTGCCTACAAGATTCTCTATAACCATCTTTATTTTCTCCCGATCGCCAATCACTTTGGGCAGATTCTTTTTAGGAGTAAAGGCTATTTCAACATTCCTTGATTTGGCGAGACTGGTTGCTTCCGCGATTGCTTCTTCCGCCAAGATGGAAATATTTACCGGTTCTTTTTTGAGAAGAAGTCTTTTTTGGTCTATCCGGGTTACGTCCAAAAGGTCATTCACCAATCTAGTCATCCTGGCGCTCAAAAGACTAATGCTTTCGATATTTTTCACCTGCTTGTCGCTCAAGCCTTTTTTAAGCTTAGAAAGCAACAGTTCAGTTTCCCAACGAATAGCCGAAAGAGGAGTCCGCAGCTGATGAGAAGCTACCGAAACGAACTCGCTCTTCAGTTTGTTTACCTTGGCCATCTGCTCGAATATGCCAATCACTGAATTCCCCACGATTAGAATAACGATAGATACCGCCGACTCTGACAAAACCAGAATTTCCGGACTGTCATAATTTTGCGAAAGATAGAAAGTGGCCGACATTACAGTTATAGCCACCGCCCCCAGAATAAGAAATAAGAATCCCGGTGTCTGCCAAACGGAAATTCCCAGTTCCTCTGCCTGCTTTTTTAGGTTTAAGTCATTGACTATTTTCATAATCGAAATGTTTGTTTTTGATTTTTCTCCATTGCTTCTAGCAATTACATTATAACATATTTTCAAAAATAAAGTAGAGCCGAGGCAATGCCTCGGCTCTACAGTCGTTTATTCGTAATGATATTCATTTCCAGATCCGCGTTAATTCGCGAGCTTTACATCATTCCGCCCATTCCTCCCGGCATCGATGGCATGCCGACCGACGGCTTTTCTTCCGGTTTATCGGCAATGGCCGCTTCAGTGGTAAGCAAGATGGCGGAGATACTAACCGCGCTTTCCAAGGCTGTCCGGGTAACTTTCAAAGGATCGATAATCCCGGCTTTGATCATATCGGACACGTATTCACCACGAGAAGCGTCAAAACCAAAATTGACATTCTTGTTTTTGGTGATTTCGTTCATCACTACTCCGGCGTCCATCTGTCCGCCGTTTTGAACAATAAGCTTGAGCGGTTCCTGTAAGGCTTTGGTCAAAATAGAAAAACCCGCCTTGTACTCCGCCTGTTGGTCGGAATCTT
>JAUPKF010000023.1 GCA_030837625.1 Patescibacteria group bacterium | reverse complement strand
TTGAATTGGGATGCCAATACCGAAGACGATCTAGCCGGGTATAAAATCTATTGGGGAACCTCTCCCCGGACGGGAGGAAGCGCCCCGGGAGGATATGCCAATTCTTCCCCAGACACGGTAAGCGCGACAACTTATCAAATAGACAATATCTCCGATACGGGAGCCACTTATTTTTCCATAACCGCCGTAGATGACTCTGAAAATGAGAGCGCTTTTTCTAATGAAGTTTGGAAGATACCTGGAGATATAGACAAGAATGGCAACGTCAATATGCTCGACTTCAGCGCCTTGGTTGGCAATTACGGCAATTCCGTATGCGACAACGCAGCCGATATAGATTTAAGCTGCAGCGTCAATATGCTCGATTTTAGCGCCTTGGTGAATAACTACGGTTTTGGAAATTAAAATAGATAATAAATATGAAATATAAAGGGCGTATGAAAAAGAATAAACAAAGGTTTGGAGGAATTAAGCAGCTGGTTTTTTCTGTTTTTGCAATCGTTGCCGTCGCGTATGGCAGTTTTTTGTTTTTTTATTATGCCCAAGCGGCTCCGGAAACTGCCATATATTTTGATGAAGTCACTCTCACCGTGGACAATGGTGATTCGTTTACTCTGGATGCTATAATAGATCCTGGAGCTAATTTGGTTTACGGAGTGGATGTTGCCATAACTTTTGATCCGAGCAAAGTGCATGTTACCGGAATTACCCGCAACACAACGGCTTTCCCTAATAATGATTATGAGTTGCAAAATGAATTTGATAATGAGGAGGGCACAGCTGTTATATCTGTTATTACCGGAATAGTTAATCCTCCCACCATATCTTCTATAACAACTATCGCCACCTTTGCTTTTGAAGCAGTAGGAACGGGGGAGGCGACAATTTCTTTTGATGAAACTGATACTATCGCGATAGCCACAAACCAAGCGGGTAACACCATCAGCGAAAGGACTTCGACGGTAGTTACCGTTCCTGACGTAACGGATCCCGCTGGCTATTCCGTCAACATCAACCAAACAACCATAAACGCCGGCAACGACGACGCTCTTTCTTTCACCTTTGCCGCCGCGGAAGTGGGCGCCACCTACAACTATTCCATCAACGACACCAATGGCGCTACAGCCGCGATTACTGGCACCGGCACAATCGCTACGGCTACCGATGCGATATCAAATATTAACGTAACCTCGCTGGACGATGACACTTTGACACTCACAGTCACGTTAACTGATGCCGCTTTAAACGAAGGCGATCCCGTTACTGATACAGTTATCAAGGACGCGACTCTTCCTTCTGGCTATACCGTCGGTTTCGATCAGGCATCCATTACTTCCGCCAATGAAACAGCTGCCTCTTTCACCTTTGCCGCCGCGGAAGTGGGCGCTATCTACAACTATTCCATTAACGACACTAATGGCGCTACAGCTGCGATTACCGGTACCGGTACAATCGCATCTGCCACCCAGCAAATTTCCGGCATAAATGTTTCGTCTTTAGATGACGGCACTTTGACGCTTACCGTTTATCTCACCGATACTTTTTCCAACCAAGGCGCTAACGCCACCGACACGATTGCAAAAGACGCCGACGCTCCTTCCGGCTATTCCGTCAGCATCAACCAAGCAACCATCAACGCCGGCAATGACGACGCTCTTTCTTTCACCTTTGCCGCTGCGGAAGTGGACGCTACCTACAACTACTCCATTAACGACACCAACGGCGCCACAGCCGCAATAACCGGTACCGGAACAATTGCCACCGCCACCGATACGATATCCAATATCAACGTGACGTCTCTGGATGACGGTACTTTGACTCTTACGGTTTATTTAACCGATACGGGACTTAATCAGGGAGGGAATGTGACAGATACGGTAGCTAAAGATACCGTCGCCCCCGCCGGCTATTCCGTCAGTATCAATCAAGCAACCATTAACGCCGGCAACGACGACGCTTTGTCTTTCACCTTTGCCGCCGCCGAAGTGGGCGCCACTTACAATTATTCCATCAACGACACCAACGGCGCCACAGCCGCGATTACCGGCACGGGTACGATTGCTACCGCTACTGACACAATATCAAATATCAATGTAACCTCGCTGGACGATGGCACTCTAACTCTGACGGTATATTTAACTGATACTACCGGAAACCAGGGAAGCAATGCCACAGATACGGTAACGAAAGATGCTACCGCTCCTTCCGGCTATTCCGTCAACATCAACCAAGCGACCATCAACGCCGGCAATGACGACGCTCTTTCTTTTACCTTTGCCGCTGCCGAAGTGGGCGCCACATACAACTATTCTATCAATGACACTAACGGCGCCACAGCCGCGATTACCGGCACGGGAACAATCGCCACGGCTACCGATACGATATCAAATATCAATGTGACATCTTTAAGCGACGGTACTTTGACGCTTACGGTTTATCTGACGGACACTTTTTCCAATCAAGGCGCCAATACGACTGATACAATTGCAAAGGATGCTGTGGCTCCTTCCGGCTATTCCGTCAGTATCAACCAGGCGGCTATCAACGCCGGAAACGACGACGCTTTGTCTTTCACCTTTGCCGCCGCGGAAGTGGGAGCATCCTATGTTTATTCCATTAATGACACCAACGGAGCTACTTTGCCGGCGTCCGGCAGCGGTCTCGTGGCTGGCGCTACCCAGCAAATTTCCAATATTGATGTTTCTGCTCTTGATGATGATACTCTGACTTTGACTGTCTATCTTATAGATACCTCGCTTAACCAAGGGAGCAACGTGACGGATACGGTAGCAAAAGACACTGGCATACCCGCCGGTTATTCTGTTAGCTTCGATCAGGATACTATAAATGCCGGAAGCGAAGACGAGGTTTCTTTCACCTTTGCTGCCGCGGAAGTTGGCACTACCTACAACTATTCCATCAACGACACCAACGGCGCCACAGCCGCGATTACTGGCACCGGCACAATCGCTACGGCTACCGATCAGATTGCTGATATTGATGTATCGTCTTTGGATGACGATACGTTGACGCTAACCGTTTATCTGACGGACTCGGCGGGAAATCAGGGAAACAACGCGACGGATACGGCGGCGAAAAGCACATCAGTGCCGGTTATCGCCCGAGTGACAGCAGTTGCGACTCCTACCAACGATACGACACCCAGATACGTGTTCAGTTCCACTGAAGCCGGAGATATTACTTACGGAGGGGATTGTTCCTCAAATACATTGGTTGCCGCATCGGGAAACAATGCAATCGATTTCACATTTGCCGCTTCCGCCGAAGGAACGCATTCCAATTGTACAATTACCGTGACCGACTCGGCTGATAACGTCAGTAATACTTTGAATGTGCCGGCTTTTACGATTGACATTACCGACCCAACTTTGACTCAAGTGGCGGCCGTCACCACGCCGACTGCCGACAATACTCCTTCGTATACTTTTAGCTCGGACGAGGCTGGAATCATTACCTATGGCGGTGATTGCACAGCGTCAACTGCCAACGCGTCGATCGGAAATAATGCGGTTGTCTTTGCGGCTCTTTCTGACGGGGCGCATTCCAACTGTACAATTATAGTGACCGACAGCGCCTCTAATGCCAGCAACACTCTTTCAATCACGGCCTTTACGGTGGATACCGCTGCGCCGGTGATTTCCGGCGGATTGCCGGACGAACCGGAAACGGCCGGGACGGTTACGTCCACCTTGACCGTGACAACGGGAGAGGTCGCTGTTTGCCGCTATTCAACAGATTCAGATACGGATTACGCGGATATGACTGACACACTTACGACTGTCGGCGGCACGACTCATACAGAAGATGTTTCAGTGGAAGACGGGAATTATTATGACTATTATGTGCGTTGTGCAGATCCGGCGGGGAACACCACCGACAGTGATTACCACATTCAGTTTAGCGTGGCGGAAGAGGGAGATGAAACGGCGCCGGTCTTGGAAGAGACCACCCCCGTGACCACGCCTACGACCGATACGACACCGGATTATACTTTCACTTCCGACGAAGCCGGTCTTATCACCTACGATGGCGATTGTTCTTCGGAAACAAACTATGCCGTTTCCGGAGAAAATACGGTTACATTCGAAGCTCTTTCGACAGGCACCTACGAGGACTGTTCTTTGACAGTGACGGATCCCTCCGGCAATGAAAGCGATCCTTTGAACATTACCAGCTTCACGGTTTTCGCTCCGGCGACGGCTGTCGAAGATGATGACGATGATGATGATAGCCATCCCTCGCTCAAGATTAGCAAAGTCAAATATAGCGTTGTTTCCGGCAATCAGATCAAGATTACCTGGAAAACCAACAATAAGGCCAATGAAAGGGTCCGATATGGTCTTAGTAGGAACCTAAAAGAGGAGAAAGAAGAGAAGCGTAAAGATAAAAAAGATCATTCGATGTATCTTAAAGATCTAACACCCGGACACACCTATTATTTCCGCGTTTATTCCGAAGATAAATATGACGACACGGAACATTCCAAAACTTATTCCCTGAAGATTCCTGGCTCTGCGGCAACAAGCGGAAATGTCGGCGCGGGGAGTCCGGCGCCCGCCAATATTTCTCCATCAGCGGAAAATACTGCTCCAGCTTCCGATGTCGCTCCAAATAATTCTTCTTCGGCAAATGAAGGTCATAACGATTCGGGAAATTCAACCGGCGCGGCAGAGGAAATAAATATTCCTTATACTCCGGATCCGGCTCCAACCGCCCCTGTTAGTGAGGAATCCAATTTCAGATGGTGGAACCCTTTTACATGGTTTTAGTGGAATTGATTTTTCCTTGCGAATTACGCAAAGAGGCCGCTCTCAATGGAGCGGCCCTTTATGTTTTAAGGACTTATGCGTTTGAAACTTTTCCTAGGATGCCCAAGGCGAGGCCTTGGGAATTCTAAAGGCCTCGCCTTGGGAAACATTGCTAAAGCGGGCAAACGCGTAAGTTCTAATTTTTATGTAGTTAAAGAAGGATTAGGATCGTCACCAGACCGATAGATAGCAGTATAAAGCCTATTGAGATGAACCAAAGAAAATAATGTTTCAAAAACCAAGGTTTATATTGCGAAATCCTTTCGTTCAGTTCGCCGGCATCTTCAAAGAGGCTGGCTTTCTTGTAGGCCGGACGCATTGAAACGGACTGGCCGGCCATTTCTTGTCCGTTGATGGAAAAATATTTATTTTGTTTCATTGTGTTGCCAATGACAAAAATATTGGCTTTTTTGCCGCCTTTCTTTTGGGAATAGCTTAATTTCAGGCAATAAACTTTTCCTTTTGAGCTTTCAATTCGAGGAAAAACAAAGTCAACGGTTGTGTCGGAGTTAAGTTCTCGTATATCAAGTTTCGCCGATCGTACCGGCTCTTGGCAGCTTTCGTCAAATACTTTTAGTGAAAATGTTCCGCCCGGGCTGACATCAGAATCGCCGAAGAGAATTTTTATCTTCGAAAGGCCGTCGCGGTCAGCTTCAAATTTCTGTATGATTTCCGAATCCAGCTTGGTTTTTTCTCCTTTCTCCAGCGGCCAACTAGTGTCGGGAAAATGCCAAGCGGCGATGAAGTTGTATAAAATAACCAGCAAGAAAACTGCCGTTAGTGAAAGAAGGATAGTTTTAACATTCATTCGAGTCATTCGCGTGGGATGCATTGTGGCACAGACCTCCGAGGTCAGAATGCATTAGACCTCGGAGGTCTGTGCGCTACCTGCTTATAGATAAAATCTGGGAATAACGACATTAAAAATAAGATAGGTCGAGAAGGCGAACATCAGGATCATCCCGGCCAGTATGCAATATTCGAAATACTTCTCTTTTTTGAGAAGCGCGCCCAAACCTATAAAAACTAAAATGATATGGGCGGCGAGATTGGGCAGAAAATATCGTCCCGGCGTGCCGAGATCGAGAGATCCTGATTCCATATAAACTTTCCAGTCGAATATCCGGATGCCCAGCTGGAGAGTGGCAAGCATTGAGATTAGAAAAACGACATATTTTTTTTCCGGCAGAAAATCGAATTTCTTTTTAGAAAAGAAAAATATGGCGAGCCCGGCGATTGAAAAAGTTTGGATTATCCAGACAAAATCGATGATATTGGTGGTAATGTTGCCGGAATTCCAGTCCAGCGCGCCCCAGTACGTTCGGGACGACAGTCCAAACTGGCCCAAGGTCAGGCTCTTGTTTATATATTTCAAAAGCAAGGCGAAAGTATTCGCCAGACTTTCTTTGTAGGGCATGAGTCCGACTAAGTTCACTTTAGTGTTGGCGGCTATTAGGAGAACAGCCGTACCTGCTGAAAATAGCAAAAAATATTTCCAAACATTTTTTTTGTCAGTCATTTTCTCGTATAAATGATACGCGACGAGAATGATAAAAACCGCCAAAAGAACAATGGCGGTGCCCTTGGTGGGTATTCCCGCGGCGATTGAAAAGAGCATTATCGCGGCGTTTTTCCAGTTTAAGCCATTTTTAAAGGAAAGAACTGCGCCAAACGTAAAAAGAAAAAAGAGGGGAATGAGCAGAGTGTCATAGTTTATATTGGCCGAGTACATCGCTAGTTTCGGCTGGAAGGAAACGATAGCGGTTAGCGTCAGGCTGTATTTCTCCTTAAAACCGATATTTTTGGCGATAAGATAGGCGAAAAGAACGGCCAATGTTCCCAGAAAAACGGAAAATATCCGAGCCAGAAAAAATCTCACTAGAATGCTGGAACTGGCGAAAGACTTTTCTATTTTGGATCCTAAAGTGTGATACAGGCTTCTTCCGGCTGTATCTGGAGAGCTGAAAAAGTTAAATGGTTGCCACTTTCCAGAGTTTATTTCCGCTTCGTTTTTTCCATCAAATCCTTGCGAAAAATCGGCTGTGTTATATGATTTATGCCGCACCGTATCAAAATCCGTGGCCAAACCAGTGTTGATTATTTCTTCGGAAAAATTATAGTCCGCGATGGTGTCGCGGTTATTTTTGGCTTTTCTTTCCGTCAATTTCCAATTTTTTTTGAATGGTTCGGCCAGATACTGCAGAGAGCTGTAATGTCTGGCCTCGTCCTGGCCCGTGAAAATCGGGAAAACTGCCGCCACAAAAACGCCTTTCAGGAAAAAAGCGAGGAGAATTATCGCCAAAATAGCTTTTGGTTTTTTGAGAAAATCTGCGACAGATTGAAGTTTTCGCATAAGTTTATTATACTATAGGAAGAAGGAATTGTTAAGGGGGTGCCAATGGCCTATTGACAAGCAGGGATTATTCATATACAATTCCTTTATTGATATAATTATATTATTAAAAGAAATGAATATTTTTGAGTTTAAGGATAAAATTCAAGAATTGCCCTGTTTCGAAACAAAGGAACTGCGCCTGATTCTGGGTAGTGATTTCACGAGCACTACCTTGATTAATCTTAAGAATTGGGTAAATAAAGGTCATTTAATTATGCTCAGGCGCGGTCTGTATGCCAGCAGTGAATTGAAAAATAAGCTGGACACAATGGCCTTCGCAACCAAGCTTTACGCGCCTTCTTACGTGAGCATGGAAATGGCTATGAATTTTTACGGCATTATTCCTGAAGCTGTCTTTACCGTAACCTCGATCACGACCAGAAAAACCAAGCAATTCGCAACTCCAATCGGGAACTTCAGCTATCAGAAAATCAAAAGAGAAGCTTTCGGGGGATTTGAAACAAAAAAACAAGCAGGCGTTTCTTTCAATCTGGCGCTGCCGGAAAAAGCCATGGTTGATTTTTTCTATCTTAATCGCAATATTCTTGACGGAACCAAAGAACAATTTCAGGGCTATCGCTTTAATGGAGAATTCAAATTTAATGCGAAGAAACTCGCGCAATTCGCCAAGCCGTTTCAGAACAGAAAGACTGTTTTTCTAATTCAAAATTTTATCAAATACTATGTTGCCAAGTAAGGACTTTTTTAGAAAATACGCGCAAGAGAAAAATATTCCCTGGCAAGAGAGGAATATCTTGTTGGAATATTTGCAAACTCAGATTTTGAAAGCTCTTTCTCTGAGCGCATATAACGACAAGCTTTCTTTTTTGGGAGGCACTTGTTTGCGATTTGCCCACAATATTGAGCGTTTTTCAGAAGATCTTGATTTCGATTTGATCAAAAAAGAAGGATTTAATGTTGATACTTTGATGCTTGAGATTAGGACTAAGCTTGGATTGCTGGGTTTTGAAGTTGATGCGCGCGCGAAAACCACGGAAAACATCCATATTATATTTTTTCGTTTCAAAAATGTTCTCCAAGAGTTTGGATTTGATGTTCAAGCAAGCGAAAAGATTTTGATCAAATTTGAAATTGATTTCAGTCCCTACGCGAGCATCCAGACGGAAACAAAATTTGCAGACAGTTTTAACGAAAGATTTCCGATGCAAGTCAATACCCCGGAAACTCTTTTCGCGCAAAAAATTCTGGCCATCGTTTTCCGTCCCTATCAGAAAGGGCGCGATTTCTATGATTTGGTCTGGTTTTTGAGCCAGAAAAACATCGAGCCGAATTATGAGATTTTCAAAGAGAAGAAAATCGCCGTCAGCAACCGCCAAGAGCTGATCGATTTCTTGCAAATTCAAGTTGGCAAAAGCGACTTGAAACAGGCCGCCAAAGACGTGGAGAGATTTCTTTTTTATCCCGAGCAGGCCGAGTGGATCTTGAAACTGCCGGAGTATTTGAAGAGTTTTAAGTATACTTAAAACATATCATAAATATTTAAAAACTTTTAACTATGAATAAAATGTACCAAAAACGCCCTTTTTATTTGGATAAAATCACCCCTTTTATAGGAGTTGACCTTATTAAGGTTCTTATCGGGCAAAGGCGGGTAGGAAAAAGCTATATCCTGCTTCAACTCATAGACGCGATAAAAGCCAAGGATAAAACGGCGAATATCATTTACATTAACAAAGAAGAAAATGAATATGACGCGATTGCCAATTATCGCGATTTGATTGTTTATGCCGAAAAACGGATTGTTCCCGAATCTAATAATTATTTGTTCGTTGATGAGATTCAAGATATAGAAAAGTTTGAAAAAGCGCTAAGACATCTTTTCGCTAAAAAAACTTTCGATCTATATTGCACTGGCAGCAACGCGCGGTTGCTTTCTTCGGAAATAGCCACCGGTTTATCCGGCCGTTATATCGAAATTCCAGTGCATGCTTTGTCTTATCAAGAATTCTTGCAATTTCAAAAACTGGCGTCCGGCGAGGAGTCGCTCTTGAAATATATCCGTTATGGCGGACTGCCTTTTCTCGCCAACTTGAAGCTTACCGATGAAATAGCGTATGGTTATTTACAAAGTGTGTATAATACAATCATCCTGAATGATGTGGTGGCAAGATTCAGAATCAGAAATATTAACTTTCTTAACCGCCTCTTGGAATATTTGGCGGACAACATTGGCTCCTTGGTTTCCGCCAATCGAATCAGTGATTTTTTGAAATCGCAAAAAATAAAAACTACGCCCAATATCGTTCTGGATTATCTGTCATTTTTGACTTCCAGTTTTATCATCCGCGAAGTCAATCGAGCGAACATCAAGGGCAAAAAAGTTTTTGAAATCAATGAAAAATATTATTGGGAAGATTTGGGTCTGCGAAATTCCTTGGCGGGCTATAAGGCGGCGGAAATCGGACAGATGCTGGAAAACTTGGTCTTTTCGCATTTGTCGCGTCTCGGATTCACTATTCACGTCGGCCAACTGGGGAATAAGGAAATTGATTTTGTGGCGGAAAAAGAAGGAAAAAAAATATATATCCAAGTGGCGTATTTGATAAATGACGATGCGACCAAGGAGCGTGAATTTGGCAACCTATTGGAGATTGCGGATAATTATCAAAAAATTGTGGTTTCAATGGATAAAATGGCAGGGGATGATTACAGGGGGATTGAACATTATAAGATTGTTGATTTCTTGTTGGACGACAAAATATTGAAAATATAAACCAAAAAACTTGGTTTGGACAAGGGCGGGTATCGGGAGGCGGTTTAGTGTATAATGGAATTACAGAGCCGGCTCTGTAATTCGTAATTTTAAGCGAAAATATGAAACAAGAAAAAATCGAAAATCGCAACGTGAGAAAGCTCACCAAGGTGGGTGGCGGAAAAACATATTGCTTCACCTTGCCGATTGAGATTGTAAGAGAATTTGGATGGTCGGAGGGTCAGAAATTGGTGGTGGAGAAGTATGGGAAGGGGAATAGGATAATTATTGAAGATTGGAAGGAATAAAAAATCATGAGAAATAAAATTATTGAAAAAATAAAGAGGAAACTGCGTTTTATTTTTAAGTTGAATGATATTTTTGATCGTAAGGACAAAATCAGTTTTTTGATTGTGATGATTGCTGCTTTAGCTATGGCTTTTTTTCAAGCCGTTGGAGTTGCTTCTATTTTGCCTTTTATCAACATGGTAATGAATCCAGTCATTATAAAT